>NZ_CP092483.1:925625-1234166 GCF_022429625.1 Devosia lacusdianchii | reverse complement strand
TTCGGGATTGAAGCGGAGCTGGGCCATCTTGATACCGACATCAAGCCGGGCCGAAACGATGTCGTCGCCCGGATTTTGTCGCAGCAGATCGAGATTGCGCTGCAAGTGCATCTCAAGCGCCTGACCCGACTGGCTCCATGCCTGATCGAACAGGGCATTGAGAGCCAGCGAGTCGCGGCAGTCCCTGATCGTGCGGAGCAGGTAGACGCCGTTCAATGCGGCCAGTAGCCGGTCGCTGTCCAAGCGATCGACGCTGCCTTCACGGCCGCGACGCAGCGACTGGTTCATGTCCGACACGATCTCGCGCAGGCGCGGCTCCATGCGGTCGGACACCTGCTTGGTAATGGCCGACAGCACGGTGGCCCAGCGGCTACCACGGGTGAATTCGACATAACCGGTCAACGAGCGGACAAGGCGGTGGAAGCGGTCCAGCGCCCGGCAGACCATGTCGATATCGGCGAACGGCCCGGTGGCCTGCAGCAGGTGGAGCTGGTTCTGCGCATGCGCCAGAATAGCCTCGACCACTGGCGTGAAGCCGCTCCTTGCGACGCCAACCTCGGTCGCATTGCCGGAAAGCCTGATGATGGTGGTGACGACGCGCGTCGGATTGGCGACCTGGCCCAGCGCGGCATGAAACAGCAGCGACGCCAGCGGCGGATCCTGCAAGGGCATGGATTGCAACGCCACACCAAGCGCTGCATCATCCGTGATGGTATTGATGGCCTTGCCGAAGGCCTGCGCCTTGGACAGCAGCGGGCGGGCGCGCAGGGCATTGAGCAATACCGGCAGCGCATCTCGGGCCTCGTCGCTGCCCAGCATGGCGCGCATGCGGCGGCCGAGTTCGGGGTCCTGCTGCCCCTTGGCGATGCCGTCCTTCATCCGCACCATCACCTCGGGCATGATGGACTCGAGATCGCTTGCGGAAAAACGGCCATCTTCAATGGCTTCGGGGGGAATCAAATCGCCGCAAAGATCGCGGTGCACCCAGATCCAGCCGGCCTCGGCATGGCTGCGTACAACCGACCCGGGGAACGAAAATATCGCTGGATCCTCGGCAATCACCGCGTCGATCAACCCGGCAAAGGGCCTGCCCGCTGCGCGCGGAGCGCGGCCGGACGGGCGAATAGTCGGCGAAGTCGTGCTGGATCGGTTGGCGGCTTGGGACATCAACGCAGGGGTCTGGAAAGCGGAACTATCCAAACCCTATAGTGCGTTGGTAAACAATCCTTACCCCGAAGGGTGCCGGAAAGTGCGCCGATGGGCGACCGATCGCGGCCGCCTTAACGGGCTCAGGCGCCCTGTTCGACCGCCCAGTTGCCATTCTGCTCGCGGCAGGCGGTGCCCTTTTTCACGTAGTCCTGGCCATTGAGCTTCACGGTGTGGGTGAAGTCGCGGCAGTCAAGATTGTTGACGCGGACATAGGGGCCGACAGCGACGGTGCCAGTCGTGCCCTTGTCGCCAGCCCAGGCGCGCGGTGCGCCGGGGCGACCGAACTGCAGGGCATAGAACTGGGCGCTATTTGCTGCCGCCGAATCCTTCGCCGTCATCAGCGCCAGGGCGCCGGCATCGACAAAGCCGTTGGCGACGCTCGTGGTCAGCAGGGCCTGCTGGGTGGTCTGGGCTGGCGTCGCGACCAGCGGCTGGTTCATCACAGGTGCCGTAACCACCGGAGCCTGCACGGCGACCTGCGTCGGTGCAGTGCTGGCGCAAGCGGCCAACGTCAGAGCGAGCAGTGGAGTGGCGAGGAGGGCGATGCGGTTCATGTGTTTGAATCTCTATCGATGTCAGCGGTTCATGTTGGCGTAATACGGCAAAAGTGAGTCAAACTGCGGCCGGTTTTGCGATGCCCCCCAGCTTCGCAGTCGGCAACCGTAGTTCGACGAGAAGCCCACCCAGGGCTGAACGTTTCAGGGCCAAGCTTCCGCCATACACATCCACCAGTTCCTTGACGATATCGAGCCCCAAGCCGCTGCCGGGCGTTTTCTCGTCCAGCCTGACACCGCGGCGCAACACTTTTTGGGCGTCTTCCTCGCTGAGACCGGGTCCGTTGTCGTCGATACGGATCAACAGCATGGTACCGGTATCGCTGCGCTCGGCGTCGAGCCGTACGCCCACCTGCCCCTTGGACCATTTGCAGGCATTATCGAGCAGGTTGCCCGCCAGTTCCTCAAGATCGGCCTCATCACCACGAAACCAGGGCAACGACGCGTCGGGCCGCTGGAAGGCGATAGTCACATCGGGGTGGATTTTGCGCATCACCCGCGTCAGGCGCAGCATGATCATGGTGGCGTCGGCTTTTTTGCCGACCACCGAGGTGCGTGCCGCGAGCCGCGCTCGTTCGAGGTAGGTGGCAACCATGGTGCTCATCTTCTCGCTCTCGGCGAGCACGATCTCGGCGAGTGCACCCTTCTTGGCGCCGGCCTCGTTGCGAAGCACCGCGATCGGTGTCTTGAGTCCGTGCGCTAGATTGCCGACCTGATTGCGCGCGCGCTCGATGATCTGGGCATTGGAGCGCAGCAGCTCGTTGACCTCTTCGGCCAGCGGCGCGATTTCGCGCGGATAGGTGCCGGTGACGGTGACGCTTTCGCCCTCGCGCACGCTTTCGATCGCGGCGCTCAATCGATCGATCGGCCGCATGGCAAAGCGCGCCACGATGGCGCTCATAATGGCCAGCATGACGCCCACCGCCCCCAGCACGATGAAGGCCTGACCGCGGAAATCGTCCACCAGTTCGAGGATTTCGCTGAGATTGCCGGTGACCACGATCTGGTAGGTGTTTGGCGCCAAGGTCACCGAGCGCTCCACCACGCGCATGCGGGTGCCAAAGGCGTCGTCCATCATGGCTGTGCGCCGGCCCAGCGTATCGGCCGGCCCCATCATGGCTGGCAGGTTGATGCCAACCACCGATGTGGAGAGGTTGTAGATCTGACCGTCGGCATCGCGGATGACCCAATACCAGCCCGAGCGGGGGCGGTCAAAGCGCGGATCTGTGACCCCGATCTCATCGCTGAGCGGATCGCCGGCTTCCAGCAACGCGCCGGTCAGGCTCTCAGCATGGAAATCGAGCGTGTCGGACAGGGAGTTGTCCAGCGCCCGGGAATAGAGATCGGTCAGCAGGAAGCCTGTCGCCACCAGCGCCAGGATGAGCCAGCCCGCCGACAACCAAAACAGTGACGCCGCGATCGAGCCCTTACGCACCCTTAGTCCTCGGCGATCTGGTATCCCAGCCCGCGGACCGTCTGGATGCAGTCGTCCGGCAGCTTCTTGCGCAAGCGGCCGACAAACACTTCGATCGTGTTGCTGTCGCGGTCGAAGTCCTGATCGTAGAGATGCTCGGTCAGCTCGGTGCGTGAAATCACCTTGCCCTTATGGTGCATCAGATAGCTCAGGAGGCGCAGCTCATGGCTGGTCAGCTTCACCGACTGGCCATCGACCGTCACCTTGCCCGAGCGGGCGTCGAGCCGCACCGAGCCGGCGACGATCTCGTTGGATGCCAGGCCCGCCGCACGCCGCACCAGGGCACGGATGCGCGCCAGCACTTCTTCCATGTGAAATGGCTTGGCGACATAATCGTCAGCGCCAGCGTCGATGCCCTGCACCTTGTCACTCCAACGATCGCGCGCTGTCAGCAGCAGCACCGGCGTGGTCTTGCCGGCGCGGCGCCACTCTTCGAGTACGGAGAGCCCGTCCATTTGCGGCAGGCCGATATCGAGCACGATGGCATCATAGGGTTCGGTATCGCCGAGAAAGTGCCCTTCTTCGCCGTCGAAAGCCACGTCCACCGCATAACCGGCATCGGTCAATGCTTCCATGAGCTGGCGATTGAGATTGGTATCGTCCTCGACAACCAGAATACGCATCGATGCCCCCAGTCGATTCGCTGTCACGCTATTGTGCGCTAACAGTCAGGTTTTGAGCAGTCCCATCGCTGCTGACCACGCCCAGGACCCAGACATACTGTCCGCCCTGATCGCAGAGGCGATAGTTGAGCAACTGATCGTCACTATATCCTGCCTGCGCGAGCGCGTCATACTGGCTGATGATCCGGCCCTCATTGATGAGGGCCTGGATTTCCGCCGAGCTATCGATGCAGGCCTGCGCGCTGGCCGCACCGGTAGCGGCGAGGCCAATCATCACGGCGACAACGATCGATGCGACAAATCTGGAGATCAAGGTTTTCATGAGAGCAACTTAGGGCGAAGTTGCTGAATGGGACATGAATGAGGCGAAAGAGTCAAAAAGCTTAGAACTTCTTGGCGCTTCCGGCGTCCTTGAGAATGGCGTTCGCGGTGTGCCGGCTCATGAGATTATGCGGCACTATCAGCGTCTTACCGGCGGCGCCGACCCATTTCTCGTGCGACCCCTTGGCATTGCTCACGTGGTGAAAACCCAGGGACCGCAGTTCCTTGACCACAGCCGAGTAATAGCCATCGACCAATCAAGCAGCCTTTCCTGGTGGTCGTTGCCAGAGAATTGCCGGAATGAGGTCTTCAGGCGCGGTGGTCGCCAATTCCGCCTTGGACACATGGTTGGCCATCACCAAGCCGGGCGCCACGTCCATCATCACCGCCTCGAACTCGTCGAGGGTTGATGCCTCGATATGGAGCCCGATGATGTCGCTCTCCGAGTAAAAGACTCTAGCCTTGTCGTCCCAGTGGGCGGCGACGCTGTACATGCGCTTGGGCATCACCCTCTCCTGCGTTCGAGCTCTGGTCAAAATATCAGGCACCGGGCCGACAATGGCAAGGGCCTCAAGCCCGCCCGATATCCCCCTTCAACCCCTTGCGCAGGAAGATCACGGCCAGTGCCTCCATGATGAGATGGCCGGCCGACGCGCCCTCCAGCGCCGGCAGGTCGATGCCCAGAACCTGGGCCAGGCCCGCCAGCAGCATGAACGCTGCGACGATGTAGGTCTTGTTGCCGTTGAGAATCTCCATGATCACGCTCCATTTGCTTAGCTTGATTGAGGTCGAGGTCTGATTGCCCGCTGCAGCTAGCGCGGCTTTTCGGACCGCGGCCACACGCGCCGACCAGCCCTTGCCAAAGACGGCAAAGGTCGAGAGGCGCATCAGGAAAGACAGGCGCCGGTCGCAGAGGGCATTGATGAGGTCGGCCGCACCTTTCGCCGCGATCCGGGTCTTGACCGCATCGAGCGTCAGCGGGCCGATCTGGCCGTCGGCAGCGGTGCCGGTCTCGGCCTGCAGCGTCCGGATCGCCCGGTCTGGCCCCGAATTGACCGCAAAGTCGAACAGCGCCAGATCGAGCCCGGGCGGCAGACTGCCGGCCTTGCTGCGGTCCCAGTAGCTGGCCCGATAGATGCGCCCCGCTTCTGCACGCTGCAGCTCGCGCACCTCGGCCTTATCGAGCTTCCACCACGGCGACACCTGCCGCCAGCGCGCCAGCGTCTTGTGAGTAATGCCGAGATTAGTGGCCCCGCCGGGGTCGCTGGGATGATCGGCATAGCCGCCCTCATGCCGCAGCACCTCGTCGAGGCAGATATCGAAGCGCGTCCTAGCCATTGAAGTACCCCTCCGCCGCTTGGCCTGCGCCCAGCACCGGGCTCACCTGCGCGACCGTGAATGTGAAACTTGCCGGCGGCGCGCCGAAATCGGCCACCTGCTCAGCGCTGCCATAGCTTGCCGAAGAACTGGTGCAGTCCAGCTGCCGCACCAGCGTGGTGCCGTTGAATATCTTGACCGCGTAGCGTTCCGGCAGGTGGTCGAGCGGGCTCTCGCTGACACCCCAGCCGTCGCCATCCGCCCGGCTGCGCCGGACCCAACTCAGGCCGATGGAGCCGCCGCTCGATCGCAGCGCGCGCAGATGCACCGGCGGCAGCGGCCAAGCAGCGGCGACGCCCGTTGCGACCGAGACCGCAGTCCCTTCCAGGTCGGTCTGCCCGGCATAGACACGGAAGCCTCTGGTCTCACCGAGCCAATGCGGCTCGACCGCCAAGGTCACGCAACGCCCGTCCAGCACCAGCACGCGGCGGCCAATGGCAGCCGAACCAGCCGCAGTGCCATCGAGCCCCAGCAACAGCCCGCTCAATCGGTACAGTCCTGTCGAAACCAGCGCGGCCTCGGCAAAGCCGATGACTTCCCAAGTGCCCGCATCGGTTTCGACCGCCAGCCGATTGATGCCGGCCAGCACCGCCAACGGTTCAACCGCAGCGAGATGGCCGGCATGGATGGTGACTTCGAGGCTCTGGCCCCGATCCCACACGGCAGTGGGGCCAACCGCTAAGCCGGTTGCTGTGACGCCCAACGTGGCGCGGCGCGGCAGCGTGGCCAGCGTCGCGCCAGTCGCATCGTCGACCAATTGCAGGCTTCCGGGCCAGGGCGCGGCATGGCCGCCGATAACCAGTCGTGACCGCGATGGATCGCTCGGCAGCGGCGGCAGATGAGCAACCGCCACCACCGGCAGCGACCGCACGAAAACGCCGTTCCCTCCGGCTGGCGCCCGGTCGATTTCCGTCGCCAGCGCGGTGCCCACTGCCAGGGTCTTGGCCGTCATCCGCCGGGTCAGCCCGTCGCGAATTTCCGCAATCTCGAATGGCCCTTCCGCCAGACCGTCGATGTCCACCAGGTCACCGGGCTCAAGCGCCAGCATCGCGGCCGGCAGGTCGAGCTCCAGCGTCTCCTGCCTCAGGCCGCGACCATCGAGCATGCGCTCCGCCGCCAGCCGCGCGCCTGAGCCATCGAGCACCAGCGCGCTCGCCTCGCCGACCAGTGGTCCATCGACGCGGCTTAGTGCCGTTACCGTGCCGGTGAGGTAATCGCGTTCGCGATCGACATAGGACAGCGCCAGCCGTCCCGGCGCTTCGGCCGGATCGGTGCGCCGCCGCGTGAGCACGGCCCCCTCATCCACTGCCAACCGCTCGCGATCCACCGCCAGCGGCGTGGCGCTGCGAGAACTGCCCAGATGCAATCCATCCACGCCGTTGCGCAGGCTGGTCGCGGTGATCGAAATCAATGGCTCCAGCGCATCGCGGGCCGTCGTTGCCGTGCCCAACACATAGCCATTGACGAATGGCGCGGCAGGCTCGGCGCTCAGCGCCACACCATGTTCGGCGGCGATGGCCACCGCCAGCTCGTCGCTCGCAACGCCGCCCAATCGACCAGTCAGCCAATGGCCGCTGCGGTGGTTCACGCCGTCGGCCCAAACCTCAGTCAGTGCTGGAAACGCCGGATAGGGCCTCGCATCCCAGGTCCAGTGATAGATCCTGTCGACATCGACCATCCCGGCCGGATTGTTCGCCGGATTGCGCCACCACGCCTGATGCGCCCGCAAAACCTGTCGTTGGATCAACGGATCGGGCGTGCCGACCGAGAAGTACGGGCGCCCACTCTCCGCGCTCTTGGCATCGCCAAAGATGTTGGGCTGGTTGGCCCCCTTGTCGACCGCGCCGCACCCGAGTTCGGTCAGCCAAATTGGCTTCGATCCCGGCACCCAGGCCGTCGGCGTTGCACTCCGCACACCGGCCGGCCGATTGTGGTGCCAATGGCTCCACCAATTGCGGATATCCTTGAACCGCCACACCCACGGCTCGCCATAGGTGCCGTCGCTGATCGGCGTCCGCACTTGCGCCAGCCGGTCGGCGTCGCTGGCATAATACCAATCGAACCCCTCGCCACCGGCAATATTGCCGGCGAGGTAGTCCAAGTCGTAGCCATGCGCTGACAGCGCCGCATCGGCATGTCCGGTGCCGTCGCGCCAATCGGCCAGCGGCATGTAGTTGTCGATGCCCACAGCATTGATATTCGGCGAAGCCCACAACGGATCGAGATGAAAGAACTTCTCGCCGTCGGCCTGATAGCCCGAATATTCGCTCCAATCGGCCGCATAGGTCAGCTTGGTCGCCGGTCCCACCACCGCCCGCACATCCGCGGCCAGCGTTACCAGCGCGTCGATGAACGGAAAGCTGTTGGCGGCCCCGCGCACGCTGGTGAGCCCGCGCATTTCCGAGCCGATGATCAGCGCATCGACACCCCCGGCAGCGACCGACATCGCCGCATAATGCAGCACCATCTGTCGATAGGCCGCGGCAAACGTCGCCACCTGCGCCGCCGCAACCCCGCTCTTGTCTGGCGAGCCTGGTCGCCCTGGCGCCGGATGGCAGGTGATCCGTCCCCGCCATGGATAAGCCGCCTGAGCGACCCCGCCATAGGGGTCTGGCATGCCATTGCCCACGGGCACATCCATCATGACCAGCGGATAGAGCGTCACCCGCACGCCGCGCCGCTTAAGGTCGGCAATCGCCGCCAGCACGCTCGCATCCGATGGGGTGCCGCCATAGGCCGCGCCGCCGGCATGGGTCGACACCACGGGCACCGACCCGCGCCCCAGCCCCATCACGCTCCAACCCGGACCGATCACCTCGCGGTTCGCCGCCTCGACGCGCGGGCCGACCGCGCAATTGGCGCAGCGCAGGTCGTTGCCGAACCAGGCCACTACCAGCGCCACGTGTTCGAGATTGGGGCACAGGTCCATCAGCTCATCGATCGAGCAGGTCCAGTCGCTGACCGACCGCGACACATGGGTATTCTCGCCCATGGTCGAACCCGGCGCTTTGACCAGCACACGCGGTGACGGATCGTAGCCGAATTCGGTTGCTCCCGGGATCACGGTCACGGCGCGAATATTGCGCTCGAGATCGCCCACCACCCGGCACAGCTCCACGGTCAGTTGCGGAATACGGTTGCCAAACTTGCTCAGCGGCAATTGCTCGACCACCAGGTAACAGAGCCCGCGATAGGCTGGCGCCACGCCCTGCGTGGCCTCGATCAGCCCATCGGGCAATTGGCTTTCGCTGCCACGATAAAAGCGCAGCGTCAGTCCCTCGGTATCCAGCAATTGCCCATCGGCCCAGATGCGGCCCATATGGCTGACTTCACCCTCGCAGAACGCCACGGCAAAGCTCGCGCCCACCTCGTCCTGCTCATCGCCTCCAAAGCCCTTGGCGCCACCGCCGTCGGCATTGAGCAGTTCCAGCTCGCGCGCCCAGATAATATTGCCCGAAAGCCGGCTCCAGCCATAAAGCCGGGACACCGCCCCGCCCTCCGACGAGCCCTGCAACCGCAAATCGTTGGCAGCCTGCTCGGCCTGTTCGCCAAACAGCATGCCATCGACGGCACTCCCCGCCAGCGCTCCCAGCGCCCGGCCAATGGTCGCGCCCAACGGCCCACCAAACATGCCGCCAACAAACTGCCCGGCCAGCGAAAGCGCCAGAGTGGCCATGTGACTATTCCTTTCTTCACCTCTCCCTTTAGGGAGAGGTCGACCCTCTTGGGTCGGGTGAGGGGGCCTGACTTCAGAGTTCGGAGAAGGCCCCTTCACCCGGCGCTACGCGCCGACCTCTCCCCAAGGGAGAGGTAAGAACCTCAGGAAACCGGAACCGCCCTTTGACCCGCGTGACCCAGGCCTCGGTCAGGTTCGCCTCGACTACGCCCAGCCGCTCCTGCGCATGGATGAACCAGTCCGGCCCCAGCAAAATCCCGCAATGCTTGGGCTCCGCGGCGCCGTTTAGCCGAAACAGCACCACCTGCCCCGCCGCCAAAGGCCCGTGCTCGGCCAGCAGAAATTGCTCCGCGGCCAGCCGCAACGCCCCTGCGTTCAACGGATCGCGCATGCCCGGCCGATAGGCCGGCATGGCCATTGGCTCATCGCCATAAAGCGCTCGCCACACCCCACGCAGCAAACCGAGGCAGTCGCACCCGGCCCCGGGCGTCGATGCCTGGTGGCGATATGGCGTCCCCAGAAATGCCCGCGCTGCCGCAACCACTGCCGCGCTCACTTGACCACCGCCCGGCCATCAAGCGCGTCCTGATTGCGCGGGTGCCGCAGCACGAAGTCGCTGCCCGGAATATGCGGAAAGCCCCGAAAATTGACCGCATTTGCGAACTTGGCCTTGCAGGTGGCAAACCGCCGATCGCAACCGGCCGTCACGGTCAGCGTATCGCCCACCGCCACCCAGTCGCCCACCTTGACCGAAAAGCCCAGCACGTCCACGCCACCGATCCGGGTATGGGTGGTGACGCCATCGCTCATTCCAACCCGTCGCCCGTCCGTCCACACCGCAGAGCCAAAGCCGAACCAGTCGGCCGCAAAACCGCTCAGCCCCGAGACGACGATGCGATAGGGATCATCGAACCCCGTCACCGTGGCAAAGCCGCGAAACGCCGGCGCCGCCACGTTGACCCCGCAGCGGCCATCCCCCAGCGCCGCATCGCACAGGCCCTGATAGACACGGCCATGCGTGGCATTCAGCCCCTGCTGTGCCGAGCGAAGTTCTGCCCGGAACACCCCGTCCTCGCGGATAATTTCGCCAATCGTATCGCTCCGCAGCAAAACCCGCTGGCTCACATCGCCCCAGTTCACCCGCCAGGTTTCGATCGCGGCGCCGTCATAACGACCCAGCAGAATATCATCCTCGGTAATTGCCTCGGCATGGAGCACGCCCAGCACCTCGCTGGTCTGCACCTGGGCCCCCAGCCGAGACGGCATTTCGCTGCCATCCAGCCCATGCGCCGGCACAAACTCGGTGCCGCCAAAGCTCAACGTCCGGTCGTGATCGGTAAAGCCCAGCACAGCCCCATCCACCCGCACCAGCTTCCAGCAGTGGCACAGCGTCGTCTCGCCCTGCGCTATATGCGCCGCGAAACCCGCATCGAGCGTCCTCATGGCAGGATCTCCACCAGCGGAATGCTTGGAGCCTCGGCACCATCGAAGCTGGTGAGTTCCACATCCAGCCGATCGCTATCGAACCGCACCGGCACATCGAACAGAAATCCCGCCGTCACCGCCGCCCCATTGGCCGGCGCCACGTTGAAGCCAACGACGCCGGTCGAGACATCCACCGTCCAGCCGCTCGACAGTGCCACCCCCGCCACCGCCACCCGTACGCTGCCCGCCACCGGCTTGGTGATCGGCCGAAGGTACGGATCGAACGACGCGCCATATCGTTTGGTCAGTTGAAAGCTGGTCTTGCTGCCGTCCCCGGTCCCGATCGCCTGGTCCAACGCCGTCGGCACGCCGCCATTGCTGGAAAAATCCAGCCCGTCGCGCCACAGAAACCCGTGTAGCCGCCCGCGCCGCTCCTCGAAGAATGCAAGCACTGCGGCCATATCGGCCCGCGACTTGACGCCGTATCCGGCATTGTAGCGCCGGCGCGAATGGTGCCAGCGGCCATTGCGCTGCTCGCCACCGCCCGCCAGCGTTACCACGTCAGTCTTACGCTCCGGCCCACCCCGCGCGCCCAGCGCGACATCGAGCGGGAAGCGAATGGGGTGGAAGGCCATGAAAACTCTCTCTGTCTATGGAACACTGAACAACCAGTCGACACCCTCCCCCTTGTGGGGAGGGATCAAGGGTGGGGTGGATTGGCCCTGATATCGGGGCTCGCACCCCCTCCCCCCCCCATCATGGGGGAGGTGCCGTTCGAGTTTGCGGTGAGGACAGCGCAAGACTCCCAGCTACGACGCCCGCGTCCCGCGCTTCACCGCGCGCAACAGCATGGCGCTGAGTTCGGCCTCGCTCGCGGCAAAGCTCCGCGCGTCGCTGGCGGTCACGTTGAACGTCACGTTCACCGCGCCGCCACCGCCCGCCACACCCAGCCGCCCATCGGAGCCGCGCTGCAGCGGCATGATGGCTTCGGCCCCGGCCTCGCCCATCAGCCCCATGCCATTGCCCAGCGGAAAATAGCTCGGCGTCGCGATCACCCCGCCCTTGGCGAAGGGTGTCACATTGCCGAGCGCCGGATTGGTTCCGGCAAACAGGTTCCCGATCAATCCGCCGAACAAGTCGCCCAGCGGTTTGATCGCGGCTTTCAGCGCAATATCGGCAAAGCTGCGCGCGATATCGCCCAGCACCGATTTGAGCGACTTGCCTTCGAGCAAAGCCCCACGGAAACCGGCGCTGATCGAGCGCGCCACGCCACTGGCCAGATCCTCGATGCGCTCAAGCTCCAGCTTCGTATCGCTCAGCTCATCGCGAAAACTGTCGGGAAAGAAATCATCGGCCATCGGGAAAGCGCTCCATCAATCCATTGAGCTCATCGCGCGCCAGCGAGCCACGATCGCCAATCACAGCGCCCCAGGCCGAAGCCAGTTCGCGCGGCGTCATGCGCCAGAAGTCGCGCGGCGGCAGCCGCAATACGCCCAACCCGAACCGCATTGCCGCCTCCCACGGAAACGGTGTCATGCGGCTTCTCCAAACGTCGCCCTCAGCAGCCGCGCGGCGATCTCCGCCGCACCCTTGAGCCCGCCCTCGATCGACAGCCGCGCCAGGTCGTCATCGCTGACGGCATTACCACCGCCGCGCAGCCCCGCCCCCAGGATCGCCGTAAGATCCCGCGCCGAAACCCGGCCCGACGAGAACCGCTCGGCCAGCCCGACGAGGTCCCCCGCCTGCAACCGCGCCTCCAGCTCCGCCAGTGCCCCCAGCGTCAGGCACAGTGTGCGGGCCTCCCCGCCAATGACGGCGTCAATTTCGCCTCGTTGTGGAATGGCCATGTTTGTTCCTGTTGGTTTGATAACCGTCCTACCCACCGGGTCATTCCGGCGAAGGCCGGAATCCAAGTCCGGCAACCTCGGCAAACTCAGTGTCCCGGGTGATATGCGGACATGGATCCCGGCCTTCGCCGGGATGACATCTTGGATGCCCTAAATCACCGCAAACGTCATTTCCCCGGCGCTTTCCAGCGCCAGGTCGAACGTCACTTCTCCGGCGTGATCGGCCGAAAACTCCAGCGCCACGATCTGGAACGGCCCCTCGACCGTACCGAAATCAGGCAGGATCAATTGCCAGTTGCGGATCGTCCCGGCGAAGAACAGCGCCCGGATCTGCGCATCCGACGCGCCATCCTTGAACACGCCCGCCCCCGAAACCGAGGCCCGCTTCACCCCGCCACCGGCGAGCAACTCGCGCCACCGCCCGGCGCTCTCCTGATCCGTCGTATCGACGGTCGAGGCATTGAATGCCAAGGCCCGCGTTCGCAGCCCCGCCACGGTGAGAAAGCTCCCCGACCCGGTCTGGTCGAGCTTGAGCAACATATTCTTCCCGCTCTGAGCGGCCATGTGATTGTCTCCGAACTTTCCGCAAATTGGATCGTCACCCTCGGGCTTGACCCGAGGGCTCTAAACTTGCTGTACGTCGGTTGAGTGCAGTGCCCTCGGGTCAGGCCCGAGGGTGACGCGCAGTTGGCGTGGCTAACGCGGCCTACTCGCTCATAAACCGCAGCGTCACCGCCGCCCGAGCCCACCCGGTGTCATCGTCGATCACCGTCTCGGTCCGCACATGCTCGCGATGCGTCACGACAAGCCCCACCGCCGTCAGCCCCAGCGCCACCGCGATCACCCGTTCGGCCATGTCCAGCGCCCGCTTGCGACTCGGCTGGTCGCCCCAGCAATGCAGCAGCATCCGATGCTCCTGGCCCGGCGCCGCATCGCCATCGCGCGTGAGCACATCGTGCCTGGCGATCACCACATAGGGCGCCGCCCTGCCCTTGGGCGCCGCGTCGAACACAGCATTCCCCACCAGCGCCGCCAGCGCCGCGTCGCTCTTCAGCGCCGTCACCAGCGCGCCCTGCAACAGGCTGATCGGATGCATGGTCTACCCCGTAAAACTGGTTTCGCTGCAGGTGCAGCTCAGATAAGCCCGCCGCCCATTGAGGTCGGCAGCGCTCACCACATCGAGTGTCCGCCCGCGATAGACCATTCGGTCCCCTGGCTTTACATCGGTGCGAAACCGCAGCACGACCGAATGCGTAATCTCGACCGCGCGCCCGTCGGCGCTGGTGCCCTGCCGTCCGCTCAGGCTGCGCACGCGGGCCCAGATGCTGGTCACCGGAACGAACAACGTGGCGTGCCCGCCTTCGTCCTCGCCGGTCATCTCGCGCCGCTTGAGCTGCACCCGATCCGTCAATGTGCCGATCGGCGGCACCCGCTCGCTCACAGCCGCACCCGCTTATGCGCGGCCACCAGCCGCTCGAAGCCCGATGGCACTACAGTGCCCGAACCGGCCACGATCACCGCATCGCGATGTTCGAACCAATAGGCGACGAGCACCAGCAGCGCCTGGCGGATATCGCGGGGAACATCGCCTGGCTCGGTGCCGAACCCCGCGACATAGTCGATCTCGATCCCCTGCCGCTCGCGTAATGCGGGCATGCCCGCCACATCGGCCGGCAGCAGCAGCCGGTCCGGCTCGCTCATGAACTGCGCCAGCGGCACCAGATGCGCCCCGCCCGCCGCGTCGAACGCGGTGATCTCGGTCACTTCAATGAACGGCGTTACCGGCAGCTTGACTGTCCGGCTCGCCGGCCAGTCATCGAGCACCACGCGCCAGCTCTGCGCCAGCAGCGCCCTGCCCGTCACACCCTCGATATGCAGCCGCGCCGCCCCGATCAGCGTCGTGATCAATCCGTCTTCAGCCGTGTCATCGACCTTCAGAAACGCCTTGGCCTCGACAAGCGAAACCGGCTCCTCCGCGGGCCCCGCGAGAAGGTAGGAAGTCATTGTTGTGCCTTTTGGTTTTTGTGGGAGCCCTAGCCCCGATGTCATTCCGGCGCAGGCCGGAATCCATGTCCGTGGTCCGCCGCATCACCCAGCCCGAGGCCCCGCGCCTGGATTCCGGCCTGCGCCGGCATGACACCGCGTGTGTGGCAGGCTCAGGCCCCTCCACGCCGTCACCACCCGGCTTGTCCGGGTGGTCCATCGCTCAGCCTTTGCTGCTGCATGGATTGCCCGGACAAGCCGGGCAATGACGGCGGAACGGAGCCGCTACGAGACGGCGAATTTCAGCAGCTTGATCGCGTCAAAATCCGCAATGCCGCCACCAACACGCTTGGTCGTGTAGAACAGCACATACGGCTTGCTGCTGAACGGATCGCGCAGCACGCTCACGCCCTGGCGATCCACAATCAGATAGCCCCGGCGGAAGTCGCCGAACGCAATCGACAGCGAGTTCGCCCCGATATTGGGCATATCCTCGGCCTCGACCAGCTCGAACCCCATCAGGCGCGCCTTGCCATCAGCGGTCGCTGCCGGCTGCCACAGGTAATTGCCGTCGGCATCCTTGAGCTTGCGCAGTGCGCCCTGCACCTTGCGGTTCATCACCCAGCTGGCGTTCTGGCGATAGCCGGCCTTGAGCGCATAGACCAGATCGATCAGCACGTCGCTGGCATTGCTGGCCGGCAGCGCGCCGGCTACGCCAGTGGGGATATAGCCCAGATTGCCCCAGCTCCAGCTCGTCTCCGCCACCGCCGTTGCCGTCAGGAAGCCCTTGGGCTTGTTGACGCCATCGCCGGTGACGAAGGCGGTGGTTTCCTGCGCCGCAAAGGCTGCGTTGACCTCGTCGGCAATCCACTGGCCGACATCCACGGCCGCATCGTCGAGGAACGCCGACGTGGCCGCCGGCATGGCATAGAGTTCCATGGTCGGGTAGCTCAGCTCGGCCAGCGTCTGGCTATTGGTGGTCGGCCGTGCCGCCGTCTCGCCCACCCAGCCAACTGCCGGCCCCGTCACCGAAATCGGCCGCTTGTAGACGGCGCCAGACACCTGCCGCACGCCGGCAATGGCGCGGATCGGCGATACCGCCGTCATCAGCCGGGTGATTTCGGTCTCGGTCTCTGATGGCACCACATAGCCGCCATCGGCGCCGACGCCAGTCGACAGCGCCTTTTCCTCGCCGCGCTTCACATAGGCGCTGAACGCTTCCTTGTATTCGCGGTCCAGATGCACGGCCTTGCCGTCGAGCAGCGGACGGGCACGGTCGACGAGCGCGCGATCCATGGCCGCCTTCTGGCCATCGAGCACGGCATTCAGCCGATCCAGCTTGCCTTCCAGCAGGCCATCGGCCGAGCCGCGCTTTTCCAGTTCGCCCAGGCGCTGGTCGTTGGTTGCCTTGAACTCCTCGAAGGCATGCGAGAATTCGGCGAAGAGAGCGCCAATATCGCTCCCCGCGCCGGCCTTGGTTTCAAGGCCGTCACTGGTCATATCCATGCAGATGTCCTTATCGGTTGCGGATGGTTTGGGTGGCGGCCGCAATGGCGGCGCCGGTCGAAAGCGATGAGGGCGCAATCCGCGCGTCCTCCATCATCGGAAAAGTCACGATCGAAATTTCGAACAGGTCGATCTGCCAGAGCTTGCGCTTGCCGCCCTCGCGGGTGGCCTTGACGGTGCGGAAGCCGATGGAGAGCCCATCAAGCGCGCCGTCCTCGATCAGCCGCCGCAGCGCATCGGCCCGCTCGACGCCCGCCACCAGCCGTCCGGCTACGAACAGCCCATGGCTGTCCTCGCCGATCGCCTCCCAGGTGCCGACCGGCTCCTTGGGGTCATGCTGAAACAGCAATCGGATGCGATCGCGCCGTTTCGTCAGGCTCTTGGCAAACGCCCCCGGCATGACGATATCGCCGCCGGCATCGACCCGGTTGAACACGCTCGCATAGCCCGAAAACCGCCCGTCCCCATCAATGGGAATGGAGGCCATCAGCGCTTGCCCACCGGCTTGGCCGCAGTCTTGCCCCCAGCCTTCGAGCTGGCCAGCGTTCCCGCCAAATTCCAGACAAACTGCCGGAACGTCTGCTGCGCATTTTCACGATTGTGCTTGTTGGCCATGGCGTTACTCGTCCTTCCTGAAAAGCCGATTCAAATTCGCGATCTCCTGCACGAACTCGTTGAAGTGTTGATTCACCTTGGCCATCTCCCGCAGGCTCCACACGAGAAGGGCACTCGCGCCACTCGCCCAGAGAAACAGCGCGAGGTGTGCGAGATCACCCCGCTCGATGACCGTTTTGGTTAGGTCGTCCATAATCAAACCCCCAACATCGCCCGCTTCTCTGCGTCGCTCAAAAACTCCGCCGCCCCAACCCGGCTCCACAGCGCCGCACGATCCTCGGCCAGCGCCTCGACCCCGTCGAAATCCGGCACCACCACCGCCCCTCCAAAGCCCGGCGACAACCAATTGCTCAGTTCGTCCGCCACCCGCACCACCAGCGGGATCAGCGTCTGCCGCCACAGCGCCCGATTAGCCTCGGCCAGGTTGGCGTAGGTGTTGTCGCCGGGTATGCCGAGCAGCATGGGCGGTACGCCGAAGGCCAGCGCGATATCCCGCGCCGCGGCATGCTTGGCCTCGATGAAGTCCATGTCGCGCGGCGATAGCGCCATCGCCCGCCAGTCGAGCCCGCCTTCGAGCAGCATCGGCCGCCCGGCATTGCCCGCCCCGGAGAAATTCTCCTCCAGCTCGGCCTTGAGCCTATCGAACTGATCCTCGGTCAGGCTGCCATTGCTGGTGGAATAGACCAGCGCCCCCGATGGCCGTGCCGCATTGTCGAGCAGCGCCTTGTTCCATTGCCCGGCGGCATTGTGAATATCGAGGCTGGTCTGCGCCGCCTCGAGCGGAGCCATGCCGTAGTGGTCGTCAAGCGGATGAAACAGCGCCATGTGCAGCACGGAAGGCACCACGCCCTCGTCCTGCCGCAGCCGCAGGGTGCGCCCTCCGGCTGTATAGTCATAAGCGATCGGCCAGCCATCACCGCCAGCCACCACCTTCATGCGATCCGGCCGCAGGCAGAACAGTCCCTTGACCTCGCCATCGACCAGCCCCGCCTGCAGATAGGCATTCCCCGCCGTCTGCAGATAAGCATAGACCGCCTCCAGCATTTCCCCGCCCGATTGCCGCCCATTGGGCCGCGCCAGCAGCGTCGCCAGTGGATGTTCGTCGACGCGCCGGCCATTCTCCTGCACCACCAGCGGCACCCGGTTGGCCGTCTCGGCGATCAGCCGCACGCAACGATACACGACAGGGTTCCGCGCAAAGCCCTGGTTGACCAGGCTCACAAAACCCCGATTGCTCCATTGGGCCGCCCCAAGCTGGCTAAGGCTGAGGAGCGTCTGCCCATTGCCCGATTTCCGTTCGGCGGGCGTGTTTGTCTGCCCGCCCAGCAGGCGGCTGATCCAGTTCGGCATGTTGCTGTTCCTATAGCGAGCAGTGACCTATCCGTCGGTCACCCTCCCCCTTGTGGGAAGGGAAGCGAGATAGGACTTAGCGTCAGCGAAGTCCGTAAATCGAGCAGGGTGGGGGTATCTCTCCACGAGTCCGGTGGGTGTGGCCCACCCCCACCCTTGATCCCTCCCCACAACGGGGAGGGTGTCGACTGACTACACGGTGGCAATACCTAAAGCCCCCGCACGCGTGGTCGGCTCTCGTTCAGCAGCAAATCCGTCACCGCCCACACCAGCGCATCCACGCGGTCGGGCGAATGCCCGTCACTCTTGCCATCCGGCCCAAACGCGCACATCTCATCCTCCAGCGCCGTCAGCCCATCGACATGGCGCACCAGCCCGCGCCCATAGAGCGCGGCCACCGGCTCCGCCCGCAGCCACTTGCCCCTGTTCGCCCGCACCGCGCGCACCGGCACCTTGGCGTCAACCTGCCCGATCAGCTGTTGCACCAGATCACCGCCCTGGTTGACCTCGACCACGATGGCATCGGCCCCATGCGCCTCGAACGCCGCCACTGCCCGCCGCGCCCAGTCCAGCGGCGCCGCCGGTTTCAGCGTCCGATCTTCCAGTATCACCACGCCGTCGCCGACCCGGCCCGCCACCACAATGCCGCAAGCATCCGATCGCGCGGTTCCCGTCACCGGCGGATCGACCGCCACGACGATCCGGCCAATGTCCCCGCCGTCAAACCGCCTAAACATGCTCCGCTGCCACAAGGCGTCGGGCATATCCTCGATCAATTCCCCATCCAGTTCCTGCCGCCCCAGCACCGAGCCGCGGTAGCGGCCAACCACCTCTTCCATGAAGTCGGGAGCCAGATGCGCCTTATTATCTTCGGTCCGCATCCGGCTAACCACCGTGCGCGGGTCGCCAATCAGGCGACGCAGCAATGCTGTCGGCCTTGGCGTCGTCGTTGCCAGTTGCTGGGGCTTGTCACCAAGCCGCAGGGCAAATTGCAACATATCCCAGGCCGCCTCGGCATTGGGCCATTTGGCGACCTCGTCGCACCAGGCGGCCGCAAATTGCGGGCCGCGGAAACGATCCGGATCAGAGGCCGAGAATAGCGTGGCTTCCACGCCATTCCTCCAGATGAGCTGTGCACCGCGAATTGTCGGCCGCTCGTCGTCACGGCATACCGACAAAATGCCGCTTGGCCCGCGGACCATCACCGCCATCGCCTCCACCATAGTTTCGCCTACCAGCGCGATCGGCGAAACCTTGCGAGCAACGAGGCGTCGAACCCACTCGGCTCCGGTTCGCGTCTTGCCGCAACCGCGCCCGCCCATGAACAGCCAGGTCGTCCAGTTTCCATCCGGCTCCCTTTGCTGATCATAGGCCCACTCCGACCAATCGAAGTATCGATTATAGGCCTCGTCGTCGGAGAGGGCAGCGACGACAACGGCGCCCTCAACGGCGGTTGAACTGGTCAATTCGTTTGGCCAGCTTGTCGCGAATGTCGCGCATGTCGCGCTTCTCTCGCGGTGCATCCACCTTCGTCTCCTCGTTGGCAATGGTTGAGATCTTGTCGAAGTTCTTGATCAGTTCGGTCAATTGTTGTGCTTCCTTGTCGCCCAGCGTTTCGCCACTCGTATTGGCGAGCTTGGTCACCTGTCTTTCCAACACGGCAAAGAGCCGCCCCAGAGTGGAACGCTGCCTGTTGGCCTTGTTGGCCAGTCGCGAAATCCAGCGCTCCTTGCGGTAACGATTTTCGAGCGAGCCCTTGGTCACGCCGAAACGCACGCAGATTTCGCGGATGGTTTCTTCGCCATGCTCATAGGCGCGGCGGATCGCCACCCAATCACGGCTGTCGTGAGGTTTTGGCGCTGTCATGAAATCCTCGGCTGCTCTAAAGGGGCAACCGGCTCATCGCCGCCTCACCCACTTTTCCGACCATGCCTGAACTATACAGGACCAGCGTCACGCGGGGATTAGATGGATAAGTTTCTTGCTGTTGGAGTGGCGCTCGCCACCCACAGATCGTCACCCTCGGGCTTGACCCGAGGGCTCTGCGCCTAAGCACGGCAAGTGTAGCCCCCTCGGGTCAAGCCCGAGGGTGACGATCGCGTGAGTGGGAACCGCGCAGGCAGCTCACTCAAAGCCGGAAGAAATCCACCTTCTGGCAGGCGATCAACTGGCAGCCCGATAGCGAAAGCCTGTCGTCACTGACCAGCGTCACCGAGCCGGAAACGGTGTGGCCGTCATATCTTACGGTGCCACGCCACTTGTTCTCGGCCGTCGCCTTGGCGCCCTGCACCACATATTTGTTGAGCAGCGCCAGGTTTTCCGGCGTCTGGGCATCCTTGCGCAGCCAGGTGAGCTTGGCACAAAGCTGGGTGCCGTCGCCGCAATAGCTCACTGTGTAGCGCGACTCACCGGTTGAGGTCTGCCAGGTGCCGACCGGGGTCAGATCCCCAGCGAAAGCGGGTGCGGCGACAAACAGGGTCAATGCCGCGGCGGCGATGGTTTTCACGAACGTCATGGTCGTCTCCTCGACAACTGTTTCACGGGTTGATCGAGCAAATGCCATGGGCGGCCTGAACCGTTGGGGGCCGGGTCGTTTAACTGGCGTTCATCTGTGGCGGGAAGTGTGGGCTGCCCCACGGGACCCTGAACGTCCCCCTACCCCCCAAACTTCCGCTTCGCATCCATTGCCAGTCCCAACCCCACGCTGCCCAACACGTCCGTACGCACCAAATCCGCCTCGGGGAACAGCGCCTCCAGCCGTCCAGCGATAGCGGGCACCTGCGTCGAGCCGCCCGTCAGAATCAGGCTATCCACTGCGTCGGCGCCAATTCCCGCCCGCCGCAGCGTTTCTTCAATCGTTGATTCAATGCGTTCCACCGAGCTGGCCAGGGCCGTGGTCAAGTCATTGATCGTCATCACGGTTTCGATGCTGCGCTCGCGCACCGGAAAGGCGAACTCCGTCGCCTCGACATCCGACAGCGCAATCTTGGCCGCTTCCACCGCGCCGACCAGCCGATGCCCCAGCCGATCCTCGATCAGTTCAATCATCATCTCCACCCGCTCGGGCGCCCGCGCCTCACGCTTGGTGCCACGCAGGTCGCGCAGCGTCTGGGCATTGTAGAGCCGATTGATACGATGCCAGGTCGAGAGGTCGTAATAGGGGGCGACCGGCAGGTGCCGCTTGCCGTCCTTGTTCATGGTGCCCAGCCCAAGCTCCGGCATAACCTTGGTCATCGACAGCAGCCGGTCGAAATCGGTGCCGCCGATGTGCACGCCAGCGGTCGCCAGAATGTCTGCACTGCGGTCGGTGGCGCGCGCCCGCTCCGGCGATACCCGCACCACCGAAAAGTCCGACGTACCGCCGCCGAGGTCGACGATCAGTGCCAGCCGCTCCGAATTGACCTGCCGCTCATAGTCGAGCGCTGCCGCAATCGGCTCGAACTGAAAATCGATATGCGTGAAGCCCTGTGCCCGCACCGCGCCTTCAAGCTGGCTCTGCGCCGCTGCGTCGGCGACCGGATCGTCATCGACGAAATGCACCGGCCGCCCGCAGACCACACTGTCGACACCCTCGCCCAGCTCGCTCTCGGCGCGCCGCTTCAACTCGCCAATGAAAATGCCGAGAATTTCGAGAAATCCATAGCTGCGCGCCTTGACCCGCGTGGTGTCGCCAATCAGCCCCGTGCCCAGCACGCTCTTGAGCGAGCGCATCAGCCGGCCCTCGGCCCCCGTGACATATTCAGCCACCGCCTGGCGCCCGAAATGCAGGCTGTCATCCTCGAAGCCAAAGAAGATCACGCTCGGGATCGTCGGCTTGCCGTCCTCCAGCCCCAGCAATTGCGGATGCCCATGCTGGTCGACGCGCGCAAAGGTCGAATTGGACGTGCCAAAGTCGAGGCCGCAAGCAAGGGTCATGGCATCCATCCATCATGGGGAAGCGCCATGGGGCGGCGCGCAAGGGGACGCGTTCCTTAATGGGTAAGGCCGGGTGTGGCAACCCAACGAGCGCAGGACCAAGATGGGTAGCTCGCTTGCCCGATCCCTCAGTCGGCCACCTCCCCCTTGTGGGGAGGGAAGCGAGATAGGACTTAGCTTCAGCTAAGTCCGTTGAATCGAGCAGGGTGGGGGTATCTCTCCGCGAGTCGGATGCTTGTGACTCGCCCCCACCCTTGATCCCTCCCCCTGGGGGGAGGGAGACGACTGGGAGGCTGGGTCAAAAGCGATGCAGTCTCACGCAGCCTTGCGCTTGCGCTCCTGCGCTGGCCGCAGGTCCACGGCCTCGATGCGGCTCAGGCCCTTGCGCTGCGCCTTCTTCAGCGCCTCTGCTGCCGCTTCGAAGAATTTCTTGTCGTAGCCGCCATGCGGATTGGTCACGGCCAGTCCCATGCTCACGGTCACGATGCCGGCATGGCTTTCCTTGTGCGCCAGGCTCAGTTTGCGGATAGCTTCGGCGATCTTGGCGGCACTGGCCCGCGCCATCAGCACCGGCAGGTCCGGCAGTACGATCACGAAAGTGGCCCGGCCCAGCCGCAGGCAAGTGTCGCCGCTACGCGGCAGGGCATCGGTCACCGCCCGCATCGTCGCCAGCACGCAGTCGTCAGTGGCGGCCTTGCCATAGGCGTTGAAATAGTCGGTCATGCGGTCGATTTCGATGACGAGTAGGCTTAGCGAGACCTTGCGCGCCGCGGCATTATGCCAGCCATGCACCAGCTCTTCCTCGATCCGGGCGCCAAGCTTGGGCTTGATGCCGATCGAGCGGGCGATCGCCGCTTGCCCGTAGGCCGGGGACCGCTGCTGATCCCGCACCGGCCGCAACGCGCCCAGCGCCGAACGCACACGGGTCCAGAAAGCCCCGTTGGTTTCTTTGACAGTCGCCGCGTCGGTCATCTGGTGCCCATCCTAGGCCAGCCCACAATGGCTGGATCAGGTCACAATATGGTTAATGCCGTGTTAATACTTAGGGCGCGGACGAGACCGCGCGCAGACAGTCCACCAAAAAACCGCGCCATGCCTCCGGTTTTTCTTTCCCTCATATCGGGCTATGGCCTAGTCCATCAACATGCAGTCCAGCGTCGGCCGGGCTTGAGGCGGATGAGGCTGGTTTTGCTGCGCAACAAATCTTTCGCGGGTACGGTGGGCGGCTTGGCCGCCGTGCTCATCTGGTCGCTGACCGCGCCGGTCATCGCCCTGGCCGTGGGCATAGATCCGTTTCTCTACGTCACGCTGGGTGACGGCATTGGCGCGCTGGTCTTCGTCGTGCTGTGGGTGGCCCGCCGACACAATCCGCTGCCGGAACTCAAGACCATTCCGCTCTGGTTCTACGGCCTGGGACTGATCGGCATCAGCGTCCACAACCTGACCTGGGTAGCGGCGCTACAGCAGGCCCCGCCGCTCGAAGCGACCCTGATCATCTATACCTGGCCGCTGCTGGTGATCGTCTTCACGACCATATCGCTGGGCCAAAAATTTCGCTGGTTCCACATCGTTGCCGGTCTTCTGGGCATGGCCGGCATCGCCGTGCTCCTCATGGGGCGCGGGCTGGGCATTGGCGGGTTCAACCTGCTGCCGGGTCACGGCTGGGCCCTGGTATCGGCGCTGACCTGGAGCGTCTTCTCCGCCGTGTCGGCGCGCTATCCCTACCTCACCAGCAGTTTTCTGGGCGTCGTCTTCTTCCTCAGCATGGTGATCAACGGCGCGGTCTGGTTGTTCTACCAAGGCGCGCCGCTGGCACCGACCCAGAGCCTGTGGATCGCCGGGACCGCGTCGATCTTCTTCGCGCTCGGCTATGCCATGTGGGATTTCGGCATGAAGCACGGCAATTCCCAGTTGATCGGCGCCATCAGCTTCCTCACCCCGGTGCTGACAGCGGTCTATCTCGTCCTGCTCGGCAAGGCCGATCTCACCGTCTACCTGCTGGCATCGCTCGCCCTGGTCGTGGCGGGGATCGCCGTCGCCAAATACGGTCCGATGCTGCGCTCGGAGAAGGCACAGCCCTAGAGGCTCTCCGGCGGTTCCCATTCGGGCCAGTCGACGGCGTGCTCTTCCCAGGTGTCAGGCTCAACCTCGGTTTCGAGGAAGGTCCGGCCCTTCACCGATACGCCCACATCCACCACTGTCTGCGGATCGCCCGAGATCAGTGGGTGCCACCAGGCCAGGCCCTTGCCTTCGGCAATGCGACGATAGGCGCAGGTGGTAGGGATCCACTTGATCTCGGTCACGTTCTGCGGCGTCAGCTTGATGCAGTCGGGCACCTTGGCCTGGCGTCCCGGATAGTCGGTACAGGCGCAGGTATCGCCGTCGAGCAGCTTGCAGCGCACGTCCGAGGTGATGAGGATACCGGTATCCTCATCCTCGAGCTTGATCAGGCAGCAACGCCCGCAGCCGTCGCAGAGGGCTTCCCACTCCGTGTCGGTCATTTCATCAAGCGTTTTTTCGTCCCAAAAGGCCATCTTAACCCGGTGCCGGTAAGCTTGTTGCCGGTTTGCTCTTGTCCGGCGGCAAGCGCAATCATATTCCAGCGATTGTGTTGCCTTGACGCCGGGATGCGGACAACAGTCCGTGAGGCGTTGTCGGGGAATTCCGGTGCAGGATCCGTTCTATACCAAAGAGAAGCGCAAGAAGAGCTCCAGCATGCTGGCAGCCGACGCGTGGCTCGATTCCTCTCTCTACGAGTTCGGCCAGTCGCTCGGCCGGGGCTGGACGAGGTTCCAGGACATCATGTCCGTCTTCCACGTCTCGGGCATCAAGCGCTTCTTCGTCGAAATCCTCAGCGACGGTTTCTCCTTCTTCGCCATAGGCTGCGTATTGATGGTGGCACTCGCCCTGCCGGCCTTCGATGCCACCGCGTCGGGCGAGTTCAACAAGGCCGAGGACTACTCCGTCGTCTTCCTCGATCGCTTCGGCGCCGAAATCGGCCGTCGCGGCATCCGCTCGGATGATTCCGTGGCGCTCGCCGACATGCCCGATTACCTGATCAAGGCGACGCTCTCCACCGAAGACCGCCGCTTTTACGATCACTTTGGCATCGACGTGGTTGGCACCTTGCGCGCGCTGATGAGCAACGCGCAGGGCGACAATTCCACCCAGGGGGGCTCGTCGATCACCCAGCAGCTCGCCAAGAACCTGTTCCTCAGCTCGGAACGCACCATTGAGCGCAAGATCATCGAGGCCTTTCTCGCCGTCTGGCTCGAGTGGCATTACAGCAAGGACGAGATCCTCAAGCTCTACTTCGACCGCGCCTATATGGGCGGCGGCAATTTCGGCGTCGTTGCGGCCTCCGACTACTACTTTGGCAAGAAGGTGCAGGACATAAGCCTGGCTGAAGCGGCCATGCTGTCTGGTCTGTTCAAAGCCCCGACCCGCTATGCGCCGCATGTCGACCTTGCCGCCGCGCGCGGCCGCGCCAATCTGGTGCTGTCCAATATGGTGGCTGCCGGCTTCCTCACCGAGGGCCAGGTCACGGCCGCCCGCCGCCACCCCGCGACGCCGATCGACCGCATCGCCGATGCCAATTCGCCCAACTACTTTCTCGATTGGGCCTTCGAGCAGTCCAAGACGCTGATCGAGACCCACAATCATACGTCCAACAATTTCGTGGTGCGCACCACCATCGACAACACGCTGCAGAAATACGCTGAGGAAGCGGTGATCTCGACCGTGCGCGAAGGCGCCGAGCAGTATGACGTCGAACAGGCTGCCATGGTCGTCACCGATACCAAGGGCGCCATCCGCGCCATGGTCGGCGGCATGGACTATGGCAAGAGCCAGTTCAACCGCGCCATCGTCTCCACCCGTCAGCCCGGCTCGGCCTACAAGATCTTCGTCTATTCCGAAGCCTTCGAGCAGCTCGGCCTGACGCCTGCTGACATGATCACCGACCGCCCGGTGTGCATCGGCGACTGGTGCCCGCAGAATTACGGCCGCAATTACAAGGGCACGGTGACCCTCGCCAGCGCTTTCGCCCAGTCGCTCAATACGGTGCCGGTGACGCTCTCGATCAAGACCGGTCGCGATACCATCGCCGCGCTCAGCCACCGCATGGGCCTGCAGGCCGACTACCCCGTGACCCGTTCGCTGGCGCTCGGCGTCGCCTCGGTTTCGGTGCTCGACATGACCTCGTCCTACGCCGTGCTTGCCAATGACGGCTATAAGACCCCGGCCTTCGGCATCACCCGGATGACCACTCTGAGCGGAGAGCTCGTCTACGAAGCCGACCTCTCCGCCCCCCGCGAGCGCGTGCTTAGCGAAACCACGGTCGCCAACATGAACAGCATGCTGCGCGGCGTGGTCACAGGCGGCACTGGACGCCGCGCCGACGTGCCGGGCGTACCCGTCGTCGGCAAGTCCGGCACTACCTCATCTTATCGCGACGCCTGGTTCTGTGGCTTTACCGGCAATTACGTGGCCGCCGTCTGGTTCGGGAATGACGACTATCACCCCACCAACAACCTGACGGGCGGCACCCTGCCGGCCATCGCCTGGCAGAAGTTCATGGCCTACGCCCACACCAATATCGACATCGAACCGGTCTTCGGCGTCGACTTCGTGCCCGAGCCGACCGTCATCGCCGATGCCGATCCCGCCGCCGTCGAGGAAACTGTGGCCGAGCGGCCACCCAGCCTCACCCCCGCCGCCGCCCGCAAGTTGGTCGACCTCGCCGACCTCCTCAACGCCACCCTCACCGCCGGCGGCATCACCACCGAAGCCCGCGCAGCCGTGCCTGCGGTGGCAACGGAGGGGTTGTAGCCCTTGACTGCGGAGTAGCCAATAGCTACATTTCCATGGTGAAGCCCATCACGTACCGCCCTGCGGCGACCAAAGCGCTACGCAAGATGCCGGCCAACTCGGCCCTGCGGATCGTCGCGAAGATCGAAGCATATGCCGCCGACCCGTCGTCTCAAGCGAACAACGTGAAGGCACTGAGGGGACGTGAAGGCATCCGGCTTCGTGTTGGCGACTGGCGTGTCATCATGATTGATGACGTCGTGCTGGATGTCCTCGAAGTCGGTCCTCGCGGCAGCATTTATGACTAGGAGGCGGTTATGACCGAGATGATCACTATTCCGCGCGCCGAGTATGAGCGTCTGCGCGAAGCCGCGGAGGATCTGGCTGACCTCGAGGCATATGACCGGGCAGTTGCCGCCGGTGGCGAGTCAATGCCTGCGGAGTATGTCAAACGCATGATTGGTGGCGAAAGCCCCCTGCGCGTCTACAGGGAGTATCGCGGCTTAACCCAGGCCGCCCTTGCCGAACGTTCCGAGGTCAACCGTGTGCAGATCGCCGATATCGAAGCCGGCCGGAAGACCGGCTCCGTCGCCACCCTCGGCAAACTCGCAACGGCGCTTGGCGTGACCATCGACGATCTGGCTTGACCACCCGATCCGCCCTTCCGCCCGTCCCACCCCCTTGCTATAGCCTTAGCCAGCCACTCCCCGCGCGCAGGTCCACGCCGCCCATGCCCCTTCACGCATCTTCGAGCCGCTGAGCCGTGCGCTTTGTCCTCTACCTGCTGATGATGATCGCCGTTGCCCTGAGCGTCGGCTTCGGGCTCAGCTATTACGCACTGACCGACGGGCGGCTGTTCGGCGTCGCCCGGGTCGGACCGTGGACCGCTTGGCCGGATGTTGGCGCCCCCGCGCCCAACCCCTATACGCGCGGCCACCTAGCCCGAGAGGCCAGCCTGCAATTGGGGCAGGCCGAAGGGCTGCAGTTCACCGCCAGCACCGATAGCGACGGCCAGCCGCTGGTCCGCGCCTGCGGTTATCATATATCTGGCAAAACGCCGCTGGCCACGTTCTGGACGCTCGTGGCGATCGACGCCAAGGGCGCCAATGTCGCCGTGCCCGATGGTGATCTGGCCATGCGCTCGAGTAGCATAGCCCGCACCAATGATGGCGATCTGACGATCAATATCGGCACGCGCCTCATGCCCGGCAATTGGCTGGAACTGACGGGCGATGGCCCGATAACGCTGGTGCTGACGCTCTACGACACGGCGGTGTTCTCCGGCTTTTCCAGCGACGAATCCATGCCGGCGATCGAGCGGGGGGAATGCACATGATGCGTTTCCTGCTTTGGTTACTGGGTGGCGTGGTGCTTGGCGGCATCATCCACATCATCGTCATCCTCACCCTGCCCTTGCTGACCGAGGAAACGGTGTGGACGCGCGCCTCGGCCTTCGAGGCCGACAACCGCGTGGTCATCCTGCCGCCAGTCGAGGCCGGCGCGCCCAATCCGCTCGATCTGGACCCCGATCTGATCTACGGCCTCTGCGAAATCGACCTCGCGAACGGCCCGGCCTATGTCAGCGGCATCCTGCCCGACGCGTTCTGGTCGGTTGCCCTGTTCAACGAGGCCGGCGTCATCGTCTATTCGACCACCAATCGCGATGGCATCGGACAGACCCTTGAGCTCGGTGTCTTCAACGCCGCCCAGACCCGCCTGCTCGCGCAACAGGAGCTCGACGTGGCCGAAGGGCTGCTGGTAGTGGAATCAGCCTCCAACAAGCTCTTCGTCCTGATCCGCCTCGCGCCACCCCACCAAGCCATGCGCGCCCGCTTCGAAGCCAAGCTATCGGAAGCGAGCTGCGGTACGAAGAGCTGATCCGGTTTGGCGTGCTGAAGTGAGAACGATGTGCTCATAGCGCAAATTTCGGACATCCATGCCAGTGCAGGAAACGCCAATCTCGAGGCTTGGGGCAAGGCCGTGGCCTGGCTGAACACCCTCGCCCCCGACGCTGTTATCATCACCGGCGACATCGTCGGCGATGGTTGGGCGACGGGCTACGATGCAATGCTCGACCGGTTGTCAGTGCTGGACTGCCCTGTCTTCGCCCTCCCTGACCGCAATCTGGACGCCCGGGTCCTCCTGGGCCGAACCGAGCACCAGACGTTGGCCCAGTTGCTCCCTCATCACGAATGGCCAGCACCGCTCGCCTGAACGATTTTCCTGTTCAAGATGGATCGAATGAACCTGATCGCCCATGTCGAAATCCCCGTCACCAACCTTGAGCGCGCCATGCAGTTCTACTCTGCGGTTCTTGGCGTGACGTTTGGTGAGATCGCCGACATCCACGGCAACAGGATGGCCTATTTTCCGTTCGAGGCAGGTCAGGACGGCGCCAGCGGTGCACTGGCCGAGGGCCAAGTCTATGTGCCGACCGTCAACGGCGCCATCGTCTATCTGAGCGTTACTGACATCGACGATGTGCTGGCAAAAGCGGAGGCACAGGGAAGCGCCATTCTCTTCCCCAAAACCGCGATTGGCGACAGTGCATTCGTCGCCGAGATCGCCGATAGCGAGGGCAATCGCATCGCCGTCCAGACGGTGTGAGGCACGCTAACCGACAGCGCCAATCGCGCCACCTGCCGCCGCCAGCAGCAGCACAACGATCCAGGGCGGCGCTTTCCAGGCTACCAGCAGCACGAAGCCGGTGACGGCCAGCACGAAATCTAGCGGTCGCAAGATTGCGCTGGTCCAGACCGGGTCGTAGAGCGCGGCGCCCAATATCCCCACCACGGCAGCATTGGCGCCGCGCATGCCCGCTTGTGCCCATGGCCGGCTGCGGGCGGCGTCCCAGAATGGCAGCGCCCCGACCAGCAGCAGAAAGCCCGGCAGGAAGATCGCGACCAGCGCGATAGCCGCGCCCAGCACGCCATCGGGCGGCAGGCTGCCGGACGCGCCCAGAAAGGCGGCAAAGGTGAACAGCGGTCCCGGCACGGCCTGTGCTGCGCCATAGCCGGACAGGAAAGCATCTTTGCTCACCCAACCGCTCGCCACCGTCTCGGCATCGAGCAGCGGAAGCACTACATGTCCGCCGCCAAACACCAGCGATCCGGCGCGATAGAAGGCATCGAACACGTCGATGCCGTGGGCCCCGGTGTTGGCGGCCACCAGAGGCAGGCCAACCAGCAGCAGCGCGAACAGCCCCAGTGCCGCGAGGCCGGCTGTCCGGCTCACCGGAAAGCGCAGCATTCCAGCCGGCGCGGCCACCGTATCGCGGCATAACCACAGCCCGGCCAGGGCGCCGAGGGCGATGGCAATGACCTGTCCCATGGCTCCGGCCAGCAAGACGACCAGCGCCAATGCCGCCACGGCGATTCCGGCGCGCTGTCGATCCGGCGCCAGGCTTTTGGCCATGCCCCACACCGCCTGCGCTACCACCGCCACGGCGACGATCTTGAGGCCATGCAGCACCCCTTGCGCAAACGGTCCATCAAGCGCCGCAGCACTGAGGGCAAAAGCCACCAGCAGGATTGCCGAAGGCAGGGTGAAACCCAGCCAGGCCGCAAGCGCACCGAGCGGCCCCGCCCGCCACAGACCCAGGGCAAATCCAACCTGGCTCGATGCCGGCCCCGGCAGAAACTGGCACAGCGCCACCAGGTCGCCATACCCCTGCTCGTCCATCCAGCGGCGGCGGACGATCAGCTCGTCGCGAAAAAACCCAAGGTGCGCGATCGGCCCGCCAAACGAGGTCAGTCCGAGCTTGAGGAACACAGTGAGCACTTCGGCCGGCGAGCCGCTGCGGCTGGTCGTTTCGTGCAAGTACATTCCCCCACCTTGCCGTTAATTGGCAGCGCTAGTCGGTGTCACCCATCCTACGTAAACGCAACGGGATTACGACACCGCGGCTTGGATCGTGCGTTTCCGCTTAATCCTCGATCGGCAGCAGCGCGTCGACATATCCGGGCTCCACAAACTCAATACTGCCATCGGGCATTCCCAGGATGCGATCAATGATGACGCCCTGGAAGGTCATCGCCTCTTGCAAGGCTTTGTTGGCCGCGGCCCGGTCTTGTCCTCGGGCGGCAAGAGCGGCCGCCACGGTTTCATGACTCATGCTGCCCAGCGACAGAACCGCCTCGGCGGCGACCCGGGCGTTGGGCACGTTGAAGCTCCCATCCTGCTGCCCCGCTTCGATGATTTTCTCAAAGTAGGGCAGCACAGTCTGGATGTTGGTGCGCCTGATCCGCTCATAGAGCGCAATATTTTCCGGCCGCATCAGCGTCTCGAACGCTGCTACCAGCCCACTTGCCGTCTCGCGCTTGAAGTGGCGCAGGCCGCGCAATGATTGGTTGAGCTGTTCGAAGGCCGTCAGCCCCGGCCATGCCATCACCGTCTCCAGTACCGACACCGATACTGCGGCCAGTCGGGCATTGAGCGCCTGGAGCACGTCCTCCTTAGCGCCGAAGTGATGATAAAATCCGCCCTTGGAAACGCCTGCCGCCAGCATCAGGTCCTGTACGGTGGTCGCCTCATAGCCCTTGGTGAAAAACAGGTGCTGCGCGCAATCCAGGATTTGTTCCCGTCGCGCTTCGGCACTCAGATAGGCCCGTGTCACGTCGAAAACCCTCTAAAACCGACCGTCGGTTTGTTTCTCACTCGTACCGCCACGAAAGTCAAGATAAGTGGGTAGGCGCGATGGCCATCGGCGCTTGGGACCGATTCGCCCCGCCTTACTTGGGCAGCACGATTTCCTGGTCGCCGATATTCTGGAAACGTGACGGTATGACGACATCGCCATAGCCGCCCGAGGGGTCTGCTCCGCTGCAGAAATCGTGCCGGTTGGCCCGGCCCACATAAACGGACATCCGCCGCAGCGCCTCGTCCACCGCCACCGACTGCTCATGCGGCGTTTCTACCAGCAGGTTGTCGAGCGCAAAGTCGTAGCTATCGTAGCGATAGTTCAGAGCCCGGACGAACCAGTTGATATGCGCGCTGTTCTCGGACTTGCGCGCCGCCACGTTGAGTCCCCGCTCCGGCGGCAGGCCGCCCCCGAGGCTTTCAAGTGCCAGTGCCCGCTGCCGATCCACCTCGATCACCGCGCAGATAGCCGCGAAGGTCTTGGGAATGGTGTCGATATCGGAGGTGATATGCGCGCCGACCGTGGAATAGCGCGTGCGCGAGGACTGGTAAGGCGTCTGCCGCAGCCAGTTGTAATAGCGCTCGATGGTGAAATTGACGTCCTGGGCCGGAGTGATGCGCGTGCGCTGCAACTCGACGGCGGTATCGTAGAACCAGTCCTTGGAATGGGCGGCGACGAGAAAACGCCAGACGCGATCATGCATCTCGCGCTCCTGGTCGGTTTCGTTGAAGTTCGAGACTGCTTCCTTGCGTTGCCGCGCCAGGAAATCCCCGGCTGCAGGCATGGCGGTATCATGGGTGAAGCCTGGAGTGGCACGGCCGAAATCGCCCACCGGGCGCGCGACGCAGCCAGCGGCTAGGCCGGCCAGTAGGCAAAAGGAGAATGCGCGCAGCAGCGCGCCAGAACGATCACCCACGCTTGCGCTTGGGTCGCGACGGGTCGAGACTATTGGTTGGCGGTGTCCCGCGCTCATAACGCACCCCGGTAAACATCAGTATTTGGGCGTCACCGGGGCTGCGTTTTCCAGCGCCGGCGGGTTTTCGCCGCTGATCGAATTTGACGAGCTTTCCCAAGCCTGCCTCCAGTTCAATTCGCTCCCCCTTCCCAAGGGGGCAGCGTCTCGCGTTGCCAACGATGGTGCGTTGCCCAGCGCACCGCTTCATGTCCGCATTAAGAGATCGTCAAGGTTAACAGTCTGCTAACGAATTGGCGGCAAGAGTGGCCATGCATCAAATGTGATGCGATTCCGAAGTGACGGTCCCCGCAAAATGCTTGGTTTCCAGCCCTACGAGACGTTTCAACTGCTGATCGAGACCGGCGGGGTCGATCGAACCAACACGCTCCTGATCGCCGCCTGCGATGCTTATGCCCGCCGCGGCAAGCCGACCCCTCCCGAAATGGAACAGTTTGAGACCCTGGCCGGGCGGCTATTCCCCATTGCCGGCCCGCAGGCCCGCGCCAAGGGCGCCGCAATCCTGGGGCGCGCCGAAATCCTGTCCCCTGCCCTCGAGCAGCTCGTAGTCGAGAATATCGGCGAGGATCTCAATAGCTTCCTGCAAAGCGCGGTCGAGCTCAGCGAGCCGACCATGCTCGATATCATCGCCCGCTATGACGTCCCCGCTGCTGCCATCATTGCGGCGCGGCCAGACCTGTCGAACGTGGTGCTCGCGAAGCTCTTCCAGATGAATTCGCGCAAGGTCTACCGCGCCCTTGCCGCCAATACCGCCATCGTGCCACGAGGCGCCTATCTCAGCGCCCTGGCCCGCTCAGCGCAGATGGACCACATGGTAGCCGAGGCCCTGGCCAAGCGCGCCGACTTCGACGCCGCCCTGCTCGCCCCCGCCTTCTTCGATCTTTCCGACGATGATCGTGTCAAGGTTATCCGGGCTTATGCCCACCGCGAAACGCCGCTTGCGCCGATCAGCAAGACCATCGAACAGCTCACCGTCGCCAATCAGGAGTTGACCAAAGCCCTGATGAAACTGTTCTCCGAAAATCGCCGTCCGGAAGTGACGCGTCTGCTGAGCCAACTCACCGGCCTCGACGAAGTCCGCTGCGGCCAGATCGCGCATGACGTCACCGGTGCCTCGCTCTTCGTCATCCTGCGCGCCTTCGGCTGCTCGGCTTATGACGGGCTCAAGGTGCTGATCCATGCCACCAGCCACGACAGCGACCGCTCCCGCGCCCTGGCCGATTTCGCCACGCTCTTCGGCAACGTCACCCCGGAATCCATGGCTTATCTCATGAGCGCCTGGCGCGGCGAGGTGAACCTGCTCGAGCTCTCCAAGCCCGAGTACAAGCCCTTCACCGAGACCAGCCGCCGCACCCCCGCGGCCCTGGCCCCGGCCCACAATCCGGTGGTCGAACAGGCCATCGAGGCCTTGGCCCGCATCGGCATCAAGCGCGCCGGCTGAGGTGGCTTAGCTCACCACCTCTATCCCCGGATCATCGCCCCTCAGATCGAGGCTGATCACCCACAGGTCAGGATCAAAATCGATCTCGCGGGCGATTCTCTCCCGCACCTTGGCGGGTTCCGCGCGTGCGAAGCGCCGCTGGAACACCAGATCGGCATCGTCCTTGCGGCTCGCCATGGGCGCCGGGGTAAAGAGGGATATCGTGCCATCAAGGTGATCGACCTCGACGAACACCTGCCCGGCGATCAGGTCGCCGCGGCGTGCCACCACGCACATATTGCCCAGGTCGTTATGGCGCCTGACGAAAGCGCTGCACCAGATATCGGTGCGAAGCAGGCCCACCTAGATGGATGCGCCGGCATCGCGCAGCAGGCCGACCAGGTCAGGCTTTATCTGCCCGGTCACCCGATAGCTGTGGAAGTTCTCGAACTCGCGGATCGCTTTGGCCGTCGCGTCGCCGGGGTGTCCGTCGATCGAGCCATGGTAGAAGCCGAGGCTGGCCAGGCCGCGCTGGATCTGACTGACCAGTTGCACATTATTGGCGGGCGCTACCGTAGTCGCGGCCATCTGCTGGTTCGCCACTGGCTGCTGCTGGATCGCGGTGACCGGCTGCGGCGGGGCCATTGGCTCGAGCGAAGCGACCTGTACGGGCGCCGGCATCGGCTGAGCGCTGGTCGCCGCCATCATCGGCAACGCCGGGATCGGCGCCGCGCCCTGGGCAGCCGGCGTGGTTCGTGATCCGCCGACAGCAGCCACGATCGAATCGATGGTCTCGGCCGCGGCGTTACCGACGGTGTCGACCGCAGCATCGATGGGCGTCAGCTCGGGCAAGCGCGCGACCACGCGGTCGGCCTGCGGCGTCGGCTGGGGAGCAACCTGCTGTTGCACCGCAACCTGCTGCACCGGCGGAGCAACAGGTGCCGCGACCGGAGCGGGTTGCGGCTGTACTGCGACCGCCTGCGGGGCAAAGCCGGAGGCATCTGCCCGCAGAATCGCGTCGACAATACCCGGCGTTAGCGCGCCGGTCGGCACCAGGCCATTGCGTTCCTCGAAGGCACGAATGGCGCGGGCCGTCATGGGGCCATAGAAGCCGTCGACCGTGCCCTGGAACAGGCCCAGTTCGGTCAGCTTCTTCTGAACATCAAATGCCTGCTTGTTGCCCACGGGCGCGTCCGGAATCACCGGCGCCGCAATCGGCGCTACGCTGCCCGTCGTCTCGTTGGCGATAGGCGGCACCGCCGCGGCGGACCGCTGTGCGGGCATCACCGGTTCGGGCGCCGCCAGCGGCTGGGCTGCTGGCGCCACCACCGATACCGGAACGTCGCCGGGCTGGCCGAAGAATGGCGCAGGGTGCCGGGCCGTCTGGAAGTAGAGCGCATTGCTGCCGGCCAGCGCCGTCAGCGTGACCATGGCCAACAGGCCCGTCGAGGCCAGCGGCGCGCGCATATAGCGCGACAGGGTCCAAAGCCCGACGCGACCGAGCGAGGTCGCAATGGCGCTGCCCGCCATCAGAGGCAGGTGTGTGAAGGTCGAAGCCGTCATTGCGCTTTTCTTTTTTCGTCTTGCCATGGGGTGATGGGTGCGGCGGCTGGCTCTTTGCGGAGAGGCGTTACGATAGCAGTTTCCTCGGTCTTTATTGCCGGACCGTTTATGGGAAGTAAAACTGTCACGGTTGTCCCCGATCCGATTTCCGAGATCGCACGCAGCGTGCCCTCGTGCAAATCCACCAGGCCCTTGACGATGGAGAGGCCGAGCCCCGTCCCTTCATAGGGCCGCGACAGGCCGTCCTGGGCCTGGAAGAACGGCTCGCCGACGCGCTTCAGCGATTCGGGCGCCATGCCCACGCCGTGGTCGCTGACCGAGAGGTTGAGGCTCTGTCCCTGGCGCTTCAGCGTTACCGTGACCTTGCCGCCTGGATGGCTGAACTTGACCGCGTTGGAGAGCAGGTTGAGCAGGATCTGCCGGCAGGCGCGCTCGTCGGCCACCAGCATGGGCAGGCTCTTGCCGATATCGGCGACAAGCGTGATCTCGTGCTTTTGGGCCATATCGCGCACCATGTCGAAGCAGGGCTCGACAATGTCCTGGGGCTGGAACGGCTCGGTCTGCAGCTCGAACTTGCCGGCTTCGAGCCGAGACATGTCGAGCAGCATGCGCACCACTTCGAGCAGATGCTTGCCGCTCTGATGGATTAGCCCGGCATACTCGCGGTGCGTCTGTGACAGTTCTCCGCCAATGCCTGATGTCATCATCTCGGAGAAGCCGACCACGGCGTTGAGCGGCGTACGCAGCTCGTGCCCGATGGTGGCCAGGAAACGCGACTTGGCCTCGGATGCTTCCTCGGCTGCGCGGCGCGCTTCGGCCATGGCCGCTTCATTGTCCTTACGATCCGTGACATCGCGCAGCAGCGCCACGACCTCGTGACGCACCGCGGTGGTCTCGGGATCGACCACAGGCGACAGGCTGACCTCCACCCAGATGAAATGCGGCACGTTGCTGGTTGCGTACGGGTCATCCTGGCGCATCCGCACCTCGATGGTGCGCGACTTGCCGCCCTGGTTGGCGTCGGCAAAAGCGGTGAGGTAAGCGGGACGGTCGAGCACATGCAGGCGCTCGCCGAGACCACTTCCGGTCAATTCATAGCGGCGGCAGCCGAACAGCGCCTCCGACGAGCGCGACGCCAGCAGCACTTCGCCATCGCTGGAAAAGCGAATCACTGCGTCCTGCACGTGTTCGATCAGGTGCCGGTAGGCGGTCACCTGCGCCTTGTCGTAAACCTCATAGGCCGCGTTGATGCGGTTGGCGGTGTGGATCACCACACCGATACTGCCGATGAAGGTCACGGCCGAGCAGATCACCAGCGTCGCCGGCTCCATCGGAATGGCGGCGGCGGCGAACAGGGCAGAGAGGCCGGCAAGGGCGCCGACACCAGCCAGCAGAAACCAGCTCTGCCGACGCAATTGCGGACGGCCCAGCAGCGAGGCCAGCACCGGCGCCATGAGCGCGACAGCGAGGCCTGCGTCAGCCAGCCGGCTATCGGCCAGCGCCAGCAGCAGGCCCAGCAGCAGCAAGGTGTGAACCTGCCCGGCGGCCGCCTGCTCGAACATGCGCCGCTGATGCAAAGCAAGCGTGGTCATGCCGCTACCCAGCGCGATAGCGGCCATCACGAATGGCAGCAGGCTGCCCGTGACCAGCCAATAGATGGCGAAAGGCATGGCGAGCGCGCCAAGGACGATGGTGATGCGCGAATTGTTGGCGAGCGTCTTGCGGCGCAGCATTTCCGGCCGATGGCCGGTGCCGGCGATGGCCAGGGACATCTCTTTGCTTGCGCCGAAAGAGAACAGGCTACGCATACGCATTACTCACAATCACGACGCCAGCAGTGACGGTGCCGGTAGCACCTCGAAGCGCGGCCTTGCCCGCTACGCTCCGCCCGAATGACCTTCGGGTCTTGTTGCAGCCACACTGGGGTCCAAGAGCTAAAGCCGCCTTAAACACCTGCCCCGGCAATGGCTTGCGGGCGGCTCCGGGAGGCCCTTTCTCGGGTTAGCGTAAACAAGGTGTTGCCCACCTTCCGGTATCGCGACGGATTTGATTCAAATTTTATCGAATTCTCCCAACGCAGCTTAATGGCCCCCGCCTAGGCTCGGTGATGCAGACGGATCAGGGTCTGCGACAGTTTTGGATCAGGCTAATGTTTGTTGTTGTTCGATCGGTTTTCTGGCTGACGGTCGCCTATATGGTGATCAAGCCCGGCGTCGATCTTCCCGATGCCAGCGCATTGTCGGCCCAGGCCCTGGCGGCCGGGACGAAGGTGGTCGCCGAACAGGTCGTCAACATCGAATGTGACAGTTTTCAATGCGTCGGCGGCAAGGCCGTGATTGCCGCCGCGCTGCAGGCTTCCCCGTCGGCTGGCTTTCCCATGCATGAGACGCCAGCGATCAGTCCGGTCCCCTTCCCCCGGCCCCGGCCGGACTGGGCGGGATAGCGGACGCCCGTCACAGGGCGCCCGAAATCGACCCCAGTGGGTCGCGTCACTTCCCCAAGCGACGCACTCCAGCGACCCCTGGCCCTGCCGCAAGCACGCTGCCCCGTGCTTGCGGCTTTTTCTTTGCCCATTGCGCGGCGTGCCCTTGTTCGGCGGTGTGCTTTGGACGTACCTCTGCGTCTGCAACAAGGGTTCAGCAGACATGACGCAAGACGACCAATCGCCAAAGGGCCCGACGAAACTGATCGTCCTGCTTGCTTTCGACAAGAACGAGGAAGGCGATCTGCTGCCGGCGTTCGAGCCGCGCGAAATGCGGGATGCCGGCACCGCCATCCGGTCGGCAAAGGATTTGGCGCGCCGCCACGCCGGCGTCATTGCCTGGTCTCGATCGGCCGATCTGGTGAACGGGGAGTTCGGCGAGCCCGAGGTGCTGTTCCAGCACGGCGACATCCCCGACATCGAATAGCGGCCGACGGAACTGGAAATGCCTGTGACCTTGGCCTAGATAGCAGACATGACCGAGCCCGCCGCCTTTCAGGACATTGCAGAAAACCTCTCCTTCCTCGACGACTGGGAGGACCGGCTGAATTATCTCATCGAGCTAGGCCAAGCGCTGCCGGCAATGCCGGAAAGCGACATGACGCCAGACACCAAGGTGAAGGGCTGCGTGTCGAATGTCTGGCTGGTGTCCAGCACAGACCAATCGAGCGGTTCGCCAGTCATGAGCTTCCGCGGCCAATCGGATGCCATCATCACCAAGGGTCTCGTAGCGGTGCTCATCGCGCTCTATTCTGGCCGCCCGGCTGCGGAGATCGCCGAAACCGATGCCATCGCCTGGTTCAAGAAGGTCGGCCTGAGCGAGCATTTGGGCATGCAGCGCTCCAATGGCCTGGTCGCGATGGTCAACCGCATTCGAACCGAAGCCAAGGCGCTGAGTTGATCTAGCTCCGGGTCGGCGGCACGTCCGCGATCAGCGGCAGCCTTTCCTCCAACCAGGCCTGCGTCCCCACGCCATCCGCGCCCGTTGCGTGCGGGGTCAGCCCAAACTGAGCCGCCAGTTGGTCGAGACCGATGCGCAATACCAGCTTGGCGCTGCGGCGCGGCCAGCGTCGCTCCGTCTCGACCAGCTGCAGGCCCTTGCCCAGGCCGCAGACGTCGAACAGCACGCCCCAGCAGTCCGCCGGCAGCAGGCCGGCCAGCCGGTTCAGCCGCTGTCGCGCCGCGGCGGCGGTATCGGACGCCTCGGCAACGCCATTGCCCTGTGAACGCCCGCCAACACGGGCGGGGTCATACGACATGGTAACGCGCGGCGAGATTCGGCTCCGCTCGATGAGCCGTTCGAGCCGATCTGCCGCCGCCAGATGATGGCTAAGCAAGAATGGCGCTTCCCCATCGCGCGACGCCGCAAGGCGGGGCAGCGCGTTGTCTTCAATGCGCGCCATTGCCGCCTCCATCGCGCAGGGTTTCCAGCCGCTGTTCCAGTTGCTGCACTTCTTCGTCGAACACCGCATCGTCGCGCATGTCCTCGATCAAAGCGCAAGCATATGAGACAGTAGTCCTATCACGTCCGAAAGCGTCACCGATCTCCGTCAGGCTGCGCCCGAGGATGACATGGGACAGGTACATGGCGATCTGGCGGGCCCTCGCCGCCTGCGCCCGGCAGCGTGACTTATGCGTAAGTAGCCGTGCGGGAACATTTCTTGCACGCGCCACCAGCGCTATGACATCATCAAGGGGCCAGGCGTCCGCTGCCCCGGCATCGTGGAAAGTGGGCGCGGCTGGCCCGGCAAGAAGGTCGTACATCGGCTGGCCTCATCGATATCAAGGAATTTATTCCTAGATATTGCGACAGGGCAAGCGGGACGGGGATAAGTGGGATAACCGAGTGGGGAGCTTATGCCACAAATTCAAACGGCCGCTTTGCGAGCGGCCGTTTGAATTCTGGTTATCGCCGGGGCCTGCACGGTTCTTGGGGACCAGCAAGCGCGACGTTTCGTGGTGTGGACGAGCTTACGCTGCCTTGCGGCCGAGGCCGTTGTCCTTGGCCAGCTTGGAGCGAGTGGCCGAGTAGTTGGGGGCAACCATCGGGTAGTCGGCGGGCAGGCCCCACTTCTCGCGGTATTCTTCCGGCGAGAGATTGTAGTGGGTGCGCAGATGGCGCTTCAGCGACTTGAACTTCTTCCCGTCTTCCAGGCAGATGATGTAGTCGGCCGCAACGGACTTGCGGACAGGCACGGCGGGCTTCAGCTCTTCCACGGGAAGCGGTGCTTCGTTGGAAGAAAGGGCACGCAGTGCACCATGAACGTCGGCGATCAGCTTGGGCAGATCGGTCGGGCTCACGGCATTGTGGCTCACATAGGCCGAGACGATTTCGGTGCTGAGTTCGATCAGGTCTTGCTCGTAACCGGTCGCCGCGCCGGTGGTGTCACTCATGTTCAACCTTTCATTTTTTCTTATTGGGCCGCGAAAAGGGCAGTCACAGCCGTGGTGCATTTCTAGGGCTGTTTACTGCATGCCGCAACCCGACCCGGGGCAATTAACATGTAAGCAGTCGCGGCTATTTATGCAGTGGGAGTTTGGCCGTTTTTAGACTTCAGCTCATCGACCACCATATTTTTGATTTGTGCACTATCAATACGATAACTTGCCCGCGCCAACAGATGAGCTGCAATCGGCGTAGTCAGCAAAAGGAACGCCACGCCAATTATTGCACGCAGCGCAATCGCACTATCGAAACTTACCAATGCAACGGCCAGTAGAATCAGTCCGCCGCCAACGACTCCGGCCTTGGACGCAGCATGCATGCGCGTGAGCAGATCGGGAAGCCGAAGAATGCCGATTGCCGCCAACAGGGTAAACACGGAGCCAAGCAACACCAACAGGCAACCCAGATAGATCATCAAATCGGCGATCATGGATTGTCCTCCTGCTTTACCGGTCGCGACATCAGGTAGCGCGCCAGCGCGACCGTCGCGAGAAAACCGAGCAGTGCCAGGGCTATGGCAATGTCGAGATAGAGCGTGAGGCCCGTGCGGATGGCGATGGCGCCGACAAAGCCCATTGCCACCATGGTGAGCAGGTCGAGCGCCAGCACCCGATCGGCCAATGTCGGCCCAATGATGATTCTGATGGTGGCGAGAACGAGCGCCAACCCCAGGATGACAAGAGCAACCATAGTCGCGAGCGAGAGCATATCGGCCGGGCTCATGCGAACACCTCCTGCACCTTGCGCTCGAAACCCCTTGCGATGTCCGCGATCAGCTGCTCGCGTGACGCCAGGTTCAGCACATGCACATAGAGCGTGGCGCGGTCGTCGGAGACGTCGACGCTCAAGGTTCCCGGCGTCAGTGTGATGAGGTTTGCCAAAAGCGCGATTTCGGCGTCCGATTTTACGGTTAACGGAAAAGCGACAATTGCGGGACGCAGCGCCGACCGCAGGTCGGGCGTCAGCACGATCAGCCCGACGCGCACCGCACTGACATTGAGTTCATAGAGAAACAGCACGGCCAGCGACAGGGCACGCCGCAGTTTGCGCAGCATCGGCGCGCCGCCGAACCAATGACGCAGCAGCAGTGCTGCCGCGCCGCCAACCGCGGCGCCGAGCAGCACGTTTAGCCCGCTAAAGTTGCCGGTGATGGCCGCCCAGGTTAGCGCCAGCAGCGCGATCATCGGTACGACGTTCATGGCGTACCTCCCGCCAGCCCGACCGCCGCCACATAGCGCGCCGGATTTAGAATATCGGCGGCCCCGGTGATGGCGACCTCGAAGAGGAAGTTGGGCCAGAGCCCCGCCGCCGCGATGGCGCCGACCAACAGCCCGGCAGCTCCATAGCGCAGGCGCCACTCGCCATTGCCGACGGCAACCGGGTTTTCTGGAAAGGCTCCGGGCGCCGCGCGCCAGAATATGTGGGCCCATAGCCGTGAGCCGGCGATCAGGGTCAGCACGGCGTTGACGACGAGCGCGCCTACCAGCAATCCGCCGCGCCACCCCCCTGCTCCCAGCCCGGCTTCGAGCAGCAGCAGCTTGGGCCAGAAGCCGAGGAAGGGCGGCACGCCGGCCGCCGCCAGGACCAGCACAAGGAACAGGATGGAAAGTGGAGCGCTGGCGGCATAGAGCCCACCCATCCGCCGCGAATCCATCTGGCCGGTCCCGCGCTCGACGAGCCCGGCCACGAGATAGAGCGCCGTCATCGTCAGGATAGCGTGAAAAATGTACGCCCCGGCCCCGGCCACGCCGCTTTGCGATGGCAGGGCGATACCGGCCAGCACCGCGCCGATGCCGCCGATGACCACAAAGCCGATGGCTCGCCGCAGATTGGTCTCCGCGATTGCGCCCAGGGGCGCAATGACCAGCGTGGCGATGGCAATGCTGGCCAGTACCGGCTCCAGCACGTCGCGGCTGCCCGGCAGGATGGCGACCAGGGCCCGTAACAGCGCATAGACCCCGACCTTGGTCAGCAGGCCCGCGAGCAGGGCCGAAATGACCGCCGGCGGAGTGTGGTAGGATGCCGGCAGCCAGGCATTGACCGGGAACGCCGCCGCCTTCATGCCGAAGGCCAACAGCAGCAACGATGCGACGCCCGTCATCGCCGCCGGATTGGCGGAAGGAGCGGCGCGCAGGATGTCGGCCATGTTGAGCGTGCCGAGGAGGCCATAGAGCAGGCCTAGCGACAGCAGGAATAGCGACGTCGCGAGGAAGTTGAGGAAGCCGTATTTGACGGCGCCATCGAGTCGCGCCGCGCCGCCACCCATGACCATCAGACCGAACGAGGCGATCAGCATCACCTCGAACCAGACATAGAGGTTGAACAGGTCGCCGGTGAGGAATGAGCCGGTCACGCCGGCCAGAAGCAGCAGCACCAGAGCATGGAAGCCGTCCTTACCGTCGCGCCCGCTGCGTTCGGCCTCGGCATAAACCAGCACGATGATCGTCACCAGCGCCGCGGCCAATGCGAAACCCGCTCCGAACAGGTCGGCGGTGAAGCTGATCCCAAACGGCGGCAACCAATTGCCCATGGTCATGCTCACCGGGCCACTCTCCAGCACGCGCAGCAGCAAAGCCACCTCGGACGCAACGATGGCCCCTACGGCCAGCAGCGCCAGCACAAAACCGACGCGGGCTGCCTCGCGTAGCATCACCAACACGGCCGCGGTCATCAGCGCGAGCACCAGCGGTAGCACGATGACCCAATCACCCGGCAGAACTGGGGTGGCTTGCACCAGCGTTTCCATCAGTAGCTCAGCGGCGGGTTGGGCGCGTCATCCGGCTCGGCGACGCGCATGTTGTCGGTATTGTCGGCATCCAGGGTCTGATAGGCCCGATAGGCCAGCACCAGCAGGAAGCTGAACATCGAGAAGCCGATGACGATAGCGGTCAGAATCAACGCCTGCGGCAGCGGATTGGCGATCGGACCAGCCGGATGCTCCAGCCCGGCCGGCACGATCGGCGCGGCCTCACGCGTCAGCCGCCCGGCAGTGAAGATCAGCAGGTTGACGCCATTGCCCAGCACGACGAGCCCAAGCAGCATGCGGATCAGTGACCGCGACAGCAGCAGGTAGACGCCGAGCGCCACGAAACAACCGACAAGGGCGGCGATCACGAAATCCATCAGCTCTCGTCTCCGCTGCTGTCTTCGAGCGCCAGCGCGATCGAGGCGATGGTGCCGAACACGACGAAATAGACGCCGATATCGAACACCATGGGGGTGGAGAACGGCACCGTGGTCTCACCGAGGTCGAGATAGAGCCAGATGCTGGTCATGAAGGGGGTGTCGTTGAAGATCGACATCAGGCCGGAAAGACCGGCGATGAAGACGCCGAAACCGGCGAAACCAAGCGGGTCGAACCGCAGCGCCCGCCGCGCCACTGCCGGCCCCGAGGCCATGCCGAGGATGGCGATGGAGGACGCGGCTATCAGCCCGCCGATGAAGCCACCACCCGGCTCGTTATGGCCGCGCAGGCAGATATAGACCGAGAAGACCAGCATGGTGGCAACGATGAGCGGCGCGAAGGTGCGGAAGATCAGTGTGTTCATACGACCGCCTTCCTGCGCTTGCGTGGCGCCGTCGGAGCCGCTGGCGGAGCCGGCTTCTGGCGGCTGCGCAACAGCACCATGATAGCGATGCCGGCCGCCATCACCACCGAGATTTCGCCCAGCGTATCGAAGCCGCGATAGTCGACGAGGATCACGTTGACGACATTGGCGCCATGCGCCACGGGCACGCTGGTGGCGGTGAAGAAGTCCGACAGCCGCGTATCGAGCGTACCCGACAGCACCACCATCAGCAGCAGGCTCACGCCCGCGCCGCAGACGATCGCCAGCGTGCCGTCGCGCAGCAGGTCCTCGAACGGGCGCTGGTCGCGCTCGTCGAGCCGCAGCCGCGTCATCACCAATGCGAGGATGACCACCGACAGGATTTCGACCATGAACTGGGTGAAGGCCAGGTCCGGCGCGCCGAACAGCAGGAAGATCAGCGCCACCGCCGTACCCTGCACGCCCAGTGCCAGGATAGCGACCAGCCGGTTCGGTGCGGCGAGAATGGCGCTAAGGCCCACCAGCGCCAGTGCAATGACGCCCCATTCGTAAGGCCGCAGTTCGGGCCATTGCAGCCACGCCGACCAATTGCCGAGCTCGGCATTCGGCAGCAGCGCCTCGATGCCGCCAAGGGCAAACAGCGGCACCGCCAAGGCCAGCGCCAGCATGGCGAATACCGTCACGAGATAGAGTTCCAGCCGCCCGTGATGCAGCAGGCGCGTCACGGCGCCAGCAAACCGAATGAGCCCGAACATCACCGCATCGAAGACGGTATCGGCGGTCCAGCCAAGCGCGGCCTCGAGGCGCCGCAGCAAGGTGCGGATTGCCGCGGCCTGACGATAGGCGAGGATGGCCAGTACCCAAGTCGCTACCGAGAGCCAGAGCACCGGGCTTGCGGGATCGATCGCCCAGCTTAGATGGCTCTCCACCGGCTTGTTCAGCACGGCGGAGGCCGTCGGCGCGAGTACGACGCGGCCAAACCAATCCACCATGAGCGCTGTGACGAGGCCGGCTGCACCCAGCACGACCGGTCCAGCGAGCATGGCAACGGGTGCCTCATGGCCCGATTTGGGCGTGGGCGCCAGGGCGCCGAGGAAGGGCCGGATCGCCACCAGCCCGCCCACCGCCGCCAGCAACGCATTGCCGATCAAGAGCGCGGCCAGGATGGCGATCTGCGGCCATTGCAGGCTGACCAGGTCAAGATACATCTCCTCCTTGGCGAAGAAGCCGATGGCCGGCGGCAAGCCGATCATCGAAAAACTCGCCAGAGCCGCGGCGATGAAGGTCACCGGCATCCGATCGGCCAGCCCGCCCAGGGCGGTGATATCGCGCGTCCCCGCCTCATGATCAATCGCACCGACCACCATGAAGAGCCCGGCCTTGTAGAGCGCATGCGCCACGAAATAGATCACCGCCGCCGCGATGGCCGCTTCGCTGCCCATGCCGATCAGCAGCACCAGCAATCCCAGCGACGCCACCGTGCTTTGCGCCAGCATCTGCTTGAGGTCGGTCTGCCGCATCGCGCCCAGCGCCCCCCAGAGCAGCGTCGCGCCACCGAAGCAGATAAGGATGACCGTCCAGGCGGTCGTGCCGCCCAAAACCGGGGTCGTGCGCGCCAACAGGTAGACGCCGGCCTGCACCATGGTCGCCGAATGCAGGAATGCCGAAACCGGCGTCGGCGCCTCCATGGCATTGGGCAGCCAGAAGTGGAATGGCACCTGCGCCGACTTGGTGAAGGCGGCGAGCAGGAAGCAGCCGAGCACGAGGCCATAGAGCCCATGCCCGCGCACGCTGTCGCCGACCTCGCGCCAGGTGCTCAACTCCCAGGTGCCGCTCAACTGATTGACCAGGATCACGCCGACCAGCAGCCCCATGCCACCGATATTGGTGATGACGAGCGCCTGGATAGCACCGCGCCGCGCCGCCTGTCGCTCATGATCGAAACCGATCAGCAGGAACGACATGACCGCCGTCAGTTCCCAGAACATGAAAAGCGCCAGCATGCTGTCAGCAAGCACCAAGCCAAGCATCGACCCCATGAAGGCCAACAGGAAGCCGAGGAACCGCCCCAGATGCGGATGGCCCTTCAGGTAAGACCCCGCATAGAGCACGATGAGCGCGCCGATGCCCGAGATGGTCAGCGCGAAGGTCAGGCTCAGCCCGTCGATGAAAAACGACAGGTCGAGGCCATAGGCCGGGATCCAGCCGATGCGCGCAGAAATGGCGTTACCAGCCGCGATGGGCTCGATAAAATGCAGCAGAAACAAGAAGATGGCCGCAGGCACTAATGCCAGGACCCAGCCGGAAAACGGCCTGGTCAGCCGGTGAAGCACCGGCGCCAGTGCGGCGGCGACGAATGGCCCGATCGCCACCAGCGCTATACTCGCATCCTGACCCGGTTCCAACGCCCCGCACCCCAACTACCGATTCTGAACAGACGGTTTTCGCGCAAGACCTTAGCGTCTGAGTCTCCCGCGACAAGCTAAAACGGCCCGGTGCGTCATGTTATCCCGTGCTGTGGGCCGCCCCTCTTCCTTTGGTTGCCCTAGCGTCCTATGTCAGTGCACCCGCCTCTACGGATCATCCCATGCCCAAGACCGTCCCGCCCGTCGCCGCCCGCAAGTCGCATGTCGTCACGTTCCACAACGTCCAGCGCGACGACCCGTACCATTGGCTGCGCGCAGAGAACTGGCAGGAGGTGATGCAGAAGCCCGAGACGCTGGACGCGGAAATCCGCGCCTATCTCGACGCCGAGAATGCCTATTACGAGGCCGATTTCGGCAAGCCGACCGAGGCGCTGCAGGAGACGATCTACAAGGAAATCCGCGGCCGCATCAAAGAGGACGACAGTGGCATCGCCTCTCCGGACGGCCCCTTCGCCTATAATTCGCGCATGCTCGAGGGCAAGCAGTACCCCCTGATCGTGCGCACGCCACGCGATGGCGGACCTGAGACCGTATTGCTCGATTGCAATGTCGAAGCAGGCGACGACTATTTCGGCTTTGCCGGCGCCGAGCATGATCGCTCGCACCGCTACCTCGCCTGGGCCGCAGATCGCGCCGGCTCGGAATATTATGACATTGTCATCCGCGATCTCGATACCGGCAAGGATAGTGCCGAAATCATCAAGGACACGGCGGGTTCCTATGTATGGACCAACGATTCCAGCGCACTCTACTACACTGAGTATGACGACAATCACCGCCCCTACCGCATCCGCCTCCATACCATCGGCACCGACCAGGCGAGCGATCCTGTTATCTTCGAGGAGAAGGACCCCGGCTTCTTTGTCGGCGTCGGCCGCACGCTTTCGGACAAGTTCATCGTCATCGATGCGCATGATCACCAGACCAGCGAATGCTGGCTGATCGATGCCGAGCTTGGCGGCGAGCCCCGCCTCGTCGCGCCTCGCCTCACCGATCGCGAATACGACATCGATGAGCGCGACGGCCTGCTGTACATCCGCACCAATGCCGATGGCGCCGAGGATTTCAAAGTCTCCGTCGCACCTGTCAGCAATCCCGGCGCCGAGAACTGGACCGACCTCGTCCCTCACCAGCAGGGCGTGCTGATCCTCGACACGATCGTCATTAAGAATCACCTGCTCCGGCTGGAGCGCTTCGAAGGCCTGCCGCGCATTGTCGTGCGCGACCTGCGCACCAACAGCGAGGAAACGGTCAAGTTCGACGAAGAGGCCTATTCGCTTGGCATGTCGGTTGGCTACGAATTTGACACCTCGGTATTCCGTCTCACCTATTCGTCGCCGACCACACCGTCGCGCACCTATGACGTCGATCTCGATACCGGCATCCGCACCCTGCTCAAAGAGCAGGAAGTGCCTTCCGGCCACAATCCCGCCGACTACGAGACGCGCCGCCTCTTCGCCAAGGCCAACGATGGCGAACTGGTTCCCGTAACCGTGCTCTATCGCAAGGGCACCAAGCTCGACGGGGCCGCCCCTGCTTTGCTCTACGGCTATGGCGCCTACGGCATGTCCATGCCGTCGTCCTTCTCAATCTCGGCGCTGTCGCTGGTCGATCGCGGTTTCATCCATGCCACCGCCCACATTCGCGGCGGCATGGAGAAGGGCTATCGCTGGTACGTCCAAGGCCGTCGCGAGCACAAAACCAACACCTTCACCGATTTCATCGCCTCGGCCGAAATGCTGATCGCCGAGGGCTACACCTCCAAGGGCCGTATCGTGGCCCAGGGCGGTTCGGCCGGCGGCATGCTGATGGGCGCTGTCGCCAATCTAAGGCCCGACCTGTGGGGTGGGATTCTCGCCCAGGTGCCGTTCGTCGACGTGCTCAACACCATGCTCGACGAAACCCTGCCGCTCACGCCGCCCGAATGGCCCGAATGGGGTAATCCGCTGGCCTCTGCAGACGACTATGCCCGCATCGCCGCCTACGCGCCCTATGAGCAGGTGGCCGCCAAGGCCTATCCGCCGATCTTCGCCCTTGCCGGGCTTACCGATCCGCGCGTGACCTATTGGGAGCCGGCCAAGTGGGTAGCACGCCTGCGGGCGACCAAGACCGATACTGCCCCACTTTATCTGCGCACCAATATGGGCGCGGGGCACGGCGGTGCCTCCGGGCGCTTCGACCGCCTCAAGGAAACCGCCATGTGCTACGCCTTCGCGCTTGATGTGGTGGGAATGGCGTAGACGCGGGCGCCTTTGAGCTCGTTCTGAGCCAGAGTAATTGCACGGCGTCATTCCCGCTTTCGCGGGAATGACTCGGTGGGTTGCGCTAGCCCGCCCAACCCATATTGATCATCCACCTTGCCCACCGGACGATCGATGAATAAAATCCCCACATGATCAACAATTCGTCCGACACGAGCACGCGACCCACAGACGCCCTGAGCGAGGTCCTGCAGGACTTTCGCCTCAGCGGGGTCAGCTATGGCCGGTGCGAGCTCCGCCACCCCTGGAGCATCACCTTTCCCGAACAGCCGCTGCTGCGCTTTTACTTTGTCAGCGCCGGGCCGTGCTGGGTGCATACCGAGGCCGAAGACTGGCAGCAGCTGAACGAGGGCGATCTGGTGTTGTTGCCGCAAGGTGCGCGGCACCGGCTGGCCAGTGCCCCAGAGCTGCAATGCGACTCGCTTGCGGGGTGCCAGGTCACCAGGCTTGGCGGCAATGTCTCGGAAGTGGTGAAGCAGGGTGAGGGACCGGCAAGCACCCTTTTTTGCGGCACGATGGCGCTGGGTGCCTTTGCCCTGCATCCCCTCATCCGGTTGATGCCGACCATCATCAGGGGGTGTGACGTCGCTACCCATGACCCCATGGTCAATCCGCTGCTGCAGGCCATGGCGGTCGAAGTCAGCGATCCGCGCATGGGTAGCGCCACCATCCTGTCGCGCATGGCTGACTTGCTTACCGCCCGCTTGATCCGCTGCTGGGTCAAAAGCAACGTTGGGCCCACGACCGGTTGGCTCGCCGCCATTCGCGATCCCCATATCGGGCGGGCGCTCGTGGCCATGCATCGCGAGCCCGGCGGCAACTGGACGCTCGAAACGCTGGCAGGCTTTGCCGGTCAATCCCGTTCGGTGTTCGCCGAGCGGTTCAGCGCCATTCTGGGCGAAGGCGCGGCGCGCTACCTGACCCGCCTGCGCATGCAGCTGGCGCAGGAATGGCTGAGCCAGAACGGCAGCTCGGTTGCCGAGGTCGCGGCGCGTCTAGGCTATGAATCCGAAGCCTCGTTCGCACGCGCCTTCAAGCGCATCACCAAGACTTCGCCAGGCGCGGTGCGGCGCACGTCTCCCGGACGAATGGATATGGAATTAGGATTTTTAGACACATATCGTCCGGATCAGGTGGTCTAGAACGCGTCTCCAATTCTGGAGACGATCATGACTGACACAACGTTCCCTCTTGAGAGTGCGCGCGAGCGCTGGAGCGCCAATACCTGGCTCGCGATGCTGTCCATGCTGGCGACCAGCTTCGCCCTGGTCTCGGCCGAATTCTTGCCTGCGGGCCTGCTGACGCCGATGGCGAGCGACCTTGGCATCAGCGAAGGCACTGCCGGCCAGGTGGTCACCGCCACGGCGTCCGTCGGCGCCGTGGCTGCCCTCTTCAGCAATGTCCTGATTGGGCGGTTGAACCGCAAGCTGGTGATGATCGGGCTCAGCCTTCTTGCCATCGCCTCCAATCTGCTCGCGGCTTTCGCAACCGATTTCTGGCTCTTGCTTCTCGGCCGCGCTGGGCTGGGCATTGCACTCAGCGCTTTCTGGGCGCTTTCGGTGGCCGTGGTTGCACGGATCGTCGGCGAGGGCGCCATCGGCCGCGGCATGGCCATGGTCGGCCTGGGCGTTTCCCTTGCGACCATCGCGGCTCCTTCCCTCGGTGCCCTGATCAGTGACTGGCTAGGTTGGCGCAGCGCTATGGCGCTGACGGCTAGCCTTTCTGGCCTGGCTTTGCTGCTGCAATTGCTCGGCCTGCCCACCCTGCCCGCTTCGACCGGCAATAGCCTGGGCGACGTTTTCCGGCTGCTCCGCCGGCCGGGCATACAATTGGGCATGCTGGCCATCATCCTGCTGATGGCTGGGCATATGACCGGTTCGGTCTATGTGCGCCCGTTCCTTGAGCAGGTGACGGCCCTGTCGACGAACATGATCGCGCTGGCTCTGGGCGGTTTTGGTCTCGCCGCCGTGCTGGGTAACCTGGCCGCCGGCCGCCTGGCCGACATCGACGCCGGGCGCGCCCTCGCTATTACCGGCGCGATCATGGCGCTTGCCGCGCTGGCGCTGGTGCTATGGGGTGCCAATGTCGCGGCGGCGTTCACCTTTGTTGCGCTCTGGGGCTTTGCCTTCGGCATGGCGCCGGTGGCGCTTCAGGCCAACCTGTCGCGTGCAGCGCCTGACGCACTCGAAACCTCGGGTAGCCTGATGGTGGTATCCTTTCAGGTGGCGATCACGACCGGCGCCGTCGTCGGCGGCTACGTCGTCGACACCTATTCGGCCGTTGCCAATATGCTGCTGACCGCGATCCTGGCCGCGCTCACGCTACTGCTGGCGCTGGTCCAGCCCAAGGCCTGAGAACTTCGCCCGGCGCGGCTTTGCGCCGGGCAGCACCGTTTTGGAACGATCATCGCTTCTAACGAATTGTTCCAGCGTCACAATCATCCTATACCTGTGGCCGAAATTTCGTAGTCTTTCCCATCCTGGAGGCCATTCATGTCGACCAAGTTCACTTTGCCGCCCCTGCCCTATGCCTATGATGCGCTGGGCCCCTACATGTCGGCTGAAACGCTTGAGTTCCATCACGACAAGCATCACCAGGCCTATGTCACCAACGGCGAAAAGCTCTTGGAAGGTTCGGGCCTCGAAATTCTGCCGCTCGAGGACATTGTCAAGGAAGCCTTCGGCAAGAATGCCGGCCTCTTCAACAATGCCGGCCAGCATTACAACCACGTCCATTTCTGGAACTGGATGAAGCCCAATGGCGGTGGCAACAAGCTGCCGGGCGCCCTGGCAGCCAAGATCGACGAGGATCTGGGCGGTTTCGACAAGTTCCGCGCCGATTTCATCGCTGCCGGCACCACCCAGTTCGGTTCGGGCTGGGCCTGGCTCTCGCTCAAGAACGGCAAGCTGGAAGTCACCAAGACCCCGAACGGCGAATCGCCGCTCGTCCATGGTGGTCACCCATTGCTGGGTGTCGACGTCTGGGAGCACTCCTATTACATCGACTACCGCAATGCCCGCCCGAAATACCTCGAAGCCTGGTTCGATAACCTGGTGAACTGGGAGCATGTCGAGCACATGTTCGAGGAAGCCCGCTAAGCCTTAGCTCCCCGTAGCCCGAGGTTTTGAAAGCCCGCCGCGCATATGCGCTGGCGGGCTTTCGTCATTTCCCCCAGCGAATTATCCCATTTTGGAAGCGGGACTTTCATTGCTCCGCTCGGCCGTGGTAACGTTTCATTTACCATCAGGCACCGGAGATTCAGTGACCGAACCGGCCAAGGTCGTCGCAATCATCGCCGCAAATACTGCGCTTTCGTCCCTGCTCGGGATGGTGGTCGCCGGCGACTCACGCCTGAAGGTTCGCGTCTTCGAGAGCGAGCTCGAACTGATCGCCTATATGCGGCTCGCGCCCGTCCATATGCTGGTCTGCGATTTCGATCGCGAAGGGCGCCCGGCCTATGAAATGGTCGAGGGCATTCGCCTCAATGGTGATCTCGTCAGCCAGGACGTCCCGGTCATCGCGCTGACCCGCAGCATTACGCCGCCCATGCGCCACCAGGCCATCAGCGCCGGCATAGACGAAGTCATTATCAAGCCGATGTCGCCGCGCCATTTGCTGCAGCGCATCCAGACGCGCTTGCGCTCGCGCAGCGTCATCGGCGTACTGGGTGGCTATCGCGGGCCCGACCGCCGCAACCGCATTTCCATGCCTCCGGTGCAACCGGTGCCGGCCCGCCGCTCTACCGACAATGTCATCCCGCTCTTCCCAGACCGCCGCAAGCCGCAGCATCCGGGCCTCGACGGCTAGCGTGCTTCGCTGACCAGCCGGCTGACGCGGCTCCACAGATCTTCGATCGTATCGGCAAACTGTACCGCCCGGTCATAGCCTGGCAGCCCTGGCGACAACACGTCCGCCGCGTAACCGCGCATCACCTCATAGGCCCGGTGCCGATTGAGCATGACCACGGGGCGCGTGCGGCCCAGCGCCCGGGCGGCCGCCCAGGTGCCGAACAGCGCCGAGGCCGAGGCGAGCGAACCCGGCAGTGCCACATAGGCATCGGCCAGTTGCGCCACCCGGTCCAGCCGCTCGTCGCGGGTCGCCAGCACGTCCATGGTCACCCCGACCAGCGCCGGCGGCAGCACGATGGTCGTGTCGGCCACGATCTGCACATTGCCCCCAGCCGCGCGGGCGGCAGTGATCAGCGGTACGGGGATGATGCCGCCCTCGGCCAGCGCGATGATGCGCGCACCGCGCTTGGCGAAATAGGTGCCGGCCTGGCTCATCAGCGACGCGCGCTCGGCGTCGCCGGGGCCCTTGTCCGAGGCGAAGACGGCGAGTGTCGGTGGCGCGGTCGCCGGTTCCATCATGATGCTCATCGGCCGCGCTTCAGGCCGCCGAGGATGCCGCGAACCAATGCGTTCCCCAGCCGGTTGGCCACCGTACGCGCCAGCGAGTTCATCGCCGCCTCAGCCGGGGTCTGCCGGCTCGAGCTGCGGCGCGGACGGTCGTCCTGATAGGTGCGTTCGGCCTTGCGCTGCTCGTCGTCCTGGCGCTGCCGCTCTTCGGCAAGCTGCTTGTCGCGCGTCTTGCGCGCCAACACCTCGAAGGCCGAGTCGCGGTCGACCAGCGCATCGTAAAGACCGGCAACCGGCGAATTGGCGATGATGGCCCGGCGTTCTTCAGGCAAGAGCGGCCCCACCTGCGCCGAGGGCGGCCGAATCAACGTACGGCCGACCATCGAGGGAATGCCCTTGGCCTCGAGCACCGAAACCAGCGCCTCGCCAATGCCGAGCTGGGTGATGACCTCCTCGGTCGAAAATTCCGGATTGGGCCGGAACGTCTCGGCCGCCACCTTCACCGCCTTCTGCTCGCGCGGCGTATAGGCGCGCAGCGCGTGTTGCACGCGGTTGGAAAGCTGCGCGAGCACGGTTTCGGGAATATCGATCGGGTTCTGCGTCACGAAATAGACGCCCACGCCCTTGGAGCGCACCAGCCGCACCACCTGCTCGACTTTGTCGACCAGCACCTTGGGCGCGTCGTCGAAGAGCAGGTGCGCCTCGTCGAAGAAGAACACCAGCTTGGGCTTGTCCGGGTCGCCCACCTCGGGCAGCGCCTCGAACAGTTCGGACAGCATCCAGAGCAGGAACGTCGCGTAGAGCCGCGGGGCCCGCATCAGCTCGTCGGCGGCGAGAATCGAGATGAACCCGCGCCCGTCGCGATCGACTCGCATCAGGTCCTCGATTTCAAGCGCCCGCTCGCCGAAGAAGTTCTCGGCGCCCTGCTGCTCGAGCACCAGCAGCGCCCGCTGGATCGACCCGATCGAGGCGGTGGTCACATTGCCGTACTTGGTCGAGATTTCCTTCGCCCGCTCCTGCAAGTCCACCAGAAGGGCCCGCAGATCCTTGAGGTCGAGCAGCAGCAGGCCCTCGTCGTCGGCGACCTTAAAGGCAATGTTGAGCACGCCCTCCTGGGTATCGTTGAGCTCCAGCATGCGGCTCAGCAGCAGCGCGCCCATTTCCGAGATGGTGGCGCGGATTGGATGCCCCTGGCGCCCGAACAGGTCCCAGAAGATCACCGGGAACACATCGTCCTTGTAGTCGGTGAAGCCGATATCGGTCGCGCGCTGGGTCTGCCAACCCTGCGCCGCACCCATTTTGGCAACGCCCGACAGGTCGCCCTTGATATCTGCGGCGAAGACCGGAACGCCCGCGGCCGAAAAGCCCTCGGCCATCACCTGCAAGGTCACTGTCTTGCCAGTACCGGTCGCGCCAGTCACCAGACCATGGCGATTGCCGTATTTGAGAGCAAGATATTCGGGGTGCGCGCTGGTCCCGAGAAAGATCTTGTCATCAGCAAGCATAGCCGCACCATCCTATCAAAGTTGGGTTCTTATAGCCGCCCCGGTCGCGACGGGACAACTCGTAACTCTGTTTTCCAATCCTGATGGCAAGAGCAACCGAGGCAAGGCATGATACGGCATGACCAAGATGCTGCTTGCCAATCGCCGTCGCATCCTTGCCGGACTCGCGACCGTCGCCGTTGCTACGCCGACTCTGGCGCGTGCTCAAACCACGCTTGATGCCACAACGCTAGGAGTCGCGGGCGACACGACGCAGGACCAGACCTCGGCGCTGCAGAGCGCTCTGGACCAGGCGGCGGCCGCCGGCCAAACGCTTCGGCTACCTCCGGGCATCATCCATGTGCTGGGGATCGACCTTCCCGGCAATCTGGCGGTCGAGGGGGTGCCGGGGCGCACCGAGATCACCACGCTGATCGACGGCAGCGGCGTCGCCATTCGCGACCGCGGCTCGGTGGTACTGCGCGATATCGGGTTCGCGTCCGGTCTGGCGGCGCTGACCATTGAGGCCAGCGAAAGCATTACTCTTGAGCGCTGCCACTTCCGCACGGCCGGCACGGGTGTCGCTATCAGCAACTCGGGCGTCACCATCAGCAACTGCCGTTTCACCGAACTCGGTGACGCTGCCATCCACTCCATGGACAGCCGGGGCCTATTGGTCACCGGCAATCACATCGATCTCTGTGGCAATGCCGGCATCCGCATCTGGCGCAGCGAAAGCGGCCCCGATGGCTCCATCGTCACCGGCAATCGCATCGCCAATATCGACTGGCGCGATGGGGGCAACGGCCAGAACGGCAATGGCATCAACATCTTTCGGGCGGATGAGGTCATCGTCTCTGATAACCACATCGCCGACTGCGCCTTCAGTGCCATCCGCCTCAACACCACAAACAACACCCATGTCAGCAACAATACCTGCTTACGGTCGCGTGAATCGGCGATTTTCTCCGAGTTCGGATTTTCCGGTTCGGTTATTGCGAACAATATTGTCGATAGTGCCGCGTTCGGCATCTCGATGACCAACTTCGATCAGGGTGGCCAGCTGGCTGTCTGCACCGGCAATATCGTCCGCAATATCCTGCCGTCCTCGCCCGTCAATCCCGACAGCAGCCCCGTGGGCATTGCGGCGCAAGCCAACGCGGCCGTTACGGGCAATATTATCCAGAACGTTCCGGGCATCGCCATCGTCGCCGGATACGGTCCGTACCTACAGAATGTGCTGATTTCCTCGAATGTCATTTCGGGTTGCGATGTCGGGATCGGCGTTAGCGTCGCGCCGGATGCCGGGCCAGTGCACATTACCGACAATATGATCTACCAGCCGCTCGATCACGCCGTCATCGGCATGGCGTGGGAAGATATCGTTGAGCCCGACTTGCTGAACAACGCCGCGCGCTACCCGAACGTCACCGTCGGATGAGCCAGCCGCGATAGCGAACGATCAATCCGGTCAGCCGGTGGCCAATGGACACGTCGAAATGGAACCGCCCATCGGCTTCGTGCTCGCGGGCCTCGGTGGTCGGCCCCAGGGCCAGCGGCAAGGGCATGCCGAACAGCGTCCAGCTTCGGATGACCAGCCGTAGGCCCGTCTCGTCGCCGAGCACCGCCAGCGCCACGCGCACGGGTCCGAACCGCTCGACAATCAGCCTCTCGTTGCGTCCGATACCGGCGCTTTGATCGCTGCTGAAGCGCCGCCCGGCGAAGTCGCGGGTCCAGGTCTCGACACCATCGCGCTCCGAGAAGTTGACGCTCACCGGCACGCCCTGCCCGGCCGCCGGAAATCCCATGACACGGTGCACGATCCGCGCCAGCCATCCCGAACCGATAATAACATCGGCCTCGCCGGCCACCACCTGTCCGCCACGCCAGTCATGCAGACAGCGCACCGCGCCGGGCAATCGCTCCCAGGCTTCGCCAAGCACTTCGCGATAGAGCGGGCCATCGGGTTCCGGCCCATCCTCCCACATGCCCCATGCCATGTTCTTGCTTCTGAACCGAGCTTCGTAATCAGCCAGCGACAACGCATCGAGCGCTGGGCGGGCGCCAATGGCCGGTTGCGTGCCGTCAAGCAGTTTGCCGACGATGATCGCGATCGCCATCGAAGGGATGAACGGTCCATCGTCGCCCTCGGCCACCAGATGCCATGACCGCTTCAGCGTCGCCCCGTCGCGCGTGCCGGCGACCTCGACAAACATCCCGCCGCGATGTTCGCCCCAGTGCATCCTGCTCATAAGCCAATGGCCGAAGCCGGCAAGCCAGCCGACCGACGGCAGCAGCCGCAGTCGCACCAGCCAGGCCAGCAGGTTGAGAGCCCGCAGCAGGATTTCGGGCCGCGTCCCGCCGCCCATCCAGACCGATTGCAGACCCGGCTGGGCCGCCGACAGCAGCATCAGTTCCGGCACATCGATCAGCGAGAAGCGCGTATTGCGCAGTGGCAGGCCGCCAGGTGGCGCGATGGTATAGCGGGTGGATTCGGTCAGTGCCGACGCCGTCGTGGTTCGTCCGTCGCGGGTCAGTTGGATCGATTGGCCGGCATAGGACATGATCGCCTGCACTACATTGCCGCCGATGCCCGCGCGGGGCGACGGCGCAATCCCGCCGGTCAGCGATGTGACGCAGCTCATGCCACGGGTCAGCTCACGCATCGCCGCCACCGACAGGACAGGAAAGCTGCTGACGCCCGAAAGAACGAAGACGCCCTGCTCGCGCGCCGCCGCGTCGAATTGCGCGATCCCGGCGACGAAGGCCGAGCTATCAGCGAGATCGAGATAGTGGGCTCGGGCAGCAATCGTCTCGCGCACCAGCCGGAAGGGGTCATCGCCATAGTTCTGGAACGGTCCTGTCGCATCGACCAGCACGTCGACACCGAGCGCCCGGATCTCTCCCGCTGTTCCGCTATCCCGATCAAAGATTACTGGCACCAGTTCCGCCCCCTTGGGCAGGCGGGCAATCAATGCCCCGGCCTTATCGAGCGATCGCCCGCCGATCAGCAGGCGCAGCCGGCTGTCCTCGGCCAGCAATGCCGCCAGCCGTCCGCCAAAGGTGCCGTAGCCGCCTACGATCAGGACGGTGAGCCTCATGCCAGAAACCGCGCACGCGTTTCGGCCGTCGGCACGAAGCACTGCTCATGGCGGCCGAACCAGCGGTAGCGGTTACTGGCCAGCCGATGATAGGCCCAGTTGAGAATTGGCGTGGGCAGGATACGCACCACATTGACCAGCGGAAACCAGCCGGCCAGGCCACTGATCATCTGCAGCGACCCCTCGGCCTCGAACAGGCCCATACCATCCTTGATCAGTATATTGGTCTGATAGTCGGTCGGATCGAGCCCGTAATGGACGTAAAGTGCCCGACCCAGGGCCGATTGCGCTGCGAGGAAGCGATAGCGTCCGCGTCGATCGTGGCGCAGGGCGAACTGCACCCAGCCGGAGCAGAACGCACATTCGCCGTCGAAGACAATGATCGGTTGGTCGTCTGGAAAGGCCGGGACATCCGGATCGTTGCGATAGCTGTAAGGCAAGGCTCTGTCGTTTCGCATCGCAACCTCGGAGGCGGATCAACCGATACCGAACCCTAGCACCCCGCCATCGCAAATCGATCGGACCAAACGCCGCTACGGGCTAGTCCTGCCCCGCTTGTGCGAAGATGAAGGCGGCGTCGTCCACCACCGACATCGGCAGCATGCGCAGGTCGGCAGGATTGGCCGGCAGGTGCAGCAGGAATTGCGCCACGATGGCGCCAACCACTCGCGCCTGCTCGGCATCGCGCCGCTTCTTGATCGGGTCGCGGTCGATGCGCTGGGACACCCAATGCTTGTGGATGGCCCAGACGCGCGGATCGGCGGCGACGATCCGCAGCGGGTAACCGCGCTCATCGATGGCTATCGCCTCGAAGGACGGAGAATTCTCCAGCCAGACCAGCCCCTCGATTTCGGAAGCCGTCAGGTCCGCTTCGGCGTCGCCGATACGGACACGATCCTTTTTCCACGGCGGATTGCGCATAGGCTTGATGAGGTCGACCAGATAGCCGTCCGCGTTCTGCGCGCGATACGCCTGCCTCGTCTTTGCAAAGCTCTTGTCGACGCTGGTCAGCACGTCGAGCAGCGACTGCTCTGATACTTCCTCTGATCCGACGAGGCGCAGCTTCTGACGGCTGTCGAACAGCAGGTCTATGTCGCCCGTCGTCGTGATGCTGGCATCAACGGTCACACCGGCCGGCGCTTCATAAGCATAGATGGCATTGGTGCCGACGATGCGCAGGCCGGCACCGAGCACGCCGGCATCGTTCAACGCACGGATGATTTTGGCACTGGTCATGGGCACGCGACCCAGCGAGACGGCACGATTGATCGCTGCCTGCCGGTCCATCACGACATCGATAGCCTTGAACCGCGTCTTGGCTTCATCGCGGCGCAGCTCGAATTCGATCTTTTGCGCTTCGGTGTCAGCGGATCGGACGCCCAGACTGGTCTGCTTGCGGCGCCCAGTCTTGTCGTAATAGCTGCGCATCAGGTAGTCGGCGCCCTTTTTGGTCTGCCAGACCATAGAGCCACGCGTCTCCAACAGCCTCTGGCGCGCCTCCTGCCAAGCCATGAAGCGTTGTTGTGTGTTGACGACCTCACGCCGCTGATCGTTGTTCAACGCTTGAAATTGCGGCTGTTCCAACACTTTTTCTCAGTTCCTGCAATTTTGTTGGAACTCAGAGATAGCACTGAATTTTCAACTGTTCCAACAAAACTTTCGAACTATGCCAAAAACTGTTGGAACACATTAACAAGCTCGCAGCTCACCCACCTGCATGCCACGAACACTGTTGATCGGCTGGCGCGCATATTTCTCGAGCAGCGCCCGTTGTTCGGTGTCCGGATCGGCTAGCTTGAGCAGTATTCCGGCCAGCATGGCCTGCGAGGCTGCAACATTGCCGTCGTCGCATTTGAGGGCATAGCCCCAGCCCTTGTCGCGGATGGCGCCGCACTGCACGGCTTCCGCACCGACCTTCTGCATTAGCCGGCCTTTGAACGCAGTCATAAGCAAAGTGTCGGGGTGGCCGGTTCCTGCCACCAGATGCGGGTGGCTGGTTGCAGCGTCGAACAGGCGTTTGGCGGCATAAGCGAGGTCGGGGGCCAGACCCTGTCCGGTCGACATGCGGGCGAAGCCGTAAGCGAAGGCACGCAGCGGCGCCGCGAAAGTGGGAATCGAGCAACCGTCGGTACCGCACTTGTCTTCGGTGAGGCGCTCGCCAATCACCGTCTCGACGGCGCTACGCACCGCGCGCTGCACCTCATGCTCGCGCGCCACATAGCCTGAGGTGGGCAGGCCCATGGCCAGGGCGACACTCAGCATGCCGGAATGCTTGCCCGAGCAATTATTGTGCAGCGCACTCGGCTCAGCCCCAGCGCGGCGCAGTGCCTCGCGCGCGGCTGCATTGCTCGGCTGGTGCGCACCGCATTCGAGGTCGGCGACCGAAAGGCCGATGCGCGCCAGCAGCCCGCTCGCCGTCGCCACATGCGCATCCTCGCCATGGTGCGAAGCGCAAGCCAGCGCCAGTTCTTCCTCGCTGTGATGAAACTTGTTCTCGGCGCCGCGGGCGAAGATGGGCAGCGCCTGCATCGACTTGATGGCGGAACGGGGGAAGATGGCGCGCTCGATGTCACCGGCCGAGGCGATGATCGTGCCATTGGCGTCGATAACCACATAGGCGCCGCGGTGGCGATTTTCGACCCAGTTGCCGCGCACGGTTTCGGCGAGAATGGGATTGGCGTCCATCAGAAAAAAACTCCGGTCCAGGCTGTCTTCACGAACAGCGCAGGACCGGAAAAGTCAACAGAGCATGGGAAGGAGGCAGGCACGAAACTCGAAAGAGCCATATCGGCGAAGGTGGAGACCCGGCAGGCTACTGCCACGATCTGCGGCGACGGATCGCAACGACCAGTCAGATCTCCGCCTTCGCCGACATGCGGATCAAATGTCCCAATCTTGCACGACGGTCAGATACTTGGAGTTCACCCAACCGCGGGTGTAGTCGCTATCGACCAGGCACCAGTCGGCGCCGGTCTTTGCCTCGATGCAGCGTTCCACCCAGACATGGGCGCCGGGCTCGAAAGCACCGATCTTCTGCGAATAGGAGGCGGGCCACTTGCGGACGTTGAGGTTGTCCCACTGCGCGACGCCGGTCACCTGGGCCAGCTGATCGACCTGATAGCCGGCGGCCATGGCGGGCTGCACGGCGAAAGCACCGGCGGCGGTGATCACCAGGCCACAGAGGGCGGCGACCAGAACCTTTTCCTGTTGCTTGTTCATTTGATGTCTCCCAAGAGCGAATTTCGTTGCTGTGATTGTGAGCTTGCCACCAATGGTTTGAACCGATGCTGAGATCGACGTTCAGAAACCGTTCATCTTGGCGGCAAGCTCGTGCAGACGCTCAGCGCATGTCGCGCTGGTGGACGTAGAAGATGATGCTGTCATTGCCGCCGAAGCGAACCGAGACGACATCGTTCTGGTCATAATCGCGGGCACGGAGCGCATCGATCAGCGCCGGATTGCGGGCGATCGGCTGCCGCAGCAGCTCGGCATTGCCGTTGACGAATAGCGGGCCGTAATTGTTGCGGCCGGGCACCGTCAGATCCTCGCAGACCGGGATGATGGCGATGTGGGCGGCCACCAGGCTCATGATTTCCGCGCCCTTGGGCGTCCGCATGTAGCCGAGAACGGCAGTACAATCGGGATCGGTGGCCTCGGCAGAGCCCGGGACATTCGGTTTGCCCGCGACGTGGTTGAAGACCGCCGCCGGACTGGCAATGGTGGTCAAGGCGGTTACGAGGCCGGCGATGGCGGTGAGAGTGGTCAGCTTGTTCATTTCGGTTCTCCTCAATTGATGTTGGTTCGGCATTTCGCCGTCCCTTGAGGCCATATGGCGCCAGCGGCCTTGAACCGTCCGTGAGGGCCGCGTTCATCAAGCATTTACCTTTGTCGCCGGGTTGGCAGGCTGCTGCTTCCGTGCGAGGCTAGGCCTCACAAAGGTGCGTAAGTGCTTGAAATTGAGGAGGTTCGCATGGCCAAGGTTTTGGTGACAGGTGGCAGCGGCAAGCTGGGGCGCGCGGTGCTGCGCGATCTGGTGACCCATGGCTATGATGTGCTCAATATCGACCAACAGCCCCTGCCCGAGCTGATTTGCCCCAGCGTGCGGATCGACCTCACCAACTTCGGCGAAGTCGCCGCCGCTATTTTGGGCGGGGTGGATGAGCGCAAGGGGCCGTTCGATGCCGTCGTGCATCTGGCCGCCATTCCCGCGCCGGGCCTGGCGGCGAATGCACGCATCTTCGCCAACAACGTACCCACGACCTACAATATCTTCGAGGCCAGCCGCCTCGCCGGCATCAAGAACATCGTCTTCGCCTCGAGCGAGACCGTTCTCGGCCTGCCATTCGACACCCCGCCGCCCTATGCCCCGGTCGACGAGGAATACTATCCTCGCCCTGAATCGGCCTATTCACTGGGCAAGCTGCTCGACGAAACCATGGCCGCGCAATTCTGCCGCTGGGACCCGTCCCTGCGCATTGTCGGCCTGCGTTTCTCCAATGTCATGAACCCCGAGGACTATGCGGCCTTCCCCAGGTTCGACGCCGATCCACGCAGCCGGAAATGGAACCTGTGGGGCTATATCGATGCCCGCGACGGCGCCCAGGCCGTTCGCCGCTCGATCCAGGCCGACTTCACCGGTTTCGAAGCCTTCATCATCGCCAACGCCGATACCGTGATGAGCCGATCCAACATGTCGCTGCTGGCCGAGGTGTTCCCGACCGTGCCGACCAAGGGCAATCTCAGCGCCAACGGAACGCTGTTGAGCATCGAAAAAGCCAAGCGCATGCTAGGCTATTCGCCGCAATATAGCTGGAAGAGTGAGATCTAGACGGTCATCTCGCCGAGGCGTTAGAGCCCGGCTTTGATCATGTCTCGTATCTTGGCCGCTTTTTCAAAGTGGTCGAGCGCGTGGGTCTTGATCCACCACTCGGCCGCTTCCATCAGCAGTTCCGGGTCGTCGTTGCGGTTGGCGAAGAAAGCATAGAAGGACAGGCCGACGCCGTCGCCCTTCTTGGCAATCTTGTCGTCGCAAACTGCGATGGCTTTCGCTCTCAGGGTGGCTCGCATCTATGTCACTGCAATATGGCCAATGCGCTTGAGCGCAATCTCATCGAGGCTCTCGTCGTACCCGGCGTCGGCGTAGCGCATTACGCCCAGCGCGGTGTCGTTGGTCAGCGCGTGCTCCAGGCGCTCGTCGCCCCCTGGCGTTCCGTCGGCCACCACGGTCACACCCGCCGAGGTCATATAGCCGGCATAGCCGCCGCCGCCCGAATGAACCACCACTAGATCGGCCATGGACGAGCACAACAGCATGGCATCGAGGATCGGCCAGTCGGCGATGGCGTCCGAGCCGTCCTTCATCCCCTCGGTCATGATGTTGGGGTGTGCCATCGCGCCGGCGTCGAGATGGTCGCGACTGAAGGCGACCGGCCCGGCCAGCGTGCCATCGGCCACCATGGCGTTCACCGCCTGCGCCAGCGCCGTGCGTTCACCATGACCCAGCCAGGCGATGCGCGCCGGCAGCCCTTCGAACGGCACATGTTTGCGCGCCAGTGCGATCCAGTTGGTGACGATTCTGTTGTGCGGGAACATCTCCAGCAGCTTGTCGTCAATCTTGCTTATGTCTGCGGGATCGCCCGAGAGCGCCATCCAGCGGAACGGTCCGATGGCGCGCGCGAACAGCGGCCGCAAATAGGCTTCAGTGAAGATGCGAATGTCGAACGCGTTCTCGACGCCGCCGGCTTTGGCATGCGTGCGGATCAGATTGCCATTGTCGAACACCTCGGACCCCGCCTGCTGGAAGGCCAGCATGGCCCGCACGTGATCAACGATCGACGCCCGGCTCGCGGCCATCAACTGCCCCGGCCCCTCGACGCGCAGACGCTTCACCTCGTCGAGCGACATGCCCTTGGGCACATAGCCATAGACCAGATCGTGCGCCGAGGTCTGGTCGGTGACGATATCGGGCACGATGCCGCGCCGGGCGATCTCAGGATAAATCTCGGCCGCATTGCCGACGAGCCCGATCGAGGTCGCCCGCCTCTCGGCCACCGCCTTGTCGATCATCGCCAGCGCCGTATCGAGATCGGGTGCGATCTCCTCGAGATAGCCGATCTCCTTGCGCTTGCGGGCCCGTTCGGCGTCGATATCGAGGCACAGGATCGCCGCGCCGGCCATGCGCCCGGCCAGCGGCTGGGCCCCGCCCATGCCACCAAGACCGGCAGTGAGAATAAAACGCCCCGCCAGATCGCCGCCGAAACGGTTCTCGGCAATGCGCATGAAAATCTCATAGGTGCCCTGGATTACGCCCTGGCTGCCGATGTATTGCCACGCCCCGGCCGTCAGCCCGCCCCAGCAGATCAGACCCTTCTTTTCGAGTTCGTAGAACACCTCTGCCTTGGCCCATTGCCCGACAATGTTGCAATTGGCCATGATCACCAGCGGCGCCTTGGCGTGGGTCTTGAGGAGGCCGATCGGCTTGCCAGACTGGATGATCAGCGTCTGATCCTCATCCATGCGCAGCAGTGTTTCGACGATAGCCTTATGGCTGGCCCAGTTGCGCGCCGCCTTCCCCAGGGCGGCATAGACGATCAGTTCATCCGGGTTCTCGCCGACCGACAGCACGTTTTCCAGCAGGCGCAATAGTGCCTCCTGCCGCCAGCCTTTGGCGCGGAGCTCCGGGCCACCAGGAATGGGGAAATTCGGGTGGCGAGGATTGGCTGTAGGCATCGTCTTCTCCGTCAAATCTTGGGCGGCAGCGTGCGCACGAAGGCGACGGCCGCATCGAGCAGGCGTTTGCGCAGATCGTCGTCAGCGCAAGTATCAAGGCCGGCACGGACCCAGCCGGACATCTCCCTGCCCTGCATCACCATCGGCCCGATATCCGGATATTCCAGCGCCCAGGCATCGTTACCCTTGCCGAGCCGGACCATCAGCCCGACATCGCGTGCGCCGCAGAGCAGGTGCCCATCGAGCATCCAGGCAAGGCCGCCGAACATCTTCTTGTCGCTCAGGCCCGGCAGCGGGCCGAGATCGTCGCGCACCAGCTCTTCCAGCCCCGGATCGCGCATTTCAGCGACCGTCGAGCGCGTATTTCGCCAGCTCGATTCCCATGCGATCTTCGACGAATGGGTAGACTGCCGGATCAAGCACGGACGAACTCAGCGGGATGATCGTCTTGGGCACATGCAGCACGAACACATACATGCCGCGCCCCAATTGCCCCACCGACAGCGCCTGCCCCGCCGCGTCGAGCGTGGTGATGACGTCGGGGAACGTCGCAAGACGGGTGCCGCCGGCGTCCTCCACGGCCATGTATTCGTTCATCACGTGCAGCGTGGTCGCCGTGTCGCCCTCGCCGATGCGGATCTTGCCGATATCGAAGGCTTCCTTGGTGTAGACCACGTCGAGATCGGTGATGTAGCCCTTGGTCAGGATCGTGCCGCCGGTGGTTGCGACGATCGCATCGATCATCTTGCCCGGCCCCTTGCCCTCGGCCGCGATCATCGCCTCGCCCAACTTGAGCGCCAGCGAAATACCGCCCAAAGCTGCGTGCTTCTGCACGTAACTCGCGCGCAGCGGGTTACGGCATGAGGCAATAAAGCCGCCTGACATGTCGGAGGCCGTGCGCAAAATCGGCGAGACCTTGGCGGTGGCGCCGCGCGTCACCAGCTCGATATAGCGGTTTTCCTCGCGATTGCCGCCGACCGCTGTCTGGATCATCTGCTCTGGCGAACCGGCCATGCCGATGGAGCCCATATCGCCCGTCGGATGGGCGCGGATATCGCCCACCGCATCGACGACCTTGGTGCCGAGCACTGCCGAAGGCAGCCAGCCATTGAGCGTCGAAGACTTGCCGTTCTGTCCAACCATCAGCCCGCTCAGCTTCTCGCCCAGCGCGTCCTGCAGCAACTGCACCGCCTTGATGTAGTCGACGCCCTGCATCTCCCATGCCGTCGTCGAAGCCGGCGCGCCGATGGCGGCGGCCGTCGCCACCCAGTCATCGGCATCCAGCTCCTCGATACTGACAAGCTCCGGCTTGCCGATGCTGACTGCGGCTTTGCCGAGCATGCGGCCATGATCGGCCCAGCCGCCGCCACCCGCCGCATAGACGGAGCCTCCGCGTACGGCGGCCTCTACGTCCTTCTCGGTCAGTATCCGACCCATTTATTCAGTTCCTTGCAATTTGGTATCGAGCGCCTTGACGGCATCGAGCAGCACGGCCGCGCCCAGCGCGATATCGTCGCTGGTGGCAAATTCGTCCGGCGAATGGCTGCGGCCATCGACGCAGGGGACGAAGATCATCGCCGACTTGGTGATGCGCGCCATCCAGGCCGTATCGTGCCCGGCCCCCGATGCCATGCGGCGATGACGGGCGCCGGCGGTTTCGCACGCCGCTTCCAGCACATCGATCAGCTCTGCATCGCCTGGCGTGGGGGGATTGTCCGAAACCAGTCGTGGCGTCGAAACCGTCACGCCGGTCTTTTCGGCGATGGCGACCACGCCCTTATCGAGTTCATCGATGAACCGCAGCATGTCCTCGCGTACTTCCGCCCGGGCGTCGATCAGCATGCGGACGCGCGCTGGAACCACGTTGGCGGCATTGGGCGACATTTCAAATTCGCCAACCGTGGCAGCGAAATGCCCCTCACCCGAAGCCAGGGCCTTGCCCAGTTCCTCGACGCCCAGGGCGATCCACGAGGCCGTGGTCAGCGCATCCTTGCGCGATCCCATCGGCGTGGTGCCAGCATGATCGGCGCGGCCGTCGACAATGATTTCGATGCGAGTGATACCGGCAATGGCCGATACCACGCCCACGTCGAGTTTCTGGTCCTGCAGGACTGGGCCCTGCTCGATATGCAGCTCCAAAAAGGCCTTGATATCGCGCCGGACCGCATCACCATGCGCGTCGCCACCAACATCGGTTATGCCCTGCTCGAGCGTCGTTCCATCGCTTTCGCGCGCCAGCCACTCAGCCGGCCGCGTGCCACTCATGCCCCGGCTGCCGATGCAGGAAACGCCAAAGATGGACACTTCCTCGGCCAGGAAATCCACCACTTCCAGGGTGTGATCCAGCACCACACCCTGATCCCGCAGCGCTCGCGCAACTTCCAACGCGGCAATGACGCCGGCAATGCCGTCGAAGCGTCCGCCGTCGGGTACGGTGTCGGAATGCGATCCGACCATGATGGTGCCAAGCTCGGGGCGCTTGCCGGGAATGGTGCCGATGAGATTGCCGGCCGCGTCGATGCGCGTTACCGCGCCGGCCGCCTGCATCGCCTTTTCCAGCCATTTACGGCCTTCGAGGAACATCGGGGTGAAGGCGCGGCGCGTCCATGGGCGGCCCGGCTCGGTGATCGCTGCCAGCGCGTCGATGTCGGAGCCGATGCGGTCGGTGCGTACTTTTGAGTTTAAGATCAATGCTTTGGCTCCGGTCGAACGAACTGGCCAGTGCCCGGTTGGGCGACGTTGGTGCCGTCGAAGACTTGCTGGCCGCGCAGGTAGGTCAGACCGACGGTCCACGGCAACTCGATGCCGTTATAGGGCGACCAACCCACAACGTTATGGCCGCTGGCGGCCGCGTCGTAGCGTATTGGGCGCGGGAAAAGCACCGTGATATCAGCGTCCTTGCCTGCTGCCAGGGCGCCCTTGCGGTGGTCGAGGCGGAAGTGTTTCGCCGGATTTTCTGCCATCAGCTTGGCGGCCCAGGTCAGGGGGATATCGCGCTTCAGCGCGCCCATGACAAAGAGCGGCACCATGACTTCGAGGCCAGGCACGCCGGAAGAATTCGCCAGCATGCTGGCGTTGGTCTTGCGGTTTTCTGACCAGGAGACGTGGTCGGTCGAGACCAGCGTGACATTGCCCTTGCGAACATGGTCCCAGAGCTTTTCAACTTCGACGCGCGGACGGATCGGCGGGTTGATCTTGGCCTTGCCACCGAGCCGGGCGACGTCGTTTTCCTCATCCAGAGTCAGATAGTGGATGCAACACTCGATGGTCGCGGCAAAGCCCTGGTCGCGATAGCTGCGGGCGATCTCGTAGCCGCGACCGAGCGAGCAGTGGACGACATGGGCAGGGCAACCGGTCAGGGCGCCGGTTTCGTAGATTTGCAGTGAAGCGAGCAATTCGGTCAGCGGCGGGCGGCTGAGGGCGTGGGCGCGATAGTCGGTGATGCCCAGCGCCTGGACCTTAGCCATGGCAGCGCGTACAGCCTCGTCATCTTCGTTGTGTACACCGGCCGTGAGGCCGGTCGGGGCGATGGCGGCGAAGCACTCTTCCAGCAGCGCGGGCGGAATGCGGGGAAAGCGGATGGGGTCGGTGCCGAAGGTCGAGAACTTGAAGGCGGCGACCCCGGCTTCAACCTGTTCGAGGATGCGGCTGGCGCCCTCTTCGGGATTGATCGTGCCATAGAGGGCGAAGTCAACGCGGGCCTGTGGCTCGGCATGGGCGACCTTGATCCGTACGGCCTCGGCTGAGCAGACCAGATTGCCCTCGTCATAAGGCATGTCGACAATGGTGGTGACGCCACCGGCCGCCGCCGACCGGGTCGACCAGATGAAGTCCTCCTGGTCCTTCTGGCTCAGCGAGTGAGTCTGGGCATCGATGGCGCCGGGCAGAATCAGGGCATTGCCGAGTTCGTGGCGTTCATGCGCCGATGGTGCCTTGCCCTCACCGACGTGGACGACCTTGCCATCGCGCACTGCGACGTAGCCGTTCTCGACAATGAGATCAGGCAGCACCACGGTGCCGGATAGGACGAGATCAAAATCGGACATCTACAGCTTCCACAAACTCGGAGAAGGCTTCCCTCCCCACAAGGGGGAGGGAGACGACTGAGACACCACCGCCATCATGCCGCGGCCCTCCCCAGTTGGCCGGTGCGCACCATCAGCCAGCGTTCGAGGGCCGATAGGGCATCGTAGATCAGCACCGCGAGGACGCCGACGATGAGACCGCCCTGCAGCACGAAGGCGGTGTTGCTCGACAGCAATCCGGCGATAATGACTTCGCCCAGCGTGCGCGCGGCGACAGTGGAGCCGATGGTGGCGGTGGCAAGTGAAATGACCACCGACAGCCTGATACCAGCGAGGATCACCGGCAGGGCCAGCGGCAGTTCGACCTTTACCAGCCTTTGCCAGCCGGTCATGCCGACACCCTTGGCTGCATCGGTCACGGCCGGCGGCAGGTTGGTGAGGCCGGTCAGCGTGTTTTCGAAGATCGGCAGCAGGCCGTAGAGGAACAAAGCCACCAGCGTTGGCGCCGTGCCGAAGCCCAGCATCGGCACAGCCAGGGCCAGCACGGCTACCGGCGGAAACGTCTGGCCGATATTGGCCAGGCTGCGCGAGAGCGGCAGGAATTCTACGCCAAACGGTCGCGTGACGATGATCGCCAGCCCCACCGCGATGATGGTGGACGCCAGGGTTGCCGCGCAGACGATGCCCAGATGATTAAGCGTGATGTCGAGCAGGCTGCCCTGGTTGTAGATGGCGGGCTGACCATTCTTGGTGAATAGCGCGAAGAAGTGCTCGAACAGATGCGGGCTGACCAAAAACAGCACCAGCACGCCCAGTACGATGACGCGTATGAGGTTGCCTGCGGTCATTGCGGCCTCGCGGCCAGCCGCGACAAGGCGTTGAGGGTCACCTGCCCGACGATCTGGCCATCGCGGCGCACCGGCAGTGCCGGTCGACCCGACCACAGTAGTTCAGCGTAGGCGTCGCGCAGAGAAGCGCTGGCCTCGATGGGTTCGCCGCCGATATCGCCGGCTTCGATATGGTCAGCCACCTTGGCCAGCGACAGCAGCCGGAACGGCCGCTCGCTGCTGCCGATCAGTTCGGCGACGAAGGGCGTGGCCGGGTTGGCGATGATCTCGGCAGGCGTAGCGCATTGCAGCAGCTTGCCCTTGTCCATCACCGCGATGGTATCGCCGAGATGGATGGCCTCTTCCATGTCATGCGTCACCAAGACAATCGTGGTGCGCATGGCGTGCTGGATGGCGAGCAGGTCTTCCTGCGCCTTGGCGCGGATCACCGGGTCAAGCGCGCCATAGGGTTCGTCCATCAGCAATATCTTGGGCTCGGCCGCCAATGCGCGGGCAACGCCGACGCGCTGCTGCTGGCCGCCGGACAATTCATGCGGCAGGCGATCGCGGAACTGCCCAGGTTCGAGTTGAAACAGGCTCAGCAGCTCGTCGACGCGGCTGTCGATCTTGGCCTTGTCCCAGCCGAGCAGCTTGGGAACGGTCGCTATGTTCTGGCCGACGGTGCGATGCGGAAACAGGCCGTGCCCCTGGATGGCGTAGCCGATGCGGCGACGCAGCTCGTAGGCGGGTATGCCGGCAATATCTTCGCCGTCGATGCGAATATGCCCCGACGTGGGTTCCACCAGCTTGTTGATCATCCGCATCAGAGTGGTCTTGCCGGACCCCGACGTGCCCACGACGACGCAGATGGTGCGGGGCTGGATGGTAACGGTTACCCGATCCACCACGACGGTACCGCTGTAGCTTTTGGTGATGTCGTCGATTTCGATCATGAGCTGCGCCCCCCGCGCGACGTCATTTCTACCAAGGCATCCAGCACCACCGCGGCGGCGAAGGCCAGCGCCACGGTCGGCACGGCGCCAAGCAACACCAAATCCATGGCCGTCTGGCCGATGCCCTGGAATACGAAGACGCCAAAGCCGCCGCCACCGATCAGCGCTGCGATGGTGGCGAGCCCGATATTCTGCACCAGCACGATACGGATGCCGGTGAGTATGACAGGAAAAGCCAGTGGCAATTCCACCGCAAACAGCCGCTGCGACCCGGTCATGCCCATGCCCTTTGCGGCATCGACCGCTGCGGGCGAAACGCTTTGCAGGCCAACGACGGTGTTGGAGACGATGGGCAGCAGCGAATAGGCGAAGAGCGCGACAAGCGCCGGAGCCGCGCCGATGCCGGAAATGCCGATGGCAGAGGCCCCCGGTATGTTGGCTGCCACCCAGGCGAGCGGCGCAATCAACAGGCCGAACAGGGCAATGGACGGGATGGTCTGGACGATGTTGAGCACGTTCAACACGGCTGCTCGCAGCGGCCTGACTTTGTAGCAAAGGATGCCTGCCGGCACACCGACAACCACCGCTATCGCTACCGAGCCAAAGGCCAGCGCCAGATGGGTGCGGGCTTCGGCCCAAAAGGCCGGCGCGCGGGTGGCGTATTCCTTGAGAATGGAGAGGTCGTTCCAGCTACCGCTCCACAGCAGCAGCGCCATGGCCGCGCCAACGGCGATGAGAATGACGATGCGCACCAGCGGCTTGAATCGGAGGCGCGTCAGGGCGTCGGTGACGAGCAAGGCGAAGGCGAAGACTAACAGCCAGAAGCCAGCGCCCGGCGACACGCGGGCGAAGGTATCGCCTTCGGGCGTCAGGTAGCTGCCGGACCAGCCGATGAAGACGAAGAGCACCGCGAGAACCAGAAAGCCGCCGATAAGCTTTGCCAGAGTGGGCACGCGCAGCAGGGCAATGGCGAAGCCGACCAGCAGCACACCGAACAGGAACCCCGAGGGAAGGCTCGGCAAGGCATCGAGCAGCGAGCGTGGCTCGCCCGGAACGATGCGGTTGGCGCGAAACAGGGCGAACGGCAGTGCGGCGCCGGCCGCGGCAATGAGGGCGATCAGTACCCCCAGCTTGTCGAGCGCAAGCCAGGCAGGACGATCGGAAACTGTTGTGGTGTCGGCGATGCTCATGCTGGCTCCGGATGGTCGGTCGCTGGCTTCGCTGGTGGCATGTCTCCCACCCGTTCACTGCACTTATCCCAACCCACCGGCCGTCACCCTCGGGCTTGACCCGAGGGCTCTTCACTTGCTGCACACGGATGTAAGTGCAGGGCCCTCGGGTCAAGCCCGAGGGTGACGGCCGGTGGTTGGGGTGGACGCGGCGGCGAAGCTACCGCATCCCGATTGATAGGTCTCGGGGCAGGCTCAGTCCAGGAAGCCACCCTTGGTCAGGTAGTCGGTCGCCACGGCAGCAGCGGCTTCACCGCCAACCTGAAGGCGGCCGTTGAGGTCCTGCAGCACTTCGATGGTCAGGCCTTCGAATACCGGCTTCAGCAGTTCTTCGATCTGCGGGTATTCGGTCAGCACGGCTTCACGGATGATCGGCGCGGGCTGGTAGACCGGCTGCACGCCCTTGTCGTCTTCGAGAACCTTGAGGCCGGAAGGCGCGATACCGCCGTCGGTGCCATAGACCATGGCGGCGTTGACGCCGTTGGTCTGCTGGGCGGCGGCGGCAATGGTTGCCGCGGTGTCACCACCCGAGAGCGTCACCAGTTGGTCGGGCGTCAGGGTGAAGCCATAGACTTCCTGGAACTTGGGCAGAGCCGCCGGCGAGTTCACGAACTCGGCCGATGCAGCCAGCTTGACCTCGCCACCACCGGCAACCCAGGCACCGAACTCGGTGAAGGTGTTGAGGCTGTTGGCTTCGGCGACGTCGTTGCGGATGGCGACGGCCCAGGTGTTGTTGGCCGGCGACGGGCTCAGCCACACGATCTTGTTGGCGTCGTAATCGAGCTTGGCGGCTTCGGCATAGGCCGAGGCGGCATCGTTCCAGATCGGATCGTCGGCCTTTTCGAAGAAGAAGGCGGCGTTGCCGGTATATTCCGGATAGATGTCGATTTCACCGGCGGTGATCGCTTCGCGGACAATCGGCGTACCGCCGAGCTGGATGCGGTCGGTGACCGCGATGTCGTTGGCTTCGAGCACCTGCTTGATGATGTTGCCCAGAACGCCACCCTCGGTGTCGATCTTGGACGAAACGACGACCTGGGCATGAGCGGCGGTCACCGAAATGGCGAGCGCGGCTACGGCGCTCAGAAGCTTGGATGTGAGGCGCATTGGTTTCTCCATTTTTCCGGTAGCCAGCAAACTGGTCCCGGCTGTCCCTAACCTAACGTCTTGGTAGAATTGAGCGAGGCCGCAAATTCTAGAGCCTTGTACGATTTGAGAAAATTCAAATCGCGGGCTCCAGCTTCTCGTTATGGCAAGGTTATTCCTTGCTTCAGGCGACCGGGCCCAAGGCGAAAAACTCGTCCAACTCCATAATTGTCGAGTGAGAGATAAGTTCATTCATCAGGTTATCGCCAGCCAAGGCCTGTTCGACGGCCTCCACTTCCGCCGATAGCGGGCGATCCTGCCAGTATGTGTCAGCATGCTCGCGCACGAGCGCGTAGACGATGCCCGGGACGTTGCCTGGGCGATCGCCGGAAATATCCATGGCCTGCGCCGCGAGGATGGCCTCAAGGGCCGACAGACGCCGCAGCGCCAGCACTTGCCGCTCCAGCCGCTCGACCACCAGCGGCAGGAACGCGGCCTCGTCCTCGATGCCGCCGGCCACGACCATGGAATTGGCCGAGATTGGATTGGTCATGGTCAGGACGCGCGCGAAGAGCTCGCCGGCCAGCTTGATGATCGGCCCGAAGCCAGTGGCGATCTGGCCCGGCCACACCAGGTTGACCGGCAGGCCGCGGCGTCCGCCATTGCCGAGCAGCACACAGCGGTTGAACGAATTGCGCGCGATATGGGCCAGGCCGAGCTGGGCGGTTTGCAGGAAGACGGTGACATCGAGCGGCAGCGAGCCGCCCGAGGTCAGCACCTGTCCACCGGCTACCACGGGATTGTCGTCGGTCCGTCCGGTAGCGGCCAATAGGATCTTGCCTGATGCGACCAGCGTTTCGAAGCCGGTGGCGAAGACCTGGCTCATCATGCGCAGGCTCAACGGGTCCTGAATATGGGTGGCGTTGGGCCAGTCCCAGCCCTTGGCGTTGAAATAGAGCCAGGCGCCGATGCCGGCTTCGCGTTCGGTGCCGACATGGGCCACGGCCTTCCACGGATCGCGCGAGGCGCCGAGCGCCCCTGCCGTGGTGAGGCCGGTCGCCAGCATGACGCGCACGGCGCCAGCGGCGTCGCGGATGGCATTGGCGGCAGCGGCATAGCCCACCGCGTTGGTCGAAATCGAGGCCAGGCTGTCGCGCGGTGCGAGACGGAAGGGTCTGAGGCCGGCAGCGCTCAGCGCATCGCCGGCGGCTTGGCGGCGGCCATCGAACATGGCCTCGCCGGCGCCGGTCAGCACCGCGCCGATCTGGCCCATCAGGCCGATATCGGCGCAACCGATGGAGCCAGTGCGCCGCACGACCGGTACGACGTCGGCTGACAGCAGGGCCAGATAGGCTTCGACCAGGTCGGTGGTGCAGCCGACGCGGCCAGTCAGCGCCATATTGACGCGAATGGCCATCGCCGTGCGCACGATCTCGCTGGAAAATGCGTCGCCCGTGCCGAAGTGGTGGGCGCGCACGAGGCCCATGTTGAACGTATCCAACTGATCGTCGGACCATTCGACATCCTTCATCGCGCCGACGCCGGTGGTCGAGCCGTAGACGGGCTGGTGGTTGGCGATGGCCTCCTCGATTACCACGCGGGCCTGCGCCACGCGGGTCAACGCGGCTTCGTCGGCCACAAGCCGGGCCTTTCGGGCGCCGATGCGGGCGATGTCGGAAAAGCTCAGCGGCTTGCCGCTAAGGGTGATGGGAGGGCTTCGGACTGTCATCGCCAGTTCATTCATGGGGTCACGCTATTGGATAGATTGGCAACTTGGGATATCCCAAATACTGAACAGGCTATGCGGTTTTTCTATGCACCGGACATGGCTGCTCGAATGGTGGGCATATGGATACGGCAACCTTGGTGGCGATGGATCGCGTGCTGCGGCTCCGCAGCGTGCGAACCGCAGCGCGAGCGCTTGGCCGGCCGGCTTCGACCGTTGCGGCATCCATCGCACGGTTCGAAGCAGAAATCTCGGTTCGACTGGTGGAGCGGGCGGGGTCGGGGCTGGTCGCGACGCTCGAAGCCGTGCGGCTCGAACCGGAGATTGGGGCGCTCGCTAAGCTGGCACTCGCGGTATCTCCCCAGCACGCAATCAAGCTGGATGCGCTGGAACGATTTGCCCGCGTCGCGACGCTGGGCAGCATTCGCCGCGCGGCACGGGCCATGGGCTTGGGGCAACCGCAATTGACCCGACAGATTGCCCAGCTCGAAGCGATCTTAGGGGTGGCCTTGTTGCAGCGCGGCAGCGGCGGCTCCACAGTGACAGCCGATGGTGCGCGGTTGGCCGCGACCAGCGAGCAATTGCTGGCGGCCTGGCACCGGCTCTCGCGCATGTCGGAGGAGCGCTTTCGCAAGACGGCGGCAACGGCGCGCCTCGGCTCGGTCATTCCGCTGGGATATGAGAGCGAGATCGCGCGGCTGCTGGCCAATCTGGCGGCCCGCTGGCTTGCCGAGCGCCCGCGCGCGCCGCTCTTTGTCAGTTCTACCACCGCCGACGACCTCCTGGCTGGGCTCAAAAGCGGGCTGTTCGACGTGGCGTTTCTCGATACTGAGCATTTGCCTGCCGATCTCGATGGCAAGGTGGTTGGGCATACACCGCTCGCGGTTGTCGGCGTGCCGGAAGGGCATAACAATGTCGCCGATGCGCTCCTGGCAGCGCCGTTAGCAGTGCCGAGCGCGCGCAGTGGGTTGCGTCAGCGCATCAACCGCATCCTCGACGACCATCTCAACGACACCGAACGCAGTGCCATTCGCCTCATCGAGATCGACTCGATCCCGGTCATTCTCAATCTGGTACTGCATCACGGCTTCGTCTCGGTGCTGCCGCAGGCTTCGGTGGCACGTATCCGCGGCGACCTGCGCCAACTGCCGCTGGCAGGCGTTTACGACATGAACTTCTGGCTTTGCTGGCCCCGCGGTAGCGCGACCGTCGCCCAGGCCATTCTCACCATCATCGGCGAAAGCGATAACAGTTAAGTTACCACTTAATCATTGACGAAGCCGGCGCATGATATTACTAAATTATGTACTTAACTAATATCGACTGGAGGCTATGGTGCCCTATTTGGTTCGACTGCTGTTCAACCAGCGCATTACCGAATGGCAGCATCGCCTGGACCGGCTCGGGGCGTATCTGGCGCGCACCCTGCCCCCTCTCGAAACCCGCGGCCCGCGCCCAAAGAAGAAGGCACCGTGAAGCTTCCTACTTCATCCAGAACATTGGCGTGAGGTCGGCCGAAAGCGGCTCGTTCTTGTCGTTGGTCGCCATGACATCGGCCATGTGCGCCCACCAGCGCTTCATGACCTCGGTATTGGGCAGGTCGGCCATGGTGTGACCCTTCCGCCGCCAGAGCACGCCGAAGAGGATGTTGGTATCTTCATCGAGGTGGATGGAATAGTCCTTCACACCTGCCGCGTGCAGGAGGTCGACGAGCTCGGGAAAAATCTCGTCGTGGCGCTTCTTGTACTCGGCCGCCATGCCGGGATTGAGCCTCATCTTGAAGGCGTGCTTCTCGTAGTCCCCATCTTCAATCATACGCGCTGCCTCCACATGCGGAACAGGATGGGCAGCGCGATGACCACGATCAGCAGCCCGCCGATGAAGATCGACATGACGATCCCGGGCACGTTGAGTAGGCCGAGCCCGAACGTCACCAGCCCCATGATCAGCGCCGCCAGAACCACGCCGAGGATGGATCCGGCGCCGCCCAATATGGATACGCCGCCCAGCACCACCATGGTGATGGCCTCGAGCTCGAAGCCTTCGGCGATCGATGGCCGAGTGGACCCAAGACGCGCCGTCAGCAGTACGGCGGCGATACCGCTCATCAGGCCGGTGAGGCAGAACAGGATGAACTTGATTCGATCGACACGAACGCCGGAGAACTGGGCGGCGACGTCGTTATTGCCAATGGCAAAGACGCGGCGGCCGAAATTGGTGCGATGCAGCAATACCCAATAGATCATGGCACAGACGGCGAAGAGCACCAGTTCGAACGAGATGACCCAGAACACATAACCCTGCCCGAACCAGGAAAAGCTTGCCGGATAGCCTTTGAAGCTCTGGTCGCCCAGCACGATGAAGGCGATGCCGCGGAAGAGGCTCATCGTGCCGATGGTGACGACGATCGAGGGCAGCTTGAGCCCGGTCACGAGGAAGCCGTTGAAGGCGCCGCACAATAGGCCCACGCCAATACCGACGGCCACCAGCGCCGGGGTATCCGCGCCATATTGCAGGACCAACCCCATCATGGTGGAGGCCAGCGCGATGATGGCTGCGACAGACAGGTCGATCTCGCCGGAGATGATCAGCAAGGCCATAGCCAGCGCGATCAGCGCCTTCTCGGTGAAGTTGAAGGTGAGGTCCGAGAGGCTCCAGGCGTTGAGGAAGTATGGCGACGCGAACGAATTGACGATGAAGATCGCCACCGCCACCAGCACCAGCAGGCTCTCCCAGCTCAGTACGGCCGAGCGGAACGGATTATCGAGGCGATTGGGCAGGCTGCGGCCGGTCGCGGGGGTGTCGGTCATGGCAGGATATCGTCCAAGGCACCGCGCAAGCCTCCCTCCCCCTTGTGGGGAGGGAATGAGGGTGGGGGTTGGTCGAGTAGGGCAAGGATGGCGGTCATCACGCCGTCGAGGTTGCGCATGACGTCGCCGTTGGCGACGCGGAGAATGCGGTATCCCTGCCCCGAAATGAACGCGCCGCGATGTTCGTCGTGGGCCGCTGCGGCGTCTGTGCCGTGCGTGTCGCCGTCAACCTCGACTATCAACCGCCGCGCGTGACACGCGAAGTCGGCATAGTAAGAGCCAAGCGGCACTTGCCGGCGAAAATGGAAGCCAAGGCTGCGAAGGTCGCGAAGGGCATTCCACAGCTTTACCTCTGGGGCAGACATGCGTTTTCGAAGTTCTCTTGCACGTTCAATGCCCAATCCGCCCCCCACCCTTGATCCCTCCCCACAAGGGGGAGGGAGACGCGCGCTGTTCCGTCCCCACTCAACGGCATCATAGTGTTTGCTCAAACCAAGGAAAGCCAGGGAGCGAGCTTCCATCCCCCTTGTGGAGACGGGATGAGGGTGGGGGTACGTTCCGCACAAGTCCATCAAGTCGCCTCCGCCTTCTTGAGAATGATCCGGCCCTTGCGGCGTTCGCCACGCGCATTCAGCACTACGGCGAGCAGGATTGCCGTGCCGGAAATCGCCATCTGCCAGAACGGGCTGATGTTGATGACCGGCAGGGCATTATTGATGACGCCGAGGAAGATGGCGCCGAGCAGCACGCCGGCCACGGTGCCGATGCCACCGGCAATGGATACGCCGCCGATGACGCAAGCGGCGATGATGGTGAGCTCATAGCCGCCGGCCACTTCGACCGAGGCGATGACGTAGCGCGAAATCCAGAGATAGCCGCAGAGGCCCGCAACGGCGCCTGATATCACGAAGGCATAGAACTTGGTCCGGCCGACATTGATGCCGGTATAGACCGAGGCGGTTGGATTGACGCCGATGGCATAGAGCGAGCGCCCGAGCGGCGTGCGGGTCATCAACAGCCAGAACAGCAGTGCGACCATGATGGCGAACCAGCTCAGCAGTGGCAGGCCGAGGAAGACGATGCGCTGCAGGCCGATGAAGTCGGGGCTCATCTGGGCGGCATTCACCCAGGCGCCGCCGGAAATAACGAAGATCAGCCCTCGATAGATGGTCAGCGTGCCCAGCGTTACCACGATGGGCGGGATATTGAGCTTCCAGACCAGAATGCCGTTAAAGGCGCCCAGTCCTGCCCCGACGAAGACGCACATGGCGATCAGCAGCGGTATCGGCACGCCCGGGAATGCGGCGTTGGTCATGGCCACGATCATGCCGGTCAACGCCAGATTGGCCGCCATGGAGAGGTCGATGGACCGCGTCAGGATGACCGCCATCTGACCCAAGGCCAGCATCATCAGGATGGAGGTGTCGTTGAAAATGGTCAGCAGGTTGCCGGGCTGGGCGAAGCGCGGGAAACGCGCCGTGACCAGCACGAGCACCAGCAGGATGGCCAAGGCGAGGAAGATCTCGCGATGCTTGAGCAGCCGGTTCATGCCGCTTGCTCCTCGGCAATGCCGGCGGCCAGCCGAACCAGCGTTTCGGGCTTCAACCCCTTGTTCTCGAGCGTTTCGATGATCCGCCCCTCGCGCATGACCACGATGCGATCGCTCATGCCGAGCACTTCGGGCAGTTCGGACGAGACCATGATCACCGACAGGCCCTGGGCCACGAGTTCGGCCATGAAGCCATGCACGGCGGCCTTGGAGCCGATATCGATGCCCTTTGTGGGTTCATCGAGGATGATGACTTTGGGGAGGGTGGCCAGCCACTTGGCGATCACCACCTTCTGCTGATTGCCGCCTGACAGGGTCGAGACGTTCTGGCTGAGCGAGGAGGCACGCAGGTCGAGACGTTCGGTATAGGTGCGCGCCAGGGCGAATTCCTCAGCCATGCGCAGGAAGCCCGACTTGCTGGTCTTGCCCAATGACGGCAGCGACACGTTCTTGAAGATCGGCTCGCCGGTGATGACACCCTGCTTGCCGCGCTCCTCGGGCACATAAACGATGCCAGCCTCGACGGCGTCAGCAGCTGACTTCAGCACAAGCGGCGTTCCATCGAGCACCAGCGAACCGGAGGACGGCTGGGTCATGCCAAATACGGCCTGCATGACTTCGGACCGCCCTGCCCCCACCAGCCCATAGAAGCCAAGGATTTCGCCCTTGCGCACCGAAAAGGAGATGTCCTCGAACTCGGTCGGATGGCTCAGCTTCTTTGCCGACAGCACCACCGAGCCGATCACGGCAGAACGCTCGGGGAAAATGTGGTCGACCGCCCGACCAACCATCAACTGTACGATCTGGCTCTGTGTCGTGTCCTTGATGAGCCCCTTGCCCACCTGCTCGCCGTCGCGGAATACGGTGAAGCGATCGGCGATGCGGTAGATTTCATCGAACTTGTGGCTAATGAAGAGGATGGCCTTGCCGTCAGCCTTGAGCAGTTCAATGAGCACGTAAAGCTCTTCGATTTCCTTCTGGCTCAGCGCCGCCGTCGGCTCGTCCATGATGACGACGCGTGCATCGATGGATAGCGCCCGTGCCACAGCGACCAAGTGCTTCTTGGCGATGCCCAGTTCCTTGAGCTTGATGTCCGGATCGATCCCCGATGCCATGGAGTCCAGCGTTTCGCGCGCCTCGGCCCGCATCTTGCGCCAATCGATCATCCCGAAGCGATTGCGCGGCGCGTGGCCCAGATAGATGTTCTCGGCGACCGTCAGTTCGTCGAACAGAACGGTTTCCTGATGGATGGCGGTGATGCCCACTGCTGAGGCCGAGTGCGCCGTCGGCAGCGCCACAACCTGCCCGTTGATGCGGATTTCGCCGGCGTCAGGCTGGTAAATGCCGGTCAGCGTCTTCACCAGCGTCGACTTGCCCGCGCCATTCTCGCCGATCAGCGCGGTGACCTCGCCCGCATAGAGCTCCAACGACACGTCATTGAGTGCCCGCACGCCAGGGAAGCTCTTGGATATGCCAGTGAGAGTGAGGATGGGGTCGGTCATTCTCGTTCCTTTGTGTCACTACGGCTGCGTTGGGACACAAGGCGCGCAATGCACTCGATTGGACTCCCTCTCCCTTTGGGGGAGAGGGTTGGGGTGAGGGGGCCTTTGGTTCACCACCAAGGCCCCCTCACCCGCCGCTTCGCGTCGACCTCTCCCCCAAAGGAGAGGTGAAGAAAGATCAATAGATCTTCGAAAACTCTTCGATGTTGGACTTGTCGAAGGTGAAGGGAGCCGCCATGGCACCCGAATTGGTGTCGTCGAGGGTCAGTTCACCCATGCGACCCATCGAGAGCACTGCGCCTGGCTCAGCCGTGCCACCTTCGACGAGGTCATTGGCCAGCATCACGGCCGAGTAGCCGAGATCGATCGGGTTCCACAGCGCCACGGCCTGCGACGCGCCGTTGTCGATGAACTGCTTGAACTCGGACGGCAGAGCCAGGCCGGTGACGTTGACCTTGCCGATGAGGTTCTGGTCGGTGACGACCTGGGCGGCAGCCACAACGCCGACAGTGGTCGGAGCAATGATGGCCTTAAGATCAGGATAGGACGCGATCAGGCCCTTGGCTTCGTCGGTCGACTTCACCGAGTCATCGTCGCCATAAACGACCGAGACGAGGTTGATGTTGGGGAACTTCTCGGGGAGAGCGGCCTTGGCGGCTTCGATCCAGGCGTTCTGGTTGGTCGCCGTGGACGAGGCGGACAGGATGGCGACATCACCGCCTTCAGGCAGGTAGTCGGCAGCCAGCTTGATGATGGTTTCGCCGATCAGGTTGGTCTCTGATGGGTTGAGGTGAAGCTGGCGGCCTTCGGGGGCAACGCCCGAATCCCAGGAAATCACCTTGATGCCGCGTTCCATGGCCTTCTGCAGCGCCGGGACCAGCGCGTCCGGATCGTTGGCCGAAATGGCGATAGCATCGACCTGCTGAGCGATCAGCGCGTTGATGACTTCGATCTGGGCTTCTGCCGTGGCGGCCGTCGGGCCGGTATAGATGACTTCGACGTCACCCAGTTCGGCGGCCGCTTCCTGAGCGCCCTTGTTGGCAGCGTCGAAGAAGCCGTTGCCGAGCGACTTCACTACAAGTGCGATGCGGGTCTGGGCATAGGCTGGAGCGGCGAGCAGCACTGCGACGGCAGTGGTCGTAGCCAAAAGCTTCAAGAGTTTCATAGTCGTAATCCCTCCCTGGGACGTTCTGGTCTTTGGTCTTGGTCTTATTGCCTCAGGCCACCGTCGCCTGACGGTCGCCCAGAGCTGTCGTTTCCGCCACGATGAGCCGCACGCCTGCCGTTTCCAGCATTTGACGGTCCTCGTCGCGGATGCCGCTATCGGTGATGACAGCGGATATCCGGTCGAGCCCACACAGGATGAGGCTCGATCTGCCCGAAAATTTGGATGAGTCAGCCAACACGATCAGCTCGTCCGCCTGGCCGATCAGTCCAAGCTCGGACTGGACGATCATCGGATCGGCCTCCATCAGCCCGTGCTGGCCGATCCCCTGGCAACCGATGAACATGCGCTTGGCGTAGAAATGCGAGGCCACCACACCGCCAAAGGGCGAGAGGATGACGTTCTGTTCGCGATAGATCGTGCCGCCGGGAATGACGACCGAGTTGCGCGAATTGTGGATGAGGAATTCGGCGATGCCGAAGCTGTTGGTGAAGACCGAGAGCCGGCGGCCCGTCAGGTGGTGCACCATCTGATAGGTGGTCGTGCCGCCATTGATGATGATCGGCTCACCATCCTTGCACAGCTCGACGGCGGCGCGCGCGATGGCGCGCTTTTGGGCCATGTTGATGGTTTCGTTGACCGAAAAGGGCCGCCCCATCAGCGCCGATTGCTCGGGCGGATTGACGGCTTCGGCGCCACCGCGCACCCGCCGCACCTCACCGCGCACATGCAGTGCCGCAATGTCACGACGGATGGTCGCCTCCGAGGAGCCGGTGACTTCGCAAAGCTCGGCAACGGTCACCACAGGCCGCGTCTGAACGGCCGCAATGATCACTCTCTGGCGCTCGGTTTCGTGCAAGGCTGCTATCTCCCTAGCGCATTCCTTCACATCAATTCCAATCACTGTCAATCAAGAAACAATCAACTTCGAACTGGCACGCAGTGATATGCGCGTTCATGATCGTTTGTGATTGACAGCCATGATTGATCGTGGGCATGTCGGCCAATAATTCGAACGCCAATACCCTCTGGGAGGAGTCTCATGCCCACCACTGCGCCCAAGCGCCTCGCGAACCTTTGGGACGATGCCAAGGCCGCTGCGATGAGCGAGCCGGAACGTCTCGTTTATCGCTCGAACCTGCTCGGCTCGGACAAGCGCGTAACCAATTACGGTGGCGGCAACACCTCCTCCAAGATCATGCAAAAGGACCCGCTAACCGGTCAGGACGTCGAAGTGCTGTGGGTCAAGGGTTCGGGCGGCGACAGTGCCTCGATCAAGCTCGACGGCTTTTCGACGCTCTATATGGACAAGCTGCGGGCGCTGAAGGGGCTCTATCGCGGCGTCGCGTTCGAAGACGAGATGGTGGGCTACCTGCCCCACGCGACGTTCAACCTCAACCCGCGTGCCGCCTCGATCGACACCCCGCTGCATGCCTATGTGAACCGGCCCTTCGTCGATCACATGCACCCCGACGCGATCATTGCCATCGCGGCTTCCAAGAATTCCAAAGAGCTGACCAGGCAGATTTTCGGCGACAGCATTGGCTGGCTGCCGTGGAAGAAGCCTGGCTTCGAACTGGGTCTGTGGCTGGGCAAGTTCTGCGAAGAAAACCCCAATGCCAAGGGCCTGATCCTCGAGAGCCATGGCCTGTTCACCTGGGGCGACACGCCCAAAGAATGCTACGAAATCACGATCGGGATCATCAACCAGGCCATCGAGTGGTTCGAACAGCAGACCGCAGGCAAGACCATTTTCGGTGGCGAAGCCGTCCAGTCGCTGCCGTCAGAACAGCGCCGCGCCATCGCGGCCAAGCTGATGCCGAAAATCCGCGGCCTGATTTCGGAAGACAGCCACAAGCTGGGCCATTTCGATGACTCGGCTGCCGTGCTGGAATTCGTCAATTCCAACAACCTGCGGCCGCTGGCAGCCCTGGGCACCTCCTGCCCCGACCACTTCCTGCGCACCAAGATCCGACCGCTGGTGATCGAGTTCGACCCCGCCAATCCGGATGTGGATGCGGTGATAGCCAAGATTCCGGCGGACATCGCCGCCTATCGCGTCGACTACCAGGCCTATTACGACCGCTGCAAGCACGACAATTCGCCTGCCGTACGCGACCCCAATGCCGTGGTGTACCTGATGCCGGGCGTCGGCATGTTCACCTTTGCCAAGGACAAGGCGACGGCCCGCATTTCCGGCGAGTTCTATGTCAACGCCATCAATGTGATGCGCGGCGCCTCGACGGTGTCGACATATGTCGGTCTGCCCGAGCAGGAAGCCTTCGACATCGAATACTGGCTGCTCGAAGAGGCCAAGCTGGCCCGCATGCCCAAGCCAAAATCGCTGGCCGGCAAGATCGCGCTGGTGACCGGCGGCGCTGGCGGCATCGGCAAGGCCACCGCGGTGCGCCTGCTGCGCGAGGGCGCCTGCGTGGTGCTGGCCGATATCGACGAGACCGCGCTGGCTTCGGCCAATGAGGAACTCGGCTCGGTCTTCGGCAAGGATTTCGTCCGCCCGGTGATCGTCAACGTCACCAGGGAAGACGCCGTTATCGCTGGTTTCGTCCACGCCGTGGTCGAATTTGGCGGCATCGACATCCTTGTGTCGAACGCCGGCCTCGCCTCGTCGGCACCGATCGAGGAAACCACGCTGGAGCTCTGGAACAAGAACATGGACATCCTGTCCACGGGCTATTTCCTGGTCAGCCGCGAAGCCTTCCGGCTGTTCCGCCAGCAGAAGATCGGCGGCAATGTCGTCTTCGTCGCCTCCAAGAATGGTCTCGCAGCCTCGCCGAATGCCGCTGCCTACTGCACTGCCAAGGCGGCCGAAATCCACCTTGCCCGTTGCCTCGCCCTGGAAGGCGCAGGCGAGCAGATCCGCGTCAACGTCGTCAATCCTGACGCCGTGCTGCGCGGCTCCAAGATCTGGGCCGGCGAATGGCTCGAGCAGCGCGCCTCGACCTACAAGACCGACAAGGACGGCCTTGAGGAAATGTATCGCGAGCGCTCCATGCTCAAGCGCTCCGTGTTCCCCGAGGATATCGCCGAAGCCATCTATTTCTTCGCTTCGGAGGCCTCGGCCAAGTCCACCGGAAACATCATCAATGTCGACGCGGGCAATGCCCAGTCGTTCACCCGCTGAGGCCGATATGACCGACCACATCATCGATCCTTCGGTCGTCGAAGCCGAGAACGCCAAGCGCCTGGCCGATCTCAATGTCGATTACGACACGCTTGGCGAGCGCCTTGATCGTCGCGGCATTGCCATCGACGAGGTCAAGGCCAAGGTCTCTGCTTTCTCCGTGGCCGTCCCCTCCTGGGGCGTCGGCACCGGCGGAACCCGCTTTGCCCGCTTCCCCGGCAGGGGCGAACCGCGCGATATCTTCGACAAGATCGAGGATTGCGCCGTCATCGCCCAGCTGACGCAGGCGACCAATACCGTCTCGCTGCATATTCCATGGGACAAGGCTGATCCGAACCGGCTCAAGCAGGCCGCCAGCCGATTCAGTCTCGGCTTTGATGCGATGAACTCCAACACGTTCTCAGATGCCAAGGGTCAGCTGCAGAGCTACAAATTTGGCTCACTGTCATCGGCCGATGCATCGACCCGTCAGCAGGCTATCGAGCACAATCTCGAATGCATCGAGATCGGCCGGACCATCGGTTCCAAGGCGCTGACGGTATGGATCGGGGATGGCTCGAACTTCCCCGGTCAGGTCAATTTCGCCAGCCAGTTCGAGCATTATCTCACATCGATGAAGGCGGTTTATGCCGCCCTCCCCGACGACTGGCGCGTCTATACCGAACACAAGATGTACGAGCCGGCCTTCTATTCGACGGTCGTGCAGGATTGGGGCACCAATTACCTGATCGCCAAGGAGCTCGGCGACAAGGCTTATTGCCTGGTCGATCTCGGCCACCATGCGCCCAACGTCAATATCGAGATGATCGTTTCCCGACTTGCGCAGTTCGGCAAGCTTGGTGGCTTCCACTTCAACGACAGCAAGTATGGCGACGACGATCTCGATGCCGGCGCCATCGATCCGTATCGCCTGTTCCTGGTGTTCAACGAACTGGTCGACATCGAGACGCGCGACCGGGATTTTCATCCCGCACATATGCTTGACCAGTCGCACAACGTCACCGATCCGATCGAGTCGCTGATGCTGTCGGCGTCAGACGTGCAGCGCGCTTATGCGCAGGCGCTGCTGGTCGACCGACGGGGCCTCAAGGCCGCACAACAGGGCGACGACGCCTTGGCCGCAACACAGGCCCTGCGCCTGGCCTATCGCACCGATGTGGAACCGATCCTCGCCATGTCCCGCCTCGAAAAGGGCGGCGCCATTGACCTGCTCGGCACCTATCGCGCCGCGGGTTATCGCGCCAAAGTCGCCGAAATCCGCCCCGCCGTCGAAGGTGGCTCGGGCGGTATCGTCTAGGATTCACGCACCTCCCCGCGTGGAAAAGCGAAGGCCCGTGGAGCGATCCACGGGCCTTTGTTATTTGGTGATGAGGGTCACGATTGCCACTCCACCGCCGTTCGTCACCCTCGGGCTTGACCCGAGGGCTCTTCACTTGCGGACTACAGGTCAAGTGAAGTCTCCTCGGGTCAAGCCCGAGGATGACGCCCCGAGGGCGGTGGTGACGTGCGCCGGCAAAAATAGCCTGGCAACCTACTTCATCGTCGGCATCTGGAACTCAGCGCCGTCCTTGATCCCGCTCGGCCAGCGGGCCGTCACCGTCTTCGTCTTGGTCCAGAACTTGATGCCGTCCGTACCATGTTGGTTGAGATCACCAAACGAGCTCGCCTTCCAGCCGCCGAAGCTGTGGTAGGCCAGCGGCACGGGCACCGGGACGTTGATGCCGACCATGCCGACATTGACCCTTGCCGCAAAATCGCGAGCCGCGTCGCCGTCGCGGGTGAAGATGGCCGTGCCGTTGCCATAGGGATTGTCCATGGTCAGCTTTAGCGCGTCCTCATAGGTCCTGGAACGCACCACTGACAGTACCGGCCCGAAGATTTCTTCCTTGTAGATGTCCATGTCTGCGGTGACGTGGTCGAACAGCGTGGGGCCGACGAAGTAGCCGTTTTCATAACCCTGCAGGCTAAAGCCGCGACCATCGACAGCGAGTGTCGCGCCCTGCTCGATTCCGGACTCGACCAGTGCGGCAATGCGATCCTTGGACGCTTGGGTGATGACCGGCCCCATCTCGGATGCCTTGTCGGTTGCAGGACCAACCTTGAGCTTCTCGATGCGGGGCTTCAGCGCCGCGACGATGCGGTCTGCCGTCTCGTCGCCGACGGGCACCGCCACCGATACCGCCATGCAGCGCTCGCCGGCTGAGCCGTAGCCCGCGCCCATCAGCGCATCGGCGGCCTTCTCCATATCGGCATCGGGCATGATGATCATGTGGTTCTTGGCGCCGCCAAAGGCCTGCACGCGCTTGCCCTCGCCAGCGGCCGTTGCATAGACGTAGCGGGCGATCGGGGTGGAGCCGACAAAGCTCACCGCGCCGATTTCCGGGTGACGCAGGATGCCGTCGACGACCGACTTGCCGCCGTGCACGACATTGAGGACGCCCTTGGGCAGCCCCGCCTCGATGGCGAGCTGCGCCAGCTTGACCGGCACGGATGGATCACGCTCAGAAGGCTTGAGGATGAAGGCATTGCCCGCGGCGATGGCTGGCGACAGCATCCAGAGCGGGATCATGGCTGGGAAGTTGAACGGGGTAATACCCGCGCCGATGCCGACAGGCTGGCGCATGGAATACATGTCGATGCCCGGCCCTGCCCCATCGGTGAACTCGCCCTTGAGCAGATGCGGCGCACCGGCCACGAATTCGGCGACCTCAAGCCCGCGCAAGATGTCGCCCTTGGAATCTTCCACCGTCTTACCGTGCTCGGCGCTGAGCAATTCGGCCAGCTCCTGCATGTCGCGATTGATCAGTGCGACGTAGTTGAAGAACACGCGCGCGCGACGCTGCGGATTGGTCGCAGCCCACTTGGGCTGTGCGGCGGCAGCGGACGCAACTGCCGCGTCAAGATCAGCCTCGGTCGCAAGCGCCACCCTGGCCTGAACCTCACCGGTTGCCGGATTGAACACGTCCTGAAATTCGGCGCTGTTGCCTGCTGTTTCGATGCCGTCGATGAAGTGGCCGATGGTGCGCATGAGGGTCTCCCTTGTTGGGAATTACCTTTGGCGCTACGATCAACGCATCGCAACGCGATAGATTTCGCATCTGTTGTGCAGAAATTGTATCCCGATCGGCTCCTCGGCCGTCTTTGCCCGGCTTTGTTCGGGCAATCCATGATGCGGCTTGCGCTGAAAGATGGATCACCCGGACGAGCCGGGTGATGACGATGGAAGGGAGAGAAACCAGGTTGGCGGAATGCTCATAGAACCGAGAGAAACTCATGAACTGGGATGACGTTCGCATCTTCCTCGCCGTCGCCCGTAGTGGCCAGATTCTCGGCGCGGCCAAGTCGCTCAATCTCAACCACGCGACGGTCGCCCGCCGCCTCACCGCGCTTGAAGATGCGCTGGGTAGCAAGCTTTTCACCCGCAAGACCAATGGCTCGGAGCTGTCAGGCGAGGGCGAGCGCTTTCTGGTCCATGCCGAGCGCATGGAAAGCGCCATGCTGGCCGCCAGCGAATCCGCCGGGGCCGATAGCACGATCGAAGGCACAGTGCGGGTTGGCGCCCCAGATGGTTTCGGCGTTGCGTTTCTCGCCCCGCGCCTCGGCGAACTCACAGAACGCCATAAGGGCTTGCGTATCGAGCTGGTGCCGGTGCCGCGCGCATTCTCGCTGTCCCGGCGCGAGGCTGATATTGCCGTCACACTGGAACGTCCGCGAGAGGGGCGGCTGGTTGCCCGCAAGCTGACCGACTATCGCCTCGGCCTTTATGCGTCACGCAGCTATCTCGACCGCCATGGCACGCCGACCGCCCTCGATGATCTCGCCGGCCATCGCCTCGTGGGCTATGTCGAGGACCTGCTCTATACGGCCTCACTCGACTACACGGCGGAGTTCCTCAAAGGCTGGCATTCGAGCCTTGCCGTATCGTCCGCCATGGGCCAGACCGAGGCCGTGCGCGCTGGTGCTGGCATCGGCATCCTCCACGCCTTCATGGCCAATCGCGATGCCGACCTGGTTCCCGTTCTCGTCGCCCATACGCTCACGCGCAGCTATTGGACGGTGGTACACGAGGACCTGCGCAGCATTCGCCGCGTGGCACTGGTGGCGGAGTTTCTCGGCGAAATCGTCGCGCGCAACCGGGCGATGTTCTAGCTGCGTTGTTGGCCCCGCAGAGACTCAGTGGCCGGGATCAGCCAATCGCGGAAAGCCTTGATCTTGGGGGAGTTCCGGCGTGCCTCCGGATAGACGAGATAGTAGATGTGACCGTCCCAGCCCGTCAGCTCGAACGGCCGCGCCAACCGCCCATCGGCGATGTCTCCGGTATAGAATTGCGGGGTCAGCATGGCGACGCCGCGCCCGGCAATGGCCGCAGCGGCCTCCAGTCCCTGCGAACCGAGCCGGCTGAACGGCGGCGTTGGCGTGCTGTCGCTCGGGAGGCCGGCCAGGCCCAGCCATTTGCACAGCCATGGGTCATCAGGGGTAATCTGGGGAACGCGCAACAAGTCGCGCGGTTCGCGCACCTGATATTCCTCGACCAGCTTGGGGCTTAGCATCGGTGCGAACTCGGCCCGAAGCAGTTCGTGGGCAATGAGGCCCGGCGTGGGGCCGCTGGTGGCGCGAATACCCACATCGAACTCTTCCGTCGAAAAATCCACCAGTTGCGAAGAACTTTCTAGCCGTACGGCCATCTCGGGATGGGCGAACTGGAAAAGGCCGATATTGGCGGCCAGCCAGTGACTGGCGAAGGTCGGCACCGATGAAATGCTCAACATGCTTTCAACCCGACCAAGCAAGTCGGCGAAGGCATTACGCAGAATATCGAAGGCCTTGGCCGTTTCGGGCGCCAGGCGGGCGCCGGTTTCGCTCAGCGCGATCTGGCGGGGTTTGCGCAAGAAAAGTGGGGCGCCGACGCGCTCCTCCAAAATCTTGATCTGATAGCTGACGGCGGCTTGGGTCATGCCAAGCTCATCGGCGGCTTTGGTAAAGCTCAGATGCCGGGCAACGGCCTCAAAGGCCCGCACGGCGGTGAGCGGAGGCAGGGCCGACATGGATCAAATCTCCTTATGCGTACCATCTCAGCTTTAGTTGGAAAATGCGCCGTGGACCAGCCATTTATTGATCATGGAAACCAAAGCAGGAGCCATCCCCATAAGGATGGTCGCAGTCATGATCGCACTCGCAAAGCCATTTGTCGCCCCGTTCCGCCTGCCGGTCGCGCGTCGCGGCAACCTCACCGATATCGAGCATCGTCGTCATCAGGCGACGATCGACCTCATTCACTCTTCGCCCCATCTGCGCCGGGATATCGGCCTGCTGGAAGAGCATTTCACGGGTCGCCATCGCTGATGGCGGACTTGTCCCCGCAGCGCGCTGCGGTACAAAGGTCGCATGTCGAAAACAACTCCCGCCACTCTGGCACTCAGCAAAGCCGGCGTCCCGTTCTCCACGGCAACCTATGACTACGACCCCGATGCCGATCGGGTCGGGTTGCAGGCCGCCGAGGCGATGGGCGTTGCGCCGTCCATTGTGCTCAAGACACTGATGGCCGAAGTCGATGGCAAGCCCGTCTGCGTGGTGGTGCCGTCGGATGAAGAAGTGAACATGAAAAAGCTCGCCGCGGCCTTTGGTGGCAAGTCGGCGCATATGATGAAGCCGGCTGATGCAGAGCGCCTCACCGGCTACAAGGTCGGCGGCATCAGCCCGTTCGGGCAGAAGAAACCGGTACCGACGGCAGTCGAGGAATTGGCGACGCTGGAAGACGAGGTCTTCCTCAATGGCGGACAGCGCGGGTTGCAAATCCGCATGAGGCCGGATGACCTGGTCACAGCGCTTGGCGGCAAGGCGGCGGACCTTATTCGCTGACTGTCTTCACCTCTCCCTTCGGGGGAGAGTGGGTGCCTCAGGCGGACATACGCACCTGCAGAAAAGACAAAAGGCGCCCGAACGGACGCCTTCATCTCAAGACTAGTCTAGTAGTGCGGCTTAGCGAGCTACGCCGCGAGCGATGTTCTTGATGTCGCCCTTGGTGATGCCCAGATCGTTGAGCTGACGTGCGTCGAGAGCGTTAAGCTCGCGCATCGTGCGCTGATACTGAGCAAACTGTGCGATTTTCTGGCGGATGTTCATTTCAATTCCCCTTCGTTTTCGATGACCAATATCTATAGCGGACCAGTCGTGATTAGAAGATGGACTCTGTGCACATCCGTTATGCACTCAGTGCAAGTAAAACAGGCATATCGTTCATTTTGGCTTCATGCTGCGCTGGCGCTGCCCACGAAACGCTGGACGGTATAGCAACTCAACGCATTGAATTTACTATGCAATACGGGCGTCGATCGCTCGACGCCCGTATTTACCGATTTTTGACCATTTGGAAAAGAGCCATGCGTCAGGGTTGCATCGGTTTGCGTCCTTCTTCCCGCGCAATGCGTCGATCCTCGCGCATTTCGAACCACATGGCGTTGAGAATGGCGAAGCTGCAGGCCAGCCCGAGACCCAGGATCCACGAAAAATACCACATAAATGTCTCCTAGTAGGCGTTGGGGTTCTTTTCGAGCGACTTTGTCGAAACGTCGCCGCGCATCACCCGGAACACCCACGAGGTGTAGGCCAGGATGATGGGCAGGAAGAACGCGGTCACCAGCAGCATGATGAAAAGCGTGAGCTGGCTCGACGAGGCGTCCCAGACCGTCAGGCTCGAATTGGGCACGGTCGACGATGGCAGCAGGAATGGGAAGAGCGACAGTCCTGCGGTTGAGACGATGCCGAAAATGGCAACGCTTGAGGCCAGCAAGGTGATCAGCCGCAGTCGGGCCTGCAGGCCGAGCAGTGCACCTGCGAGTCCCACGAAGCCAAGCACCGGCCCGGCAATCATCCACGGGTAGAGTGCATAATTGCTCAGCCACCCACCGCGCGATAGCTCTACCGTCTTGGCCAGTGGATTGATCGCGGCATTGCCATCGACGGGGCTGGTGATGGCATAACCATCAAGCCCGAACGCAACCCAGACACCACCAAGAGCGAACAGAACGATCGTGAGCAGCGCCGCCAGAGACCCATAGGTTCGGGCCCGGTCGGCAAGGGGACCGGTGGTCCGCCCGGCGATCACTGCTGCGCCCTGGGTCACCAGCATGCCCAGGCTGACCAGCCCGCACAGCAAGGCAAACGGCATCAGCAGCAGGAAGAAGTTGCCGGTGTAGAAAGCTCGCAACGTGTCGTCGAGGTGGAACGGCGCGCCGAGCAGCACATTGCCTACCGCCACACCGAAGATAAGCGATGGCACGAAGCCGCCAATGAACAGCGCCCAATCCCATACCGCGCGCCAGCGGGCATCCTTGATCTTGCCACGGAACTTGAAGCCGACAGGTCGCAGGATGAGCGCCAGCAGGATCACAATCATCGCCAGGTAGAAGCCGGAGAAGCTGACCGCGTAGAGTGGCGGGAAAGCGGCGAAGATGGCGCCGCCGCCCAGCACAAGCCAGACCTGATTGCCTTCCCAGGTCGGGCCGATCAGATTAAGCAGCACGCGCCGCTCTTCGTCGGTGCGAGCTGCAAAGGGAAGCAGTGTCCCCACGCCCAGATCGCGCCCGCCCATGATGGCAAAGCCTATCAGCAGGATGCCGAGCAGCGCCCACCAGATCAGGCGCAGGGTTTCGTAGTCCAGCGGAATGCTGCTCATGATCCGAGTTCCTTGGTGGTGGCGGTCGCGGGGAGTGCGGCCATGACGAAGTCATCATCCTCGCCTTCATCGGCAGCGGTGAAGAGCTTGTCCTGCGGGCCTGCCTTGATGGTCTTGATCATCAGCATGATCATGATGACCAGCAGAACGGAGTAGAGGGTAACGAAGAAGATCAGCGATATGACCAGATCCCAGAAGTTGAGACCCGATGCGGCGTAAAAGGTCGGCAGCACGCCCTCGACCACCCAGGGTTGTCGCCCGAATTCGGCGATGAACCAGCCGCTTTCAATGGCAATCCAGGGCAGCGGCAGGATGAAGAAGCTGAGCCATAGAAGGGGCTTGTTGGTTTCGAGCCAACCGCGCGACGCCCGGTAGAACCAGAAGGCGAAGAAGCCGATAAAGAAGAAGCCCAGCCCCATCATGATGCGGAAGGTCCAGAACAGCGGCCACACTTCGGGCACGGTGTCTTCGGCCGCGAGGCGGATTTCCTCTGGCGTGGCATTGCCGACATCCTCGCGATAGCGCTTGAGCAGCAGGCCATAGCCGAGGTCCGGCCAGCGCTCCTCGAAGACGGCCCGCGCCGCGGCATTGGTGCCGTCGGCCCGGATGTCCTGCAGCGCATCGTAGGCGATCATGCCCGAGCGAATGCGGACCTCGGCATGCCCGATAAGCTCGTCAATACCCGGCAATTCCTCGGTCAGCGAGCGGGTGGTGATCAACCCGCCCATCCAGGGAATTTGAATGGAGAAGCTCGGCGCGCCGCCGTCGGAGCCGGGGAAGGCGATCACGGTCCAGGGCGCGGGCGCGGGCTCGGTGTGATAGCTCGCCTCGATGGCCGCTATCTTCATCTTCTGATGTTCGGTCGCGACATAACCGCTCTCGTCCCCGAGGACGACCACCGAAAGGGCGGAGGCAAGACCAAAGCTGGCGGCGACAACCATCGAGCGCTTGGCCAGCTCAACATGCCTGCCCTTGACCAGAAAGAAGCACGAGATGGCAAAGACGAATACCGCGCCACACACATAGCCGGCGCTGACTGTGTGCACGAACTTGGCCTGCGCAACGGTGTTGAACAGCACCGCGACGAAATCGGTGACTTCCATGCGCATGGTATCGGGATTTAACTTGGCGCCGACCGGATTCTGCATCCAGCCATTGGCGATGAGGATCCACAAGGCTGAGAAATTGGTGCCCAGCGCCACCAACCAGGTCACGATAAGGTGGCCCACCTTGGAGAGGCGATCCCAACCGAAGAAGAAAAGGCCGATAAACGTTGCCTCAAGGAAGAAGGCCATCAGGCCCTCGATAGCGAGCGGTGCGCCAAACACGTCGCCGACATAGTGGCTGTAGTAGCTCCAGTTCATGCCGAACTGGAATTCCATGACGATGCCGGTAGCGACACCCATGGCGAAATTGATGCCGAACAGCGTGCCCCAGAACAGCGTCATCTTCCGCCAGATGTCGCGCCCGGTCATGACGTAAACGCTCTCCATGATGGCCATCATCACGGAAAGGCCAATGGTCAGCGGCACGAAGATGAAGTGGTACATGGCGGTAGCCGCGAACTGCCACCGCGAGAGTTCGACAACGGTCATGTCGATCATTGCGATACTGCCTTTATGCTCGGCGGCACGCCTGAGTCGCGGCCGTCACTGCCCACTCTTTGCCCGCTCAACCTCGCTCGCGCCTTGATTCAGATCAAGGGGCGCAGACGCTGTGTCGCTGTATAAGAGATCATGCTTTCGCCAGATGCTGCCAAAACCAATGGACGGCCCCTCCCTCTCGGCGAGGGGGTATTTGCAGCACGCGCATCGGGGCTCCCATCACCCCATCCTCATTCCCTCCCCATCAGAGGGGAGGAAGGCGCAAGATCGACCCTGTCGGCTCCATCGTCTCCCTCCCCCTTGTGGGGAGGGATCAAGGGTGGGGGTAGGCCACACACGCAGAGCGTTCGGGGCGTGCAGTGACAGACACCGACCGGCAAAACGGCAAAACCCTCTCCGGCCTCCGCCGTCTCGGTGGCCCGTGGCTTTCCGCCGCGATCATCTTGCCGCTGATGGGCGGGGGCCTACTCGTCTGGCAGGCATGGACGCTGGCCGATGTCCTCGGCCGCGCGATCGAGGGCGGCGAAGGCGTCAATGTCCTCGCTCCCGGCATCATTCTCATCCTGGCTCTACTGCTGGCCCGCGCGGCGCTCTCCGCATTGGGCGACCGCGCTGGCACCTCGGCCGCCGAAACCATCAAGCGACAAGTCCGTACAGCGCTGTTCGCCAATCTGCTGGCGCGCTCACCGCGCGCTGCCGAGCAGCCGCAATCCGGGGCCGTCTCCGCCGCGATCATCGATCAGGTGGAAGCGCTGGATGGCTTCTTCGCCCGCTACCTGCCCGCGATGATCCAGGCGACGGTGCTACCCTTGGCCTTCGGAGCGATCATCCTGCCGCTCGATTGGCTTGCTGGGCTGCTGTTCCTCATCACTGCCCCCTTGATCCCACTCTTCATGGCCCTGGCCGGCTGGGGCGCCCAAATTGCCACCCGCAAACAGGCCCGGGCGTTGTCGCTGCTCACCGGCCGGTTCTCCGACCGGCTGCGGGGCCTGCTGACGCTCAAGCTGTTCGGCCAAGCCGAGGCCGAGACGTCAGGCATCGTTGCAGCAAGCGACGAGTTGCGCCGGCGCACCCTCCGCGTCCTGCGCATCGCCTTCCTGTCCTCGGCCGTTCTGGAATTCTTCGCCGCGCTGGGCGTGGCCGGCGTCGCCCTCTATGTCGGCCTCACTTTCATCGAATTCCTGCATCTCCGCTCCACCCCGCTCAGCCTGCAATTGGGCCTGTTCCTGCTGCTGATGGCGCCCGAGGTCTACAATCCCCTGCGCCTGCTGGCGGCGCATTATCACGACCGCGCCGCCGCCAAGGCCGCGATCGGGGAGATCGAGGCGCAGCTCTCCTCACCTCTCCCTTTGGGGGAGAGGTTGGCCGAAGACCGGGTGAGGGGGGCTATGCTGGACGTTGCGCTCGGGGCGGGCCCCCTCGCCCGGCCCAAGAGGATCGACCTCTCCCCCAAAGGACGAGGTGAAGGAGCCCTCCCCCTCGCCCTGACCAATCTCACCCTGCGCACGCCCGACCGATCGCGCGTCATCCTGTCGAACGCCAATCTCATCGTCGCGGCGGGCGAGCATGTCGCCATCCTCGGGCCGAGCGGCGCCGGCAAGTCGACGCTGCTCGAGGCCCTGGCCCGGCTGCGGACCGGCGAAGGGTCCATCGATCTCGATGACCGTCCCCTCCTCGACTGGAGCGAGGCCGACTTGCGGGGCCGCGTCACCATGCTGGGCCAAAAGCCCCGCATCTTCGCCGCCAGCATGGCCAAGAACATCGCCCTCGCCCGCCCCAGTGCGACAACCGCCGAAATCCGCCGCGCCGCTGAATTGGCCCATGTCGCCGCTTTTGCCGATGCGCTGCCCGACGGTCTCAATACGTTGCTCGGCGAGGGTGGCCTGGGCCTATCGGGTGGCCAGGCGCAGCGCATCGCTCTCGCCCGCATCTATTTGCGCGATGCCGGGTTGATCCTGCTCGACGAGCCTACTGCACATCTCGACGCTGCGCTGGAGCAACAGGTGCTCGACGACCTCGTGCGCTACGCCCAGGGCCGGACGCTCGTTATCGCCACCCACTCCCTCGCCGTGGCGACGCGCATGGATAAGGCCTGGCGCATCGCGGGTGAGACCATTCTTTCCATGCCGCTGCCGGCACACAAAGGGCGGACCGTCGCATGAGGTCCCTTCTCGCCTTCCGCAACCTCTTCGTACACCAGGGCCGAGGCCTGCTTCTGGCCCTCGTGCTCTCGCTGGTCGTCCTGCTCGCCGGTGTCGCGCTGTTGGGCACCTCGGGCTGGTTCATCACCGCCGCCGCGCTCACCACCGCTGGCCTCGCCTTCAATCTCTTCGTACCCTCCTCGCTTGTACGGGCCTTCTCCTTCATCCGTATCCTCGCGCGCTATGGCGAACGTCTTGCCGGTCACGACGCCACCCTGCGTCTCCTCGCCGATATTCGCGGCTGGCTGTTCGGCCAATTGTTTCCCCGCCTGCCGCTGCGGGACCGCGGCCTGCGGCATGGCGATCTCGTCGGCCGGCTCACTGCCGATGTCGATGCGCTCGACACAGCCTTCCTCGTCGCCATCGGCCCTATCGCTGCGGCGCTGATCGTCGGAACGGCCCTGACCGGCGTCCTCGCTTGGCTGCTGCCCAGTGTGGCACTGCTCTATGGCCTGTGCTTTGCCGCGGCCGTTTTGATCGTTCCAACCGGCCTCATCTTCGCCAGCCGAAGCGCCGGAACCGATGTCGTCGCGCGTGCTTCCGATGCCCGCGCGGCCGTTCTCGACGGCATTGAGGGACATGCCGATATTACCGTCTTCGGGGTTACTGAAACGGTCCAGGCGGATTTCCAAGCCACCATCACACTCCTGGCCAACGCGCGCGGGCGGCTCGCAACCTTGACGTCGATCGCGGGTTTTGCCGTCCAGGCCCTCGCCGCGGTTGCCTTGGCGGGCGCGCTATGGCTGGGCCTTTTGACCTTTTCGAGCGGACAGGTCGATGGTCCGGTGTTGGCGGGGCTGTTGCTGGCCATTGCCGGCAGCTTCGAGGCCACAGGCGCCATTGTCCGCAGTATTGGCAAGCTCACTACTGCCATGGCCGCCGCCGAGCGGCTGTCCGCTATCGCGAAGGCGCCCGTCGCCATCGCCGATCCGTCGGACCCTGCCCCGATGCCGGTCGCGGCGACGATCGAACTGAGCGATGTTGCGTTCGGCTATGACAACGGTCCGCTGGTGCTCGACGGCATCACGCTTAGCGTTGAAGCGGGCGAGCATGTCGCCATGACCGGCCCCAGCGGCGCCGGCAAATCGAGTCTTCTCGCTCTGCTCCTACGGCTCGCCGAACCACGGGCCGGGACAATCACCCTTGGCGGGACCCCGCTCGACGCCTTGCGCCTTGCCGACCTGCATGCGGGCATGGCCCTGCTCGGGCAGGATAGCCCGCTGTTCAACGACACCATCCGCGCCAACCTGCTGATCGCGCGTCCCGATGGCGATGACGATGCGTTGTGGGCAGCGCTCAGTGCCGCCGGCGTCGAGGACTTCGTTCGCGCCCTACCCAAGGGGCTCGACACGCTGGTTGGCGAAGGCGGACGCACGGTCTCGGTTGGGCAGCTACGCCGCATGTGCCTCGCCCGCACGCTGCTATCGCCGGCCCGCGTCCTATTGCTGGACGAGCCGACGGCCAGCCTTGACCGGGCGGCGGAGGTGGCATTCTTCGAAACGCTGCGGACGGCCGCCAAGGGGCGCACGGTGATCCTGGTCACCCATGCGGCCATTCCGACGGGCAGCGTCGATCGGGTGCTGACGATGCGGAATGGAACGTTGGGTTAGCTTGGTCTCTCAGTCGTCACCCCTCTCGCCTTGTGGGAGAGGGTGCCCGACGGGCGGGTAAGGGGTTCTCTCAACCATCGCAGACCCCTCATCCGGCGCTGCGCGCCACCTTCTCCCGCAAGGGGAGAAGGGAAGTCACCCGCACCGCACCCTGAGCCGCGCGATATCGGGCACCGAGACATGCCGATAGTTCTCAATCTCGATCACGCCGTCGGCCTTGAGCTTGCTCATCTGCCGACTCACCGTCTCGATGGTGAGTCCGAGAAAGTCCCCGATATCGGCGCGGCTCAGCGGCAGATCGAACGTGGCCACTTCGCCCTGCGTCGGATCTATATGGCTGGCGATGAGATAGAGGAAGCTTGCCACCTTCTCCTGCGCCGTCTTGCGGCCCAAGGTGACCATCCAGTCGCGCGCTTCGTCGAGTTCGCGGAGGGTCTGCAGCATGATGCGGTGTTCCAGCGCCGGGGTTTCCCGCACCAGCGCTTCCATGGCCGATTTCGGCACTACGCAAAGATCGACATCCGAGGCCGCCTCGGCCGTCACCCGGCTCTCGCTGGCAAACAGCCGACCCAAGAGATCCGGTGCGAACTGCAGACCGACAACCTGCTGCCGACCGTCTTCGAGCACCTTGGAGAGCTTCACCACGCCGCGTAGCACGCTACCGTAGCTGGTGATCGGCATGGCGTCGGCTATCAATTCGTCGCCAGCCTGGTAATGCATGCGCCGCGTGTGTCGCGATAGCGCGGAAAGCTGCTCGGGCGACAATGCCCCGCAAATGCCCTGGTGTCGGGACTCGCAGCTCTGGCAGAGGATGGGAAGGTCGGAATTGTGAATGTCGTTGCGGACGGGCTGCATGGCTGGCGCCTCCTGACGCCCTCGATATAGGCCTACAGCGTCAGGCCTTTAAGCTGCGCAACTGTCGCTGTGCCAACCTGCCGCAGACCGCTTTCGATCAAGTTTCAATCGCCCCTTGACCTTCCCATTACTGGAAGGTCTATATGCTTGTGGACGAGGTGATAGAAATGAATGAACACGTCCACTCCAAGCCCGATAACGCCAAGCCGATCTCCATCGACATTGAAGGCATGACCTGTGCCTCCTGCGTGTCGCGTGTCGAGAAGGCCCTATTGAAGGTTCCGGGCGTGCAGTCGGCTTCGGTCAACTTGACCACCGAGCGCGCCACAGTGCAGCTCGATCATTCGCAGCATTCCGCGCACGAGCATGCGCTCTATCAGGCCATCGAAAAGGTTGGCTACAAGGGCAGCAAGACGCCGGAACACCACGGTCAGCACAGCGGCCACCAACATCATGAAGAAGATGCCGCGATCCTGCGTCGCGACACGCTGATTGCGGGTCTGCTGACGCTGCCAGTCTTCGTGCTCGAAATGGGCAGCCATCTTTATATGCCAATGCATATGTGGCTGCTGAGCCTGGTGCCGCAGCAGACGCTTTATGTCGCCTATTTCGTCGTCGCCAGCATCGTGCTGTTTGGCCCAGGCTGGCGGTTCTTCAAGATCGGCATTCCCACCCTCTTGCGCGGCGCGCCCGAGATGAACTCGCTTGTCGCCCTGGGCGCAGGTGCGGCATACCTTTATTCGGTGGTGGTGACTTTCGCCCCGCAGGTGCTGCCGGCACAGACGCAATACGTCTATTACGAAGCCGCCGCCGTCATTGTGACGCTGATCCTGGTTGGCCGCTGGCTTGAGGCCATCGCCAAGGGCCGCACTGGCGAGGCCATCCAGCGCCTGGTGCGTGAGCAGGCCAAGACCGCGCGGGTGCAACGCAATGGCACGATCGAAGAAGTTTCGATCGAGCAGGTCAAGGCCGGCGACATCATTGTCGTCCGTCCCGGTGAGAAGATCGCCGTCGATGGTGAGATCGTCGAGGGTTCAAGCCATATCAACGAGTCGATGATCTCGGGCGAGCCCCTGCCGGTATCGAAGACCATCGGCGCCGAAGTTATTGGCGGCACCCTCAATACGTCGGGCAGCTTCAGCTTCCGTGCCACCAAGGTCGGCGGCGACACGATGCTGGCCCAGATCATCCGCATGGTCGAGGAAGCCCAGGGCGGCAAGCTGCCGATCCAGGGCGTGGTCGACAAGATCACCGCCTGGTTCGTGCCGGCGGTCATCGTCCTGGCCATCGCCACGTTCGCCGTCTGGACCATCTGGGGCCCGACGCCCGCTTATGTCTTCGGCCTGGTCAATGCCGTCGCCGTCATGATCATCGCCTGCCCGTGTGCCATGGGCCTGGCCACGCCGACCTCGATCATGGTCGGTACCGGCCGCGCGGCTGAACTTGGCGTGCTGTTCCGCAAGAGCGAGGCCCTGCAGCAGCTGCGTGACGTCGCCGTCGTCGCCTTCGACAAGACCGGCACGCTGACCCACGGCAAGCCCGTTCTCACCGATATCATTCTCGATGATGATTTCGAGCATGACGAGGTGCTGGCGCTGGTCGCGGCGGTCGAGGCCAAATCCGAGCATCCGATTGGCGAGGCCATCGTCGCGGCTGCCGAACAGCAGGGCCTGAAGCTGGGCACTGTCACCGACTTCGAGTCGATCACCGGCAATGGCGTCCGCGCCCGCGTCGATGGCCGGCTGGTCGCGATCGGCTCCATGCGGCACTTCAGCCATCTCGATTTCTCCGACTTTACCCCGGCGATCGAGAAGCTGGCCGACGAAGGCAAGACCCCGGTTATTGCCGCGATCGACGACAAGATTGCCGCCGCGATCGTGGTCGCCGACACGATCAAGCCATCCAGCCGCGCCGTGATCAAGGCGCTGCATGAGCTCGGCCTCAAGACAGCAATGATCTCCGGCGATGACCGCCGCACGGCTGCCGCCATTGCGCGCCAGCTCGGCATTGACGAAGTCCGCGCCGAGGTACTGCCCGCCGACAAGGTCGCCGCGCTCAAATCGCTGCGTTCGTTTGGCAAGGTCGCCTATGTCGGCGACGGCATCAACGATGCCCCTGCCCTGGCCGAAGCCGATGTCGGCATCGCCGTCGGCACCGGCACCGATGCCGCCATCGAAAGCGCCGACGTTGTGCTGCTCGGTGGCGATCTCAAGGGTGTGCTCAATGCCCTTACGGTCAGCCGCGCTACCATGAAGAACATCTGGGAAAACCTGTTCTGGGCCTTCGGTTACAACGTGTTGCTGATCCCCGTCGCCGCCGGCGTGCTCTATCCCGGTTTCGGCATCCTGCTTTCGCCCATGATCGGCGCTGGCGCCATGGCGCTCAGCTCGGTCTTCGTCGTGGGCAATGCGCAACGCCTGCGCGCCGTCAAAGGAGTCTCCATATGAATATCGGACAGGCATCCAACGCCTCCGGCGTCTCGGCCAAGATGATCCGCTACTACGAGTCCATCGGCCTCATCCGCGCGCCGCTGCGCACGGGCAGCAATTACCGCGTCTACGGCGCTGACGAGGTGCATGTGCTGCGCTTCGTCAAACGCGCCCGCACCCTGGGCTTCTCGGTCGAGGAAACCTCCACCCTGCTTGGCCTCTGGCAGGACAAGACGCGGGCCAGCGGCGAGGTCAAGGATGTGGCGACCAGCCACATCGCGGCGCTCGAAACCAAGATCGCCGAGCTGCAGGGCATGGTCAAAACCCTCAAGCACCTTGCCCATTGCTGTGGCGGCGATAATCGCCCCGATTGCCCCATCCTCGACGACCTTGCCGGCGAGCACCCCATTTCGAAAGGACATTGATTATGAGCGAAAAGACTGTTTTCACCGTCAACGATATGACCTGCGGCCACTGCGCCGGTACTGTTCGCAGGGCATTGCAAGAAGCCCTGCCGGATGCCGAGATTTCGGTGGACGTCGCCACCCACAAGGTGAGCTTCACCGGCGATCGGGCCAAGGGCGAGGAAGCCATTCGCGAGGCGGGGTATACGCCTGAAGCGGCCTAACAGCGGCAGACCGTGAGGGGCGTTAGTCACAACCACCGCCCGCCACCTCGGGCTTGACCCGAGGGGTCTTCGCTTGCTGAACGGCCACTAAGTACGGAGCCCTCGGGTCAGGCCGAGGGTGACGATCCAGGTTTGGGCCGCATCGTCGACATCGACCAAAACAAAGGGCGCCCACCTGGCGCCCTTCGCATTTTCATCCACCCAGATCAGAACGGGCTGTCGGGGAAGTAGAACTGCTCGGCATTTTCCTGGGTGATCAGCGGCGAGCCCAGGATGTAGCTGCCGGTGACCGGACCGTTGGAGATGAAGTGGTTGACCGTCACGTCCATGGCGGTGGCGATCTGTGCCGGCGGATAGAGCACGTCGACTGGAACCAGCGGATCACCATCCATCACGCCCTTGACGATTTCCTTCATGCCGGCGCCGCCAACCACGAACATTTCGCTCTCGCGGCCAGCCTGCTTGATGGCCTCGACCACGCCCAGGGTGATGTCGTCGTCCTGAGCCCAGACGCCATCGATGTCGGGGAAGCGAGCCAGGAAGTCCTGCATCACCTCGAAGCCGTCATCGCGGTTCCAGTTGGCGAACTTGTTGTCGAGCACGTTAATGCCCGTACCTTCCATCGCGCCCATGAAAGCGTCGAAGCGCTCGGTGTCGAGCACGGTCGGAATGCCGCGCAGGATGACGATATTGTCGCCCTCGCCCAGGCGGGTCTTCATGTACTCGGCCGAGTTCACACCCATTTCGGTGTTGTTACCCGAAACATAGACGTCCTGGATGGACGGGTCGGTCAGGCCGCGATCGACCACGGTGATGAAGGCACCGGTATCGGCGACGGCGCGGACCGGCTCGGTCAGCGGCTCGGATTCGAACGGCAGCACGACGAGGGCCTGGATCTGGTGGACTGAAACGAGGTCTTCCAGATCGCTGGCCTGGTCGGCAGGGCCGTCGGCCGTGACGATGATCAGGTCGATATTGGGATTAGCGGCTTCGAGGCGCTTTTCCGCTTCGGCGGCATGCCAGTTGAGACCGCCCATAAAGCCATGGGTTGCTGCCGGAATGGAGACGCCGATCTTGATCGTATCCTGCGCCACGGCTGCCCCGGCCAGTGCGCTGGTGGCCAACAGGCCCAGTGCGATTGCCTTCAAAGACATAACTAAAGTCCTCCCTACCAATGTTTGACGCCGAAAACTGGCGCCGATGATCCCGCCCGTTGAGGGGACGTGGAATTATTCGGCAGACTTCTTCCGGCCAGTGCGAAGCGAGCCGCGCTGGAGGTAAACTGCCGCGACGATGATCACGCCCTGCACTGCCCCGTTGAGGTAGTTGGAGATGATCTCGGTGAGATTGAGAATGTTGCCGATCGAGGTCAGGATCAGCGCGCCGATGACTGTGCCGCCAATGCGTCCGAAGCCGCCCTTGAGCATGGTGCCGCCGATAATCACGGCCGCGATCGCCTCGAGCTCCCACAGCACGCCGGTCGCCGACGAAGCCGAGCCAAGACGCGGCACATAGATGATGGTGGCCAGCGAGACGCAGAGGCCCTGCAAGATATAGGTCGCGGTCTTGACCCGATCGACCTTGATCGCCGAATAGCGCGCCACGTGCTCATTGCTGCCGATGGCCATGCAATAGCGGCCAAAGGCGGTGCGATTCATCAGCACCCAGCCGATAATGGCCACGGCGATGAAGACCCAGACCGGGATCGGGATGCGCAGGAAGCTCTCGTAATAGACCGGGCGATAGATATCGCGCGCGCCATTGTTGAGCGACAGCGTGCCGCCATCGGCGAAATAGGTCACCAGCGAGCGATAGATGCCCATCGTGCCCAAGGTCACGATGAAGGCCTCGATCTTGGCCTTGGTGTTGAGGAAGCCGTTGATGAAACCGGCGCCGATCCCCAGGATCAGCGAGGAGCCACAGCCCAGCACCACCGTCCAGATCGAGACGCCGAACGTGTCGACCGCCGAGTTCATGATGATGATCATCACGCCGGCGATGAAGGCCGCCATAGAGCCAACCGACAGGTCGATGCCGCCGGCGGTGATGACGAAAGTCGCACCGACCGCGATGATGCCGATAAAGGCCGAACGGGTCAGGATATTGGTGATGTTGCCTTCGTTGAGGAAGGCAGGGTTGAGCAGATAGCCCAATATGCAAAGCACGATCAGCGCCACCAGCGGGCCGGCCGTCTTCAGATCAATGCGAAAGCCCTTGCTCGGCTTTCCTGTCTCATGCGCTGCGACGCTCATCTTCCCCACCCTGCTTGATGCCAGCGGCGTACCGCATGATTTCTGCCTCAACGATTTCGGCGCCTTCCAGCGTCCCGGCCAGCCGGCCCTCGCGCATCACCAGCACGCGATGGCTTAGCCCGATCACCTCCTGCATCTCGCTGGAGATGACGATGATTGACTTACCCTCCGCGGCCAAAGCCGCGATGATGTGATAGATTTGCTGCTTGGTGCCGACATCGATGCCACGTGTCGGCTCATCCATGATGATGATGTCCGGCTCGCTTTCCATGGTCTTGCCCAGCATCAACTTCTGCTGGTTGCCGCCTGAAAGCTGGCCCACCCGCACCGACGCATCGCGCGCCCGGATATCGAAACGGCGCACCGCGCGTTCCAGAGCCTTGGCCTCGCTCTTGCCGTCGAGGAAGCCGTTCTTGAGGTGCTTCTTCAGCGTCAGCAGCGTCAGGTTCGGTTGCAGGCCGACATTGAGCAGCAGGCCCCGGCCCTTGCGGTCCTTGGTCATATAGGCCAGCCCGGCATCGACCGATTTGGCGACCTCGGTGAAGTTCTCGGCCACGCCGTTCACCGTCACATCACCGGCCGTGCGGTGGTTCAGACCGACCACGGCCTCGGCAACCGCCGTGCGGCCTGAGCCGATCAGACCGGCAAAGCCCAGGATTTCGCCCTTGCGCAGGTCGAAGGAGATGTCCTTGACGCCCGGCGCCTGGAGGCCACGCACCGACAGCACAATCGGTGCGTCGACATCGGGCTCATGCTTGGGCGGATAGAGATTGGAAAGCTCGCGACCCACCATCATCTGGGCGATGGAGTCCGGCGTCAGCGCCTCGGTGCCGACAGTGGCGATCAACTGGCCGTCGCGCAGCACGGTGACGCGCTGCGCCAGCTCCATGATCTCGTCGAGCTTGTGCGAAATGAAGATCACTGCCACGCCACGCGCGGTGAGGCGGCGGATTTGCTCGAACAGCGTCTGCGTTTCGCCCACCGACAGCACGGCTGTCGGCTCATCCATGATCAGCACACGCGCGTCGCGGCTGATGGCCTTGGCGATTTCCACCATCTGCTTGTCGGCGACCGACAGCGTATTGATGCGCGCGTCGGGGTCGACATGCACATGCAGCGTTTCCAGCACGGCGGCAGCGCGGCGACGCATTTCGCCAAGATCGAGGAAACCGAATTTCTTGATTTCGCGGCCGAGGAAGATCGAGTCCGCCACCGTCAGGTGCTCGGCCAGGTTGAGTTCCTGATGGATAAGCACGATGCCCATAGCCTCGGCTTCGCCATTGGGCGGCAGTGTCACTGTCTTGCCGTCGTAGCTAATCGAGCCGGACGTCGGCTGCTCGATACCCGAGAGGATCTTGATGAGGGTGGATTTTCCGGCGCCGTTCTCGCCGATGATGGCGTGCACTTCCCCGGCATTGATGTCGAAATCGACGCTGAACAGCACCGGGATTTCGCCAAAGGACTTGCTGATCCGGTGCGCGGACAGAATGGCAGACTTTGGCGTGCCTTCGGCGCTGATCATGCTGGTGCCCCTCCCTCGAACGCGGCGGGTTCACCCCGGCTCTTCGTCCATGATCGAGTGATGTAAAGGTTTTCATGAATGATGTAAAGGTTTACACAATCGGAAAACGGTATAACCGTATCGGGAGTGTCTGGCGTCATTTGCGGCATCTGCTAAAGGCAGCGAACGCAGGCGCCAGTATGGGCGGGGCTTAGGTTGCAGCACCAGAAACTGGCCACGATCGAAGACGTTGCGGCGATTGCCGGCGTGTCCATCGCTACGGTCAGCCGGGCGATCAACGAGCCGACCAAGGTCGCCGACGAAACCCGTCGCCGCGTGACCGAGGCCATCGCCCGCACCGGCTACACCACCAATGCCATGGCTCGCTCCCTGCGCATGCGCCGCTCCAACATGATCCTGATTCTGGCGCCTGATGTGGGCGACCCGAACTTTTCCAACATCCTGGTCGGGCTCGAGACCGAGGCCAGCAAGCGCGGCTATGGCGTGCTGATCGGCAATACCCAGAACGACGCGGCGCGCGAGACCGACTATCTGCGCTTTATCAGCTCGAACCAGGCCGACGGCCTGATCCTGTTCACTGGCCACCTGCCCTATGGCTTTGGCAGTGAGGGCGGCGAGTCACGCCTGCCGCCGATGGTCGCGGTCAATGAGCCGGTCAGCAATAGCGACGTGCCGTTTGTCGGCGTCGATAATTTCGAAGGCGCGCGTGTAGCGACCGAATACCTGATCTCTCAGGGCCATCGCCGCATTGCGTTCATTGGCCATTCGACCAGCAAGGCCGTCAACATCCTGCGCGAACAGGGCTATCGCGCCGCGCTTGCCGGCAGCGGGCTGCCCATTGACCCGCGCCTCATCCTCGATGGCGACGGTACCACCGAAAGCGGCCGCGCCGCGACCGAGCACATGTTCGTTCGCGACGTGCTGCCCACGGCCTTCTTCTGCGTCAACGATGCCACGGCGCTGGGCGTCATCATCTCGCTCAATGCGCGGAAATACGATCTGCCGCGCGAGTTCTCGGTCATGGGGTTCGACGACATCTCCTTCGCCAGCTTCGTCACGCCATCGCTGACCACGATGAAGCAGCCCCGTCTCAAGATCGGCGAGGAAGCCATGGATCTGCTGGTGGCCTTGCTCCAGGGCAAGCCGCCACGGCAGAACGAAGTCCTGTTACGGGCCGAACTGATTGTCCGCAACTCGGTGAGCCGGGTCGGCCGCGACTAAGGAGCCATAATGACTGAAGCACGTACCGAACTGCTGTTTTCCTATGGCACGCTGCAACTGGCCGAGGTGCAGACGGCATCGTTCGGCCGCCTGCTCGATGGCAGCGTCGATGCCATGCCCGGCTATGGTCAGTCGCTGATCGAGATCACCGACCCGGACGTCATCCGCAAGAGTGGCAGCAATTTCCATCCGATCGTGGTCGCGACCGGCAACCCCAGTGACGAGGTTGCCGGCCAGGTATTCGCCGTTACCCAGACCGAATTGGCCGCTGCCGACGCTTACGAAGTCTCCGACTACAAGCGCGTCATGGTCCGGCTGAAATCCGGCAAGGACGCCTGGGTCTATATCAAGGCCTGATTACTGGCCCTTCTTGGCCAGCCATTCGTTCATCCAGGCGATCTCGTCTTCCTGCGCCTTGATGACGGCCTCGGCCAGCGCCTTGACCTCGGGATCGGTGCCATATTGTAGCACGATCTTGGCCATATCGACGGCGCCCTGATGATGCGGAATCATGCCGCGGATGAAATCCACGTCGGCATCACCGGTGAACTCCACGGCCATATTCTCGTGCATGGCCGTGTTTGCGGCCTGGTAAGCCGCACTGGCTGGGCTATCAGCCGTCATCGCGCCGTGGCCAGAATGGTCCTGGGCGAAGGCCGGAGAGACCAGGCCGAAGATGGCGGTAGCGAGCAGCAGAGACTTCATGACAGTTCCTCTTGATTGGTGGTGACATCTGCCTTGCCGGATTCCCCAATGGGAAGGTCAAGCCCGCAAGGCGTGGTTGACACGAGCATCCCTGTTTTGTTACTTAAGCCTATGCTTAATCAACAACCGAATCTTGACTTGATGTTCCAGGCGCTTGCCGATCCGACCCGGCGCGCCATGATCGATCGCCTCAGCCGCGGCCCGGCTTCGGTCAGCGAACTGGCAAAGCCCTTCGACATGTCGCTGCCCGCCGTGGTGCAGCACCTGCAGGCGCTGGAGCATTCCGGCCTGGTCAGCTCGCAGAAAGTCGGCCGCGTCCGCACCGTGCAGATGCAGCCGGAAGCGCTCAGCCTTGCCGAGCAATGGCTCAATGAGCGTCGCACCATGTGGGTGAAGCGGCTGGACCGATTGGGCGAGTTCCTCGCCGAAACCGCAGACGAACCGGAGACCAGGACGTGACCACCCGCACCGTGACCCACGCGACCTTCACCCTTGAACGTCGCTATCCGGCCACGCCGGCCCGCGTCTTCAAGGCCCTTTCCGATCCCGTGACCAAAGCCAAGTGGTTCTACCCACCCGAAAGCTGGGGCAAGGATGACCACAGCATGGATTTTCGCGTTGGCGGCATCGAGACCAGCGTCGGCGGCCCGCCGGGCGGCCAGGTCCATGCCTTCAAGGCGATCTATCAGGACATCGTGCCCAACGAACGCATCATCTATTCCTACGACATGATGCTCGACGACGTGCGTATATCGGTATCGGTCTCGAGCTTCGAGTTGATCGCGGATGGCGATCACACCGTGCTCAAGCTGACCGAGATGGGCGCTTATCTCGACGGCTTCAGTGACGGCAACGACATTCGCAAGCAGGGCACCGCCATTCTCCTCGACCAGTTGGGTCTCTATCTGGTGCGCGAAGGGGCAAATTGATGGCGACGAAATCCGTCAAGGCCGGCGATCTTACCGTCAGCTACGCAGAAACCGGCCACGGTTCGCCGGTCATTCTGCTGCATGGTGGCCTCGCCACACAGGCAATGAGCTGGGGATCTGTGACGCCGCTGCTGGCCGGTCACTTCCGCGTGCTGGCGCCCGATTCCCGCGGTCATGGCGAAACCAACAACCCCACGGGGGTCCTGTCTTACGATCAGATGGCTGATGACGTGGTCGCCTTCGCCCGCGCCGTCGGCGCGGAGCGACCGCTGATCTTCGGCTTCAGCGACGGCGGCCAGATCGCGCTCGAAATCACCCTCCGCTACCCCGGCTTCGCTCGCGCCTATGTGCTGGGCGGCACGGTGAGCGAGCCCTCCCCGGCCTATATCGACGGCCTCAAAGGCTGGGGCTTTACAGGACCTGGCCAGGTCGATCTGGACCAGGTGCAGCAGGCATTCGGCGGCTTTTTCGATGCTATCCGGGTGTCGCATCGCGGCAATGGCGAGCCTGAATATTGGCGTGCGCTGCTGCCACAGGTGGCTACGCTTTGGCATGGCCTGCCCAGCTACAGCCTTGATCAGCTCGGCAATGTCAGCGAGCCGACCCTGATCATCATGGGCGACCGTGACGAACTGGGTGGTGTTGACCAGGCCGCGCGCCTTTATCGTGGCCTGCCAAAGAGCGAATTGGCCATTCTTCCCAATGCAGACCATGCCGCAGTCATGAGCGACCATTTCTGGGCCATCGTGGTGGACTTCCTGCAACGGCACTCAGGCAGCTAGCCGGGGCCTGACCGGCCCCGCTGAGCAGGGCCGGTCGGCAGAGGCTTAGTCGAACATGCCCTTGGGAGTCTCGCCGCGCAAAAACGGCCCGATCAACGCCTTGAGCAGCTCCGGCTGGTTCATCAGCGCCGTGTGCGAGGTGCCTGGCAGGATGGCAAGGCGCGACGCTGGCAGCGGCGCTCCCATGTCGCCCATGGTGCCGCCACCCAGCAGTCGCAGCATGGCGACGGCATGCTCGGGCGACGGCGTGTCGGCATCGCCCTGCACGATCAGGATCGGTGTTTCGATCTTAGCGACGTCAGCCTCCCAGGCCAGCGGTTCGTGCTCAAGCGCGATCAGCTTGTCCACCAGCGCCGGAAAACCTTCGGGATTGGCGGCCAGGCGGCGATATTCGTCCTCAACCGGCGTGCCGACGAAAAATTCCGGCGCCAGTTGCGGCAGGAAAGCCAGAAACTCCGGCTGCCACCCCTTTGCGTCATAGGCGACCGACGCCAGCACGGCGCGGTCCACCTTCTCCGGGTGGCGAATGACCATTTGCAGGCCGGCATTGGCGCCCATCGAATAGCCGAACACGCTGGCCTTCCCGATACCCACTGCTTCCATGAAGCCGGCAACGTCGTCGGCCAGGTTCTGGTAGGTGATCGGCCGATCGATATCTGTCGTCCGTCCGTGGCCCTGCAATTCAAGCGCGTAGACCGTGTGGCTCTCTGCCAGTGCCGGGATAATGGCGCCCATAGTCTCTATGTTCATGTAGGCGCCGTGCAACACGATCAGGGGCGGACCTTCGCCAGACACTTCGTAATACATGTGCATGCCATTGACCTCGACGCGCGCTGGTTCCGGCTGGGCAAAGGCAGGCGTAGTGGCGAGCAGCATCGCTGCTACCAGAGTGGTGCGAAGCATATTTTGTCTCCGGGGGTGGTGGGTGGGCGGCCACAGGACCGGCCCAACCCATGTCCATTTAGTTATCGTCAGCGCCTGGCCGGCGGCGGCCAGGCGGATGGTGCTGGAAAGTCGTGGAGGGTCGCTTACTTCCCGGCCTTGAGCCGTTCCAGGATCTCGTCGACCTTGACCATGGAGGCATTGGCGCCCCATTCCATGCCGGTCTCCACGATGGCGTCGCGGCTGGCGATGTCGGGGAAGTTGGAGGTGGAGCGATAGTAGGTCTTCCCATCGCGCTCATCGAAATGATGCTCCTCGTAGAAGCGGGGATCTTCTTCGTGCATGCCTTCGATCGCGAAGGTGTTGCGGATCAGGCCCTTGGGCGCGACGGCAAGGTAAGTGCCATAGAAGATGAGGATTGACCCATCGGGCATGGTGGAGGCGATGCGCCATTTGCCATCGGTGCGCACGTCATACTCCTTCACCTCGTTGGCGTCGTATGGCCCCCACCAATAGGCGATGTGCTGTTTTTCGGTCCAAACCTTCCACACCAGGTCCAGGGGTGCATCGAACACGCGCGACATGATGATCAGCGGCGCATCGGCCGGCAGGTCGGTCTTGAAGGGATTGGGGAAAGTCTGGTCGTTCATGGCTCGTCTCCTTAGTTCTTCGTCTTGGTTTCGGGGGTCTGCAGCTTCTTGAGGTAGGCGTCGAGTTGATCGAGGTTCTGCTCCCAGAACTTGCGATAGAACTCGACCAGGGAGGCCACTTCGCGCATGGGCGCGGCCTCCAGTTTGCAGGGTCGCCATTGCGCTTGCCGGCCACGGCTGACCAGGCCCGCCCCTTCCAGCACCTTGATGTGTTTGGAGACGGCAGCCAGCGTCATGTCGAATGGCTCGGCCAGCTCGTTGACGCTCGCATCCCCAAGGGACAACCGGGCAAGGATGGCCCTTCTTGTGGGATCGGCGAGAGCGGCGAGCGTGGTGCTCAATGCATCGGTCATTTTCTATTCAACCGTTTAGTATAATACTAATTAGTTGAATACTCCGATGCGCCCGGCTTGTCAACATCCCCGGCGTGGGGCAAGGAAGGCGCATGAAAACCATCCTCATCGTGGGTATCGGCACCGGCAATCCCGAGCACTTGACCGTGCAGGCGATCAACGCCCTCAACCGCGCCGACGTGCTGTTCATCCCCGACAAGGGAGAAAGCAAAGCCGATCTCGCCGACCTCCGCCGCGACATCATCGCGCGTTATGTGACCAATCCGGCGAGCCGGAGTGTCGAATACACGGTGCCCAAGCGCGATACCGCCAATCCCGACTATGGCGCTGGCGTCGATGATTGGCATGCCGCGCTGGCCGAGCGCTTCGCTGCATTGCTTGAGGGCGTTCCGGGTGATGGCGCGGGCGCTTTTCTCGTCTGGGGCGACCCCGGCCTCTACGATTCCACCATCCGCATCGTCGACCGCCTCCGGACCGATCACGCTGTCGAGATCATCCCCGGCATCACCTCGATCCAGGCGCTCACTGCCGCGCATTGCATCGCGCTGAACCGCATCGGCGAACCCGTTCATATCACCACCGGCCGCCGTCTCGGCACCGTTGCCGACGACACCGTGGTCATGCTCGACGGCCAGACCGCCTTCACCAGCACCGATCCCGATCTCGATATCTTCTGGGGCGCCTATCTCGGCACCCCGGACGAAATCACCATTGCCGGCAGGCTGGGGGATGTGCGCGACGAGATCGTCGAAACCCGCAAGACCGCGCGCGAGCGGCACGGCTGGATCATGGATACCTATTTGCTGCGTAAGCGGAGCTGAACAGCGGCATGACTCCGTGTTGGAACAGCGCGCGCAATCGGCTAGAACCTCACCATGTCCGTGGCCCTTTCCATCGCAACCCATCGTCGTGGCGCCTGTCCAACGCTTGACGTGCCGATGCAGACGGGCGACGGCCTCCTGGCGCGCCTGCGCATCGCTCAAGGCCGGCTGACGCCAATGCAAGTCGGCCGTATCGCCGCCCTTGCCGCCGAACACGGCAACGGACTTGTTGAAGTCACCGCTCGCGGCAATCTTCAGGTGCGCGGATTGACGCCGGCGAGTGCTGCGCCTTTCGCCCGCGCCACCGACTCCCTGGTCAAGATCGAGCGCGGCCTTGTCGTCGAGACGCCCCCGCTGGCCGGCGACGACCCCACCGAGATTGCTGATCCACGCCCCCTCGCCGCCTCCATCCGCGCCGCGTCGGTGCTGCTGGCTGCGCGGCTTGGTCCCAAGGTCACTGTTGTCGTCGATGGCAATGGGCGACTGAACCTGTCGCAGCTCAAGGCCGATATCCGGCTCACGGCGATCGGCTCCAACCAGTGGGCCTGCTCGGTCGGTGCGCGCAGCGACGTCATCCTGCGCAACGAAGCGCTGATGATCACCCTGCGAACTCTGCGGCAGATTGCCGATATCGGCATAGACGCGCGGGCCGCCGACCTTCCGGGCGCCACCACCACGCCGCGCCTCACCAAAGATACTTCGCCCATCGGCGTCTTCGCCTTGCGCGACACCACCGCCACGGGTTTCGCCCTGCCCTTGGGCAGCAGTGATCACGCGAGCCTCGCCGCGCTCGCCGCGGCTGCGGACCGGCACGGCATTACCGAGTTCCGCCTTGCGCCGCACCACACCATGCTCGCCGTCGGCGCTGACCCTGCCTTCATGGCCGACGTCGCTGCCCTCGGCTTCATTACCGATCCCGCCGATCCCCGCACCCGCATCAGCGCTTGTATCGGCTCGGACGGCTGCGCGTCCGGCCATATCCCCGCCCGGACCATTGCCGCCAGTCTCGCGCCGGATCTCGCCCCGCAGACCAGTCTCCACGTTTCCGGCTGCACCAAGGGTTGTGCCCATCCCAGCGCCGCCGATATCACGCTGGTTGGTGAACCCAACGGCTACGGCCTTGTCATCTCTGGCCGGGCGGGCGATACGCCACGGGCACTGCTGCGTGCGGATCAGCTTGAGTCCGCCGTTGCGGCCCGCCAAGGATGACGATGACCACATACGACTACATCAAGGACGGCGACGCGATTTACCGCCAGTCCTTTGCCATCATCCGCACCGAGGCCGATCTGGCCCGATTTTCCGCCGATGAGGCAGAACTCGCCATCCGCATGATCCACGCTGCCGGCTCGGTCGACGCCGCCGCGCATTTCGAATTTGGCCCCGGCTTTGTCGCTGCCGCCCGGGCAGCGCTCTCGTCTGGCGCACCGATCTTCTGCGATGCGGAAATGGTCGCTCGCGGCGTCACCGCCGCCCGTCTGCCCGCCGATAATGACGTGATCTGCACCCTGCGCGACCCGGCCACGCCGGCCATTGCCGCCGAGATCGGCAATACGCGCTCCGCCGCGGCGCTGCGCCTGTGGCTGTCGCGCCTTGCTGGTTCGGTGGTCGCTATTGGCAATGCCCCCACCGCGCTGTTCTTCCTACTCGAGCTGCTACGCGATGGGGCGCCGAAACCTGCCGCGATCGTCGGCATGCCCGTCGGCTTTGTCGGCGCCGCCGAGTCCAAGGCCGCCCTTGCTGAAAATTCCTATGGCGTACCCTATGCCATCGTACGCGGACGCCTCGGCGGTTCGGCCATGACGGCGGCTGCTATCAATGCACTGGCGAGGCCAGGCATATGACGGGCAAGCTCATCGGCGTCGGCACCGGCCCGGGCGATCCGGACCTGCTCACCATAAAGGCCCTCAAGGCGATCGAGAGCGCCGATGTCGTCGCTTACTTCGCCAAGCAGGGCAATCCCAGCAATGCCCGAGCCATCGTGGCCGATTTGATCACCGGTCAGATCGAGGAGCAGCTCGGTTATCCCGTCACCACGGAAATCGACCGCCGCCATGAGGACTACAAGGTGGCGACCAACGGCTTCTATGCCGAGGCGGCAAACCGCGTCGCCGCGCATCTCGATGCCGGGAAGACCGTCGCTGTACTGAGCGAAGGCGATCCGCTGTTCTATGGCAGCTACATGCATCTGCATGTCCGCCTCGCTACGCGCTACCCCACCGAGGTCATTCCCGGCATCACCGCCATGTCCGGTTGCTGGTCGCAGGCCGGCCTGCCGCTGGTGCAGGGCGACGATATCCTCTCGGTCCTGCCCGGCACGCTCGACGAGGTCGATCTGCACACACGGCTCGACAATACTGATGGGGCCGTGATCATGAAGGTCGGCCGCAACCTGCCCAAGATTCGCCGCGCGCTCGAACTCGCTGGTCGGCTCGACGAGGCGGTCTATGTCGAGCGTGGCACCATGGCCAACGGCCATTCCATCCGCCTCGCCGACAAGACTGACGATGCGGCGCCCTACTTTGCGCTCGTCCTCGTTCCCGGCTGGAGCACGCGCCCATGACCGGCAGGCTCATCGTGGTCGGCACGGGCCCCGGCAACCCCGACCAGACGACGCCGGAAGCACTGGCAGCTATTGCAGCCTCGCATGTTTTCTTTGGCTACGGCCCCTATCTCGATCGCCTGACCTTGCGCGACGACCAGCGCCGCGTCGCCTCCGACAATCGCGAAGAGCTCGCCCGCGCTCGTGATGCCCTACATACCGCCGCCTCGGGCGAACAGGTCTGCGTCGTCTCCGGCGGCGACCCTGGCGTCTTCGCCATGGCGGCCGCCATCTGCGAGGCTATCGAGGCCGGCCCCCCGTCCTGGCGGGCGCTCGATGTCGTCATCGTTCCCGGCGTCACCGCCATGCTGGCCGTGGCCGCCCGCGCCGGCGCGCCGCTCGGGCACGATTTCTGTGCCATCTCGCTGTCGGACAATCTCAAGCCCTGGACAGTGATCGAAGCGCGGTTGCGTGCGGTCGCCACCGCTGGCCTCGTGACCGCGCTCTACAACCCCATCAGCAAGGCCCGCCCCTGGCAATTGGGCACCGCCTTCGCCATCCTGCGCGAAGTGCTGCCTTGGACCACGCCGGTCATCTTCGGCCGTGCCGCCGGACGCCCCGACGAGGCCATCACCATCATGACCCTCGCCGAGGCCGATCCGGCCAAAGCCGACATGGCGACGTGCGTGATCATCGGCTCATCGGAAACGCGGATCATCGAGCGCGAGGGCCTGCCGCCGCTGATCTACTCGCCGCGTTCGACCGGTGGTCCGCAATGAGCTGGCTTTCGATCGTCGGCATCGGCGAAGATGGCCTCCCCGGTCTCGGCGACGCCGCCAGGGCCGCCATTGCGCAGGCCGAGATCGTCTTTGGCGGCGCGCGCCACCTCGAACTGGCCGCACCGGCCATCACCGGCGAAGCGCGCCAATGGCTGTCGCCGTTCTCGGCATCCATCGACGCCGTGCTGACAGAGCGTAGCCGCAAGGTCTGCGTGCTGGCATCAGGCGATCCGTTTCACTACGGCGTCGGCGCAACGCTTGCCCGCCATATCGATGCCAGCCAGATGGTGGTCTATCCGCACCCCTCCGCCTTCAGCCTGGCCGCCGCGCGCTTGGGCTGGCCGTTGCAGGATGTGGTGGCGCTCTCGCTCCACGGGCGCCCGCTCGATCTCATCCGGCCGCATCTGCATACCGGCGCTCGCATCCTGGCGCTGACCTCGGACGAGCACGGCCCCACCGCGCTCGCCAAGCTGCTCACCGAAGCCGGCTTCGGCATCTCCATCGTTACCGTCCTCGAAGCGCTGGGCGGTCCAAACGAGACTGTGCGCAGTCATGTCGCCATGAACTTTGCGCTTGGTGACATCGACCCGCTCAACATCTGCGCCGTCAGCGTCGTTGCCCTGCCCGGCGCGCGCGTGTTGCCGCTGACGCCGGGCCTCGACGACGCGCTGTTCGAGCACAACGGCCAGATCACCAAGCGCGAGGTTCGTGCTCTAACCCTGTCCGCCCTGGCTCCGCGTCGCGGTGAGACCCTCTGGGACATCGGCGCGGGCTCCGGCTCCATCGCCATCGAATGGATGCTCGCCGATCCAGGCCTGCGCGCCTTCGCCATCGAGGCGGATCCGGAACGCGCCGCCCGCATCTCACGCAACGCCAGCAATTTCGGCGTCCCCGATCTCAACCTGATCATCGGCGCAGCCCCCGGCGCGCTTGACGGTCTCGAGCCGCCCCATGCCATCTTCATCGGCGGTGGCGGCTCTGACCCCGGCGTGCTCGACGCCGCCATCGCGGCGCTCCGGCCAGGCGGGCGTCTGGTCGTCAATGCGGTGACGCTGGAACTGGAAGCACTGCTCCTGGCCCGACATGCCGAACTCGGCGGCAGCCTCATGCGCATCGCGGTGTCCCGCGCAGATGCGGTGGGCAGCATGACCGGCTGGCGGCCCGCCATGCCGATCACGCAATGGGCGTGGGTGAGGTCATGAACCACATCGTTTTCTTCACCTCTCCCTTTGGGAGGGGTGAAGCAGGACCGGAGTCTGTCTCATGACCGTTCACTTCATCGGCGCCGGACCCGGCGCGGCTGACCTCATCACCGTGCGCGGCCGCGACCTGCTCGCCCGCTGTCCGATCTGCCTTTATGCCGGCTCTATCGTTCCGCCCGAAATGCTGGCCTGGTGCGGCCCCCGCGCGCGCCTCGTCGACACCGCGCCGCTGTCGCTCGACGAAATCGAAGCCGAATATGTCAGCGCTCATGCTGTCGGTGAGGACGTGGCCCGCCTGCACTCCGGGGATCTCTCCGTGTGGAGCGCCGTCGCCGAGCAGATGCGGCGGCTCGATCGCCTCGGCATTCCCTACACGCTGACACCCGGCGTCCCCGCCTTCGCCGCAGCCGCTGCCACACTCGGACGCGAACTCACCATTCCCGCCGAAGCGCAAAGCCTGGTGCTCACTCGCGTCTCGGGCCGCGCCTCACCCATGCCTGAGGGCGAAACACTGGCGGCGTTCGGCGCCACAGGCGCGACGCTGGCGATCCATCTTGCCATTCATGCGCTCGACCGCGTGGTGGCCGAGTTGACGCCGCTGTACGGCGCCGACTGCCCGGTCGCCATCGTCTTCCACGCCTCATGGCCCGACGAGAAGATCATTCGCGGCACCCTGGCCGATATCGAGGCGCGCTTTGCGGCCGATCCGGTCGAGCGTACGGCGATCATCTTCGTCGGCCGCACACTGGGCGCCGCCGACTTCCGCGAGTCCTCGCTCTACGATCCGGAATATCAACGCCGCTTCCGCGGTCGCGACTAGGCCGCCTTGGCGCGGCTTAGTTCCTGCGTCTTGGTCAGTACCCAGGCCAGCGCCACCAGCGCCAGCAAGCCGCCGCCGAGCACCAGTCCGTCGAACAACATGTCCGGCTCGCGCCGCGTCCGCACGGCCTGCAGGAACATGCTGAGCACGGTGCCCGTGGCGAAAACGGCCAGCCCCTGCCGGCCCATAAGCCGCAGCGGCGCGACAATTCCAGCGCTCGCCACCTTGCGCATAATCGGCAGGTTGCCCAGCACATAGAACAGCGCGAAGGCGTGTAACAGGCGCGGTGCAGAGAGAAACGTCTTGTCGAAGGCGGTGAAGTAGAAGGGCACGCCAACGCTACCCAGCCATCCCAGCGTGCCGTTCATGGTCTTGCCGATTGGCGGCACCTTCATCCACAGCAGAGTGAAAACCAGCACGGCGGCAGCCAGCCCGAACAGCAGGGGCGAATAGGGGATGAAGCGCTTGCCCACCTTCATCGCCATGCCGCTCAGCAAGCCCATGACAAACAGGATCTGCCAGGAGAACGGGTTGAAGAACCAGCCGCCCGCATTGGGGAAGTTCGGCAGGTTGATGCGGAATTGCCCGGCCACAGCCCAAAGGGCGATCGAGGCGGCCAGCACCAGCCAGGGCTGGCGCAGCCCGGCATAGATGACGAGCGGCGTCACCAGCAGCAGCGTCATATAGAGCGGCAGGATGTTGAGGTAGCCAAGCTGATGGCTCAGCAGCGGAATGCCCACCAGCGTGCTCAACGGCTTCTGGAACAGAGCCGCGATGTTGTTCTTGGTCAACACCTCGGTCAACCCGAACCAGTTGGCGGCACCGGCGAAAATGGCAAGGCACAGCATGGTGATGACGATGTGCACGAAATAGAGCTGCCGGGCCCGCGCCCAGACCTTGGTTGTGGCGGCCCATAGATTGCCGCTGCGGAAGCGGTTGGAATAGGCCAGTCCCGCCGCCAGTCCCGACATGAAGACAAAGGCTTCCGCCGCATCGGAGAAGCCGAAATTGCGGTTGGTCAGCGTTTCATAGACGGTGCCGGGCACGTGGTTGATGAAGATCATCACCAGCGCCAGTCCGCGGAACATGTCGAGACGGTCGTCCCGCCCCACCGGGACGCCCGGTTGAACCGGTGCCGCCGTGGGCGACCAGATGGATCGCATCCAGGTCGGCCCAAGCAGGCCGGCCGAGCGATAGGCGGAGGTCTCAGGCAGGGACATAGCTGGTTGTCCTGCTCACGATCAGTTCCGGCACGACATCGTTGGTAGTCCACGCCGCAACCACCGCGTGAAACTCCTTGATAACAGGGGTCGGCACAAGTTCGGTGTCGGTGCGGAAAATCTGCGACAGCCGTTCATGGCGCGGCGGGCGCGAGGTCCAGGAAATCAGGACGGGGGCGAGGATTGCCGGCAGCATGGCCGGTGCCACCCAGACGGTGATGGCCGGCGCGAAGATTGCCGTTCCGCCCAGCGTCACCGCGCCAAGCGCAACGATCCACCAGCTCGCCTCAATTGCCGCGCGCATGCCGATCCAGTTCTGGCCGCGCTTAGTGGCCGGCCAGCCGCCATCAAGTCCCAGCAACACCTGCGTTACGGCGCGAGTTTGCAGCAGCAGCATCACGGGCGCCATGATGGTCGACAGAACGATCTCGCTGACAATCGATGCGAAGACACGCGGCGTGCCGCCGAAGCGCTGGTTGCGACCATCGACCAGACCACGGATCAGGATCATCAGCTTGGGTAGCACCAGAACGGTGGCAACGGCGGCGCCCAGCACCCACATTTCCAGCGGCGGCTCGTTGAATGGAAGCCATACCGGGCGACGGTCGGGGAAGATTGCCGCCAGGATGCTGGCGATGAACAGCATTAGCCAGAGCGGCGAGGCCAGGTACGCCATGATGCCCTGGATGAAGGTGAATCGGCTCCACAGCTTGAGTCCGGGCGCGCTGATCAAGCGCCGGTGCTGCAGGTTGCCCTGGCACCAGCGGCGGTCACGCTTGGCGTACTCAATTAGGTTTTCCGGGCCTTCTTCATAAGAACCACCTAGGTCCGGATCGACGATGACCTTCCAACCGGCGCGCGACAGCAGCGCAGCTTCCACGTAATCGTGGCTCAAGATATGGCCGCCGAACGGCGGCTTGCCGGAGAGTTCGGGCAGCCCGCAGCTGGCGGCGAAAGCCCGCACGCGGACGATGGCGTTGTGGCCCCAATACGGACCCTCCCAGCCCTGCATCAGGGCAGCGCCACGCGCGAAGTTAGGCGACAGGTAGCCGGCGGAGAACTGCATGGCGCGGCCAAACAATGTCCGGGCCCTGATGATCTTGGGAACGGTCTGCAGCAGGCCGAGATCGGCGTCGGCGTCCATGCGGCGGGCTAGCTCACCGATGGTCTCGCCTTCCATCAGGCTGTCGGCATCAAGGATCACCGCATAGTCGTAGGCTGCACCAGAGCGGGCGATGAAATCTTCGATATTGCCCGCCTTGCGCCCGGTATTGCGCTCGCGGCGGCGATAGAAGATGCGTCCCTCGCTCATCGGCTCATGCAACAGCTGCTCGAACCAGATCGTCTCCTGGGCCGCCGTTTCCATCGACTGCGTGTCGGACAACACAGCGATGTGAAATTTGTGGGCAATGCCGAGCGTGATCAGGCTGCGATTCATCGCGGCAATGCGCGCGAAGGTCTCGACCGGGTCCTCGTTGTAGATCGGGACCAGAATGGCCGTCATGCCCTGCGGCGCCAGCCGCGCGTCACCGCTGCGTTTGGCCGTCGGCACGAATACGCCCATCACCGCGGCCGATCCGCCCCATACGAGCCAGAAGCCGCTCAACACCACCAGCACGCCACGCATGAGATCGAGCGCGGTCAGGCCGCCCTCGCCAGTGAAGCGAAGGAAGAAGTAGCCGCCCAGCCCGCTAAGAGCAGCGGCGGTCAGCAGGGCGACGATGCGGATGAAAGTCGGACGTTGCATGTACTGTGGTGCGCTTTGCTATCGCGTAGCAAAGACCGAGAATACATCCCGGAGCGCGTCAAAAAGAGACCGCCGCTGCAATTCCAGCCGCTGCTTGGGCATGGCCAGCGGAGCATCGGGCAGAGCGCCGGCAAGAGGAAATCGACTGTCGTACTTCATGCTGCGGGTCTCCACTGATAGAGCCAGGTTTCGGTTAGCTGACGACCCGACCCGACCAGGTAAGCCCTGAGCTCGAGCGGTGCCGTGCCATCGGTCTCCACGTCGAAGACCAGACGCCACGCCCCGTTGGCATCAATGCGCGAAAGCGCGGTATGTTGCGCCACCCCGCCGGAAACAGTTGCCACCACATCTGGCGGCGTCTCCGCAGAAATATCCGCCAGCGCAGCGCCGGCGAAGTCGACCACGAACTTGCGCAGGCTGACGGCGTTCTCGACACCCGAGACGCCCCCCTGCCCTGACCGGGTTTCGGCCACGTAAGCCAAGTCCGAATTGATTTCCGGATTAAGGTCACCCCAGATCAGGCGGTAACCGAATTCGCGAGATTGCCCGGCAAGCGCCGGTTCCGCGGGGATCCAGAAGGCCCCGATATTGTCGTCGGCTTCCAGCTTGGCGGGAATCTCGATCAACCTGACCGAACCCTGGCCCCAATTGCCTGCCGGTTCCACCCGCAGCGACGGACGGCGTTCGTAATGCGCGCCGGCATCCTGGTAGGTCTCGAAGTCGCGGCCGCGCTGGTAGAGCCCGAACGCCTTGGGGTTGTTTTCCCAAAGGTAAGAATTGCCCAGCGCCGGGGAATTGTTGAGCGCCCGCCACATGATCTCGCCGGTTTCCCGCTCGATCAGCAGACCGTTGCTATCATGCACCTGCGGCCGGTAATCGTCGAAACCGGCCCGGTTTGCATCGGCAAACAGGAACATTGAGGTCAGCGGGGCGATACCCAGCTCCTTGACGTCGCTGCGGAAATTGAGCCGCGCCGTCACATCCATCACCGTTTCCTGCGCAGCATTGCTGGCCGGAGTGATGACGAAACGATAGGCGCCGGTGACGCTGGCGCTTTCAAGCGCCGCATAAACCACCAACGGTCCGCCGGCGACCGATGGCCGCTCGACGTAGAATTCGGAGAAGCGCGGGAATTCCTCGGGAATATCGAGCCACGAGTTCATCAACAGTCCGCGGGCGCTGAGGCCGTAGACATTGTCACGGCCAAGAGCGCGGAAGTAGCTCGCGCCGAGGAACGTCACCAGCTCGTCGACCTTGTCGGGGCTATTGAGCGGATAGTTGATGCGCAGGCCCGCAACGCCGGGGAAAACCTCGCCGGCAACGGCTTCTTCGACCGCAGCGTCGTGATAGTCGAAATCGGCGGAACCGAAGATCACCGGCTCGGCGAGCCCGTCCTTGATCTCGAATAGCTTGACCGGCTCCTTGAACAGCCAGCCCGGATGGAAAGCATGCACCTGATAGCCGATGCCCAGCGCGGCCCACACACCATGGTCGGGCCGGAACTGGATGCGGCGATAGGCATCGTAGTCGAGGCCGTTGAAGCTTTCCGGCAGGGTGAAGGTCACCGGCTCATAGGCCGTACCAGCCAGATCCTTCATGCGGGCGGTGAAACTGTCGAAGTCGAAAGGCAGCGCTTCAACCGGCTCGCCTTGGGCGAACGCGAAGGAGGTCAGCGAAGTGGTGGAGATCAGAGCAATCGCGGCGCCGGCTCCGAAGAGTACGGCGCGACGGTTCGGCAGGCTTTCGGTGTGACGCTTCACAAGTTTACCTAGGGTCGGATTCATAAATAGCTCTGTCGGCAAATCCCGAACGCCGCATAGTCAGAAAAGTTGTTGCATAGTTGCCATGCGCTGAGCGAATGGCTCAAACATGCCCCAACCCCTTGTTTCGACCGTCAAAACGGGTGTTTCGAAGGCCTGGCAGGTGATAGGCTCGGCCAGTTCAAACAACATCACGACAATTTCATGACAACGCTCCGCATACCTGACCTGTCCGGAAAAGCGCTGTTGATCACGGGGGCCTCTACCGGCATAGGTGCGGCTCTGGCCCAAGCCTTCGCCGCGCAAGGCGCTTCGGTGGGCGTGCATTACAACGCCAGCAAGGACGCTGCCGATGCAGTGGTGCGCGCAATCGCCGCGGCCGGCGGCAAGGCCGTGCTGGTCCGCGCCGACGCCACCAAGTCATACGAGATCGCCCGCGCGGTCGAGGAAACGGCAGCCTCGTTCGGCCGGCTCGATGGCCTCATCAACAATGCCGGCGGCATGGTTGGACGCATGGCCTATGCGGATATGGACGACGCCTATTACGACCAGGTGATGGATCTCAACGGCCGTTCGGTCGTCGCCGCCTCGCGCGCGGCAATCCCGCATCTCAAGCGCCAGGGCGGGTTCATCATCAACACCAGCTCCATCGCCGCCCGCAACGGGGCGGGCAATGGCGCCGGGCTCTATGGATCATCCAAGGCGCTGGTGTCGAACATCACGCGTGGCATGGCCAAGGAGCTGATCGGCTTCGGCATCCGCGTCAACGCGGTCGCACCGGGTGTCATCGATACGCCGTTCCACGAGCGCTATTCGACCGAGGCGCAGATGAAGGCAATGCTGGCGACCATTCCGCAGGGGCGCGTCGGCACGGCCGAGGATTGCGTCGGCGCCTACCTCTTCCTCGCCTCCGAAGCTCTCTCCGGCTATCTCATCGGCCAGGTCATCGAGGTCAATGGCGGTCAGTTGATGCCCTAGCGGGCGTTGACCAGCAACGGTTCGAGCGTGTCGGCCCAGTCGATGTGGCCCGGCCGCCCGAGCAGGAAGCCCTGCGCTTCGTTACACCCCTCGATGCGCAGCACGTCGAGCTGAGCGCTGGTCTCCACACCCTCCGCCAATACCGGCACGCTGAGGCTGCGCCCCAGGGCCAGAATGGCGCGCACGATGGCCTTGGACTGGTCGTTCACCTCCACTTCGGTCATGAACGAGCGATCGAGCTTGATCTTGTCGAAGGGGAAGCTGCGCAGCGTTTCGAGCGAGGAATAGCCGGTGCCAAAATCGTCGATGGCAATCGACACGCCGATAGCCTTGATTTGCCGCAGGATGTGCAGCGCCCGCTTCTTGTCGGCGATGATGGCCGTCTCGGTGACTTCCAGCTCAAGCCGCGCCGGGGCCAGTCCGGAGCGGATCAGCGCATTGCGCACGGTGTCGATCAGCTCGACCTGTGCCAGTTGCAAACCCGATACGTTGACGGCGATCTTGTAGGGTTCGGGCCAGGACGCGGCATCGAGGCAGGCCATGCGGAGAACCCAGTTGCCGATGGCGCCAATGGCCCCGCATTCCTCGGCCACCGGGATGAAGTCGGCGGGCGAGACATTGCCATAGCCGGGCCTGTCCCAGCGCAGCAACACCTCGTAGCCGGTGATTTCGCCGGTCGCGACGGATTTCTGCACCTGGTAGACAAGGTAGAAGGCGTCCATTTCCAACGCGGCCCAGATGTCCTTGGCCATGTCTCGGCGTTGCCGGGCGTGTTCGTCCATCTCTCTTTCATAGTAGCAGATGCGCCGGTCGAACTCGGCCTTGGCCCGATACATGGCCAGGTCGGCATTGCTCATGAGTTTGGAGCGGTCCGCGCCGTCGTCGGGATAGATGGCGACGCCAATGCTGCCCGCAGTGCTGAGTTCGGTGCCGTCGATGGCAACGCGACCAAATAGGGCCGCTTCGATGCGCGCGAGAAAGTCGCGCAGGTTATCCATCGAGGTGAAGGATTTAAGCGCGCCGAACTCATCGCCGCCGAGCCGGGCGACGACTTCGCCATCCTTTAGTCCCTCGGTAAGGCGGTTGGCGAGAGCCTGCAGCACGCCGTCGCCTGCGGCGTGGCCATAGGTATCGTTGATTTCCTTGAACCGGTCGAGATCGATGGCGATGACGGCCAGATTGTTGTCGCCGGCATCGGCTTCGTTGAGAGCCGCCTCAAAGCGTTCGTTGAACAGCGCGCGGTTCGGCAATCCGGTCAGGCTGTCATGGCGCGCCAGGTGGGCAATCGCTTCCTCCGATCGCCGCCGCTCGGTAATGTCGTCGATGGTGGCCACCCAAGAGCCATCGCCGATCGGATTGTGGGTGACGCGCACCGAGCGGTCATTGGCGAAGGTGTGCACGACATCGCCGCCCGCGCCGTGGATAAGCGGCTGGTGCTGGGCGACGACGCGATCGGCAAGGTCTTCGACATTGGCGGGCGCAGGGCCCGGGCCGATGATGGCCAGCCGGCAGACCTCGCGGAAGGTCTTGCCCGTCAGGTCGGTTTCCGGGTCGAGCCCGAGCAGAAGGGGCAGTCGCTTGTTGTGCAGGCGCAGCACGCCATGGCTGTCATAGAGGCTGAGGCCTTGCGCCATGTGACGCATTGCCAGTTCCAGTCGGCCGGTGACCTCGCTGAGCCTCTCGGCATCAGCCTTCTCGCGCTCGCGTTCGCGCGCCGTGCGACGACGGTCGGCCTCGTCGAGCAGCACGCTGCCGAACGCTGCGGCGAGGATCAGTAGCGAAACGAACGCAACGGCTGCAGCAATCCAGCCGCCGGCCAGGTTGCCGTTGGCGGTCAGCGGGAAGCACATCGAGAAGTCGGCCGCACCCATGGCCGTGAAGTGCATCGCACAGATCGCCGCCGTCAGCAGCGCTGTGCCCAGCGCCAGGTTCTTCCAGCCTCCCGACATGGCGGTCACGAAAGAGATGCCACCAAGGATCATGCCGGCGATGATCGAGATGGCGACCATGCCGCTATCCCAACCAATGCTGCCGCCCATCACCAGCGCGGCAATGCCGGTATAGTGCATGGTCGAAATCGCGATACCCACCACCGCGCCGCCAAGAAAGTGGTCCTTCTTGCCGGTACCGTGCATGGCCATGGCAATGCCGAGGGCACAGACAGCGATGGCTAAGCCCAGCGAGACGGCGGTTAGCGCGATGTCGTAGGCGAAATCGAAGCCGGGCCGAAAGGCCAGCACCGCAAGGAAATGCGTGGCCCAGATGCCGAAGCCCACAGCTACCGCCGCCACCGCGTTCCACAAGGTGCGCATGCCCCCTTCGGTGCGGCGTCCATGCCGCACAAGGCTCATGCAGGCATAGGAGGAGATGAGGCACACGACAGCGGCCATGGCAACGAAGCGGAAGTCGTGCCCGACAAAAAAGAAATCGACTACTGAGAACAAGGGAACGCCGCCAGTAAAGATGAGCCGGCATACCCTAAGTAACTTCACTTAACGTGGTGTTACGGAAGGGTTTTCTCCGTTTTCACTTTTTGGACACGACGGCACCATGCCAAAAACAAGCCGACCGTAACGGACCACATGACGGTGAATCCGGTTGTGACCGACCTTGACTCCCCGGCGTATTTGTTCCCTTTATGTTCTATTCGTCAACAAGGTGAAATCGTGGATGCGGCGACAATCCTTCATGCTGACCTCGACGCATTCTATGCCTCGGTCGAGCAATTGCTGGACCCTGGCCTGCGCGGCAAGCCGATCGCGGTCGGTGGCGGCGTCGTGCTGGCGGCGTCTTACGAAGCCAAGCGGTTCGGTGTTTATGGCGGCATGCCGGGGCGCAAGGCGAAGGAACTCTGCCCGCAGTTGATATTCGTCGGCGGCCACTTCGGGGAGTATCAGCGGCTCGGCGACGCTGCGATGAAAATCCTCGACGATTACACGCCGCTCGTCGAGCGCATCTCTATCGACGAAGCCTTTGCCGATGTGGCTGGGACGGAACATCTGTTCGGCTCGCCGGAGACCATAGCCATCGCCATCCGCCGCCGCGTGCGCGATGAACTCGGCCTGCCGATATCGGTGGGGGTGGCGCGTACCAAGCATTTGGCCAAGATTGGCTCGCAAGTCGCCAAACCCGACGGCATGGTCGTGATCGACCCGGCCCGCGAGCTGGAATTTTTGCACGAATTGCCGGTGGAGTTGATGTGGGGTGTCGGGCCGGTCACCAAGGCCAAGCTGGCCGAGGAGGGCGTGGTGACCATCGGCCAGTTGGCGCAGACGACCGGCGGTTCGCTGGAACGCCTGCTTGGCCATGCCGCCGGCGAGAAGCTGTTTGCGCTCGCCTGGAACCGCGATCCGCGCGCCATCGTCACCGACCATCGGGCCCGCTCGGCGGGAGCGCAGTCGGCGCTGGGACGCAGGCCGTTCCGCGAACAGGTGTTCCGCCCTACCCTGCGGCTCCTGGCCGACCGCATCGGCTCGCGACTGCGCGGCAAAGAATGGTCTGGCCGGACGATCACCACTCGCGTGCGTTTCGCCGATATGCGTGCGGTGACCCGGGCCATGACGCTCGGAGCGCCGATCTCGGCAACCACCACCATCGCGGAAGTCGCTGAGGAGCTGGTGCGAGGCGTGCGCCAGGAGTTTCCGCACGAACGCGACATCTCCCTGCTCGCCATTTCGGTATCGCATCTCGTGCCCGACCGGGCCATGCAGTTCGAGTTTACGCTAGGCGGCGCCGAGGATGCGCGCCGCCCCGGCACCCGCACAGGTGCGGCGCGGCGCCAGGCCGATGGGGCCATGGACAAGGTCCGCAACCGCTTCGGCTGGGATGCCATCGGCTATGGATCGGTGATACTGGAAGCGCCACGCTCGGTACCAGACGCGTTCAGGGAGCTGGCGGAGAAGCAGCTGTAGCTCTCTTACCCCTCCCCAGAGGGGCGAGGTAAGAGGTTCGCATCAATGCGCGGCAGGCCCGATCAACCGCGACCGGATGGCATTGGAGATGTTGTCGAACACGAACACTACGCCCAGGATCAGCAGCACCATATAGGCAACCTTGTCCCAGTCGGAGTTGGTGCCCATCGCCTCCAGCAGCTTGAGACCGATACCGCCCGCCCCCACCGCACCGATCACCGTCGCCGAACGCGTATTGCTTTCCCAGAAATAGAGCGACTGCGACACGAAGACCGGCAGCACCTGCGGCACAACGCCATAACGATTGACGGCAGCCGGGCTGGCGCCCACTGACTTCATGCCTTCACGCTGCTTGTCGTCGACGTTTTCTAGCGCCTCCGCATAGACCTTGCCCAGGGCGCCAGTGTCGGTGAAGAAAATGGCCGCGATGCCGGGTATCGGTCCGGGGCCGAAGCCACGGGTGAAGAACAGCGCCCAGATCAGCATATCGACTGAGCGGATGAAATCGAAGAAGCGCTTCATCAGCCAATTGGCCGGCCGGTTGGGCGTGATGTTACGCGCGGCGATAAAGGCCAGTGGGAAGGCGAGCAGTGTCGCGAACAGCGTACCGACAAAGGCCATGACCAGTGTCTGCAACAGCTTGGTCAGGATATCGCCATGCTGCCAGGCCTGGTTGTTCAGCCACTGATGCAGCACGAACTGCGCGTTGGACATGTCCGGGTTGACGCGGTCGCCGCTGAACATCAAGCCGATGCTGCTAAACAGGTCGTTGCCCCAGAGCGGCGAAGTCGGGTCGTAGAGGAAGTTGGCCCAGCCGAGGAAACGGCGCTGCACATAGACCTGGTTGTCGCGGATTTCGGCCTGGCCGGCAAAGCCATAGTCAACCAGCACCTTCTGTCCGTCCTGCACGATCGCGCCCGCCGCATCGGCAGAAGCCAGAGCCGCATCGGGGGTAATGGCGACCGGATAGGTCTGGCCATCGACGGTGACGTTGACCTCGGATGTCGTGATGTCCAGCCGGTCGTCGCCACCAAAGGTGACGGTCATGCTGCCATCGGCATTGGGCACCAGCCAATCGATGGTCGCGTCCTTGGGGTATTGCCCGCGGCTCGACCATTGCGGGGTAATGGTGCCATCCTCGCCAAAGCGCAGACGCGGCGTGGCGCGCCAGGAGAACCAGTCCTGCAGATAGATCGCGGCGCGGTCCCATTTGCCGTTCTGGATGGCCGGGCCGACATTGAAGAAGAACCAGCAGAAGACCAGGTAGAGCGCCGCTGCGCCCAGGCCGAGGGGCAGGCCCCAGCGCTGGAAGACGTTCTGCCGGAAGACCTCGGGATACTTGGCGTGCAGGCGATTGCGCTCGGCAACGGAAATGCTCATCACGCGGCTCCCCGGGCCAGTTCGAAGCTCTGCCTGCCCACCAGCCGCGTGCGCAGCCAGCCCGAGAACTGGTCGATGACGATAATGGTCACCAGCAGCAGGATGATGATCGCATAGGTCTTGGCCGCATGGTCGCGCCCGATGGACATGCGAAAGGCCTCGCCGATGCCGCCGCCGCCCACCGCACCGATAATGGTGGAAGCGCGGACATTGATCTCCATGCGCAGCAGCGCATAGCTGACGAAGTTGGGCATGACCTGCGGCACGATGGCGAAGCGCACGCGCTCGAGCCAGGTAGCGCCCACCGAACGCAGCCCCTCATCGGGCTTCATGTCGGCATTTTCGACCACTTCGAAGAACAGCTTGCCCAGCGCGCCGATCGTATGCAGCGACACGGCCGCGATGGCGGCGATCGGGCCGATGGAGAGGATAGCCGTCAAAAGACCGGCGATCACAATCTCAGGGAAGGCGCGCATGACTTCCATGATGCGGCGCATGATCCAGCGCACAGCACCCGCGCCAACCAGGTTCGTGGCAGCGAAGAAGCACAGGCAGAAGGCCAGCGACCCGCCGATAATAGTCGAGACGATGGCGATGTTTACGGTGATGACGAGCTGGTAGATGTAATTGGGGATGTAGAGGCGATCGGTCAGATAGAACCGCTCGGACGTGTAGTCGAACTTCTGGCTGCCGTCATAATAGGGCGACTCGATATCGAGCATGGCCCGGAAGATCTCGAAGGGATCGTTGGGCACGAAGTTCTTGATGAAGTCGAACATGAAGGGGAGGCGCTCGAAGAACTTCCCCGAATTGGCGGCATTGGCGTAGCTCATCGCCAGGCCGAGAGCGACGATGACTCCCACCACGATCAGCACCGAATAGATCCGGCGCGTCAGCACCTGCCCGCGGTAATGCTGCAGCAGGGTCTGGCCGGCGGGGGATAGTTCGGAATGGGCGATATCGGCCATTGGCAAGCTCTTTCCAAACCCACGGTGTCACCCCGGCGGCGGCCGGGGTCCATCCTGAGATGGTGATCGTGGCAAAATCTCAGGATAGATTCCGGCCTGCGCCGGAATGACATCGTGTGTGGTTCAGGCCAGGTAGCAGTTAGCCACCGATAACCGACTTACGGGCGTCGATGATGGTCTGGTACATCTGCTGGTCGGCGTCGACGAAGTTGGTGTAGCCACCAGCGGTGAAGGCGTCGAAGCACTCGAAGTCGGCTTCCGGCAGGCCCTTGAAGAAGGCCGTGACCTTGTCCTTCATGTCGGCTGGGAGCTTGTTGGAGACCATCAGCGGACCGTTCGGGATGATCGGCGACTGCCAGACTTCAACCAGGTCGTCCATGTCGAGCAGGCCCTTGTCGACCATGATGCGCAGGTTGCCGGAGGTGTAGCCTTCCGAGAATTCGCCCTGGCCCGAGCCAAAGGTGGTGCCGACATCCCAGGTGCCGTCGAGGACCCCGAGGACGAGGTTTTCGTGACCGCCGCCAAAGCCGGTTTCGCTGTAGAATTCAGCGATCGGCGCGCCGATATCGGTCGGCAGCGCAACGTTGGGGATCAGGTAGCCCGAGGTGGAGTCCGGATCAGCAAAGCCGAGCTTCTTGCCCTTGGTCGAGGCCAGGTCGGTGATACCGGAGTCAGCGCGTGCGACCATGATGGTGTGGTAACCGGTCGAGCCGTCTTCCTGCTGGGTGGTCAGAACCGGGTCAACGGCTTCCGGGTCCTGCAGGTAGATCGAGGCATAGGATGACGCACCCATGATGGCGATATCGATGGTGCCGCCAAGCAGGCCCTGGATAATGCCGTTATAGTCAGGCGAGGGGAAGAACTGGACTTCGGAAACGCCGGTGGCGGCCTTCAGCGGCTCGGCAACGCATTCCGAACGGCGAAGCTGGTCAGCTTCGTTTTCGCCGCCATCGAGGCCGATGCGCAGAACGGTGACGTCCTGGGCGAAGGCAGCGGTCGACATGGTCAGGGCCACGGAGGCCAGGAGGACTTTACGGATCGCGGACATGGAGTGTTTCCTTTGGTGACGCGTGGTTGTCGGCAGCCGGATATCCGGCAGCGGAACTTCTGTTACGGCGCCGGATTGACGACGGCGGCGGTCTTGAGGGTGATTGGTGCGATGGAGGTCGAGGTCATCGCCTCGGAGAAGGCTTCCTTGAGCCCGTCGGCGCCGTAGATGGTGCGCGCCACGTCGGTGGTGAGCTCGTTGGGCGTGCCATCGAACACCACCTTGCCCTGCGCCATGCCGATGATACGCTCGCAATAGGCGCGCGCCGTATCCAGCGTATGCAGGTTGGTGATGACGGTGATGCCTTCGGCATTGATGTCGCGCAGGCTGTCCATGACGATCTGGGCATTGCGCGGGTCAAGGCTGGCGATCGGCTCGTCGGCCAGGATCAGCTTGGGGCCCTGCATCAGCGCCCGGGCAATCGCTACGCGCTGCTGCTGGCCACCCGACAGGGTCTGCGCCCACTGCGTCGCCGTCGCGGCGATATCGAGCCGCTCGAGCGCCTTGAGCGCTTCAAGCTGCTCGTCGGCCGAGAACACCTGCAGCAGATTGAGGAGTGGGTTGCGTCCGTTGAGCCGGCCCAGCATCACATTGGTGATGACGTCGAGGCGCGGCACTAGGTTGAACTGCTGGAAGATCATGGCGCAATCGCGCTGCCAGTTCCGCAGGTTCTGCCCGCGCAATTCCGACGTGCGAACGCCCTCGTATTCGATGTAACCAGTGGAGACGTCGGCCAGGCGATTGATCATGCGCAGCAGGGTCGACTTGCCAGCGCCCGAGCGGCCGATAATGCCGACCATCTGCCCTTGCGGGATTTCGAGATTCACGTCGCTGACGGCAAGCTTGTCACCGAAACGTCGTGAAACGTTGGAAATCTTGAGCATCAGGCGCCCTCGCCGTTGAACTGCGGCAGACCTAGGGCGGTGTCATGAAGCTGGGATTACACTTGCGTGACGGTTTGGTGACTGTGCACCGGGCAGCTGTGGTGGGTTGTCGCGGGCGGCAGAAGCACTTTGGCACAGGCGCCGCCAAACCCACCGCGCGTCACCCTCGGGCTTGACCCGAGGGCTCTTCACTTGCGGAAACCTTCGGTAAGTACAAAGCCCTCGGGTCAAGCCCGAGGGGGACGTTCGCGTATGAGAATGGTGCAGCGCCTACTCATACTTCTCCAGAAACGCCTCGATCCCCAGCTTGCGGAAATCCGGCAGCGCCTCGTGCAACTTCTCGTGGCTCCAGTCCCACCACGCCATCGCATCGAGCCGTCCAGCCACATCATCACTAAACCGCTGCTTGATGGTTCGCGCCGGCACGCCCACGGCAATGGCGAAATCCGCCACGTCCTTTGTCACCACGGCATTGGAGCCGATGATCGCCCCATTGCCGATCCTCACCCCCGGCATCACCACCGCGCCATGACCTATCCAGGTATCATGACCAATGGTGATCCCCTGCCCGGCGCGCCAGTCGAAGAAGCCCTGGTCATCTTCCTCACCCTCGAAATACCAGGCCGAGCGGTAGGTGAAGTGGTGCAGTGAGGCCCGTTCCATCGGATGCATGCTGGCATAGATGCGCACATGGCTGGCGATGTTGGCGAACTTGCCAATCTGGGCATAGGCAATCTGCGTATTCTCAACGCAGTAGGCGTAATCCCCCAGCGTCGAACGCGACACATGGCTGCCGGCGCCGACCTCGGTGTACCGGCCTAGCGTCGAGCCCGTCACCTGAGCGGTTGGATGGACGAAGGGTTTTTCGGAAAGCCGGGTCATGCGGCAATCCTCGGCGCGAATGCAGTCACGTCGACGATGCGATCCGCCACCCGTTCCCGCACATCGTCGTCATGAAAAATCCCCAGCAAGGCCACGCCGGCGGCCTTCTTCTCAGTGATCATGGCGACCACTACGGCGCGGTTGGTCGCATCGAGCGATGCTGTAGGCTCGTCCAGCAGCAAGACCGGGTGATCGGTGATGAAGCCGCGTGCAATGTTGACGCGCTGCTGCTCGCCACCCGAGAAGGTGGCAGGAGGCAGCGACCACAGCCTTTCCGGCAGGTTGAGCCGGGCCAGCAGTTCGCGGGCGCGCTGCTGAGCCTCGGTCTTGTCGACGCCACGGATCACCAGCGGCTCGGCCACCACGTCGAGCGCCGAGACACGCGGCACGGTGCGCAGGAACTGGCTGACATAGCCAATGCTGTCCCGTCGGAGCGTCAGCACCGTGCGCGGGTCGGACGCTGCCAGATCGACCGCCTCTCCATGGTGCCGGATCACGATGGCCCCGGCATCGATGCCGTAATTGCCATAGACCATCTTGAGGATCGAACTCTTGCCCGCCCCCGAAGGTCCGCCCAGCACGACGCACTCGCCGGCCTGGACATCGAAGTTCACATTCTCCACCACCGGCAGCACGACGCCGTCGCGCAGATGCATGGTGAAGGTCTTGGCGAGATTTTGAACGGAAAGCGCGGTCATAGCATGTACTCCGAAGTTCCGGCTCTTGCACCCACCCTCCCCCTTGTGGGGAGGGAAGCGAGACAGGACTTAGCTTCAGCTAAGTCCGTTGAATCGAGCAGGAAGGGGGTATCTCGCCGCAAACTGAGCATGCGCGCCCCCCCCCTCCCAGCCTCCCCCATCCAGGGGGAGGTGCCGTCCTGTGGTGGTGACAAGTTCCATGCCTCACACCTGCAAAATCGAGGAAACCAGCAGCTGCGTGTAAGGCTCACGCGGATCATCCAGCACGCGGTCAGTGAGACCGGCCTCGATCACCCGCCCATCCTTCATCACCATCATGCGATGGCTGAGCAGTCGGGCGACGGCGAGGTCGTGGGTCACGACAATTGCTGCCAGCCCCAGTTCGCCCACCAGCCCACGCAGCAGATCGAGCAGGCGCGCTTGCACCGACACGTCGAGGCCGCCAGTCGGCTCATCCATGAACACCAGGCGCGGCCCGGTCACCAGGTTGCGGGCGATCTGCAGGCGCTGTCGCATGCCGCCGGAGAAGGAGCGCGGCTGATCGTCGATACGGTCCGCCGCGATCTCAACGCGCCCGAGCCAGTCGAGCGCCGTGTCGCGGATATGCCCATAATGCCGGTCACCCACGGCCATTAGCCGCTCGCCGACATTGGCGCCGGCCGATACCGTCATGCGCAGGCCATCGGCCGGGTTCTGGTGCACGAAGCCCCAGTCGGTGCGGACGAGGAAACGCCGCTCGGCTTCGCTCAGCTCATAGATATTGCGCCATTGCTCATCGCGCATGCGGTAGAGGGTCCGGCCCGAGCTCGGCTCCAGCGTCGCCGACAGGGAGTTCAGCAACGTGGTCTTGCCCGAGCCGGATTCCCCCACAATGGCCAGGACTTCACCCGGCCAGAGCTCGAAACTCACATCGGCGCAGCCGAGACGGCTGCCGTAATATTTGGTCAGGTTCTCGACGCGGAGAAGGGGTTCGGTAGTCATTGGATATATCCTTCCTTACCTCTCCCTTCGGGGGAAAGGTCGACCCTCTTGGGTCGGGTGAGGGGGCCTTTTCTTGATGCGGTGAGGAGGAAGGCCCCCTCACCCCCAAAGGGAGAGGTGAAGAGTTGCCAATCACTCATTCCGCCGCCTCCTTCATCCCCAGCGCACCAACGTGCCCCGCTTCCCGGCGTTCTTCGCAATTGTCGGTGTCCGAGCAGACGTACATATGCCCGCCCCGGTCATCCAGAATGACCTCGTCCAGATACACCTGCTCCGCCCCGCACAGAGCACAGGGCTCGGCAAAATGCTGGATCTCGAATGGATGATCCTCGAAATCGAGGCTCACCACTTCAGTATGCGGCGGCACGGCGTAGATGCGATGCTCGCGCCCGGCGCCGAACAACTGCAGCGCCTCGCTCATATGCATCTTGGGGTTGTCGAACTTGGGGGTCGGGCTCGGATCCATTACGTAGCGGCCCTCGACCTTGACCGGATAGGCATAGGTCGTGGCGATGCGGCCGTGGCGAGCGATGTCCTCGTAGAGCTTGACGTGCATCAGCCCGTATTCCTCAAGCGCATGCATCTTGCGCGTTTCGGTTTCGCGCGGTTCGAGGAAGCGCAGCGGCTCGGGGATCGGTACCTGGTAGACCAGGATTTGCCCCTGCCCCAGCGCCTTTTCCGGAATGCGGTGGCGGGTCTGGATGATGGTGGCTTCGGCGGTATGGGTGGTCGTTGCCACCTGCGCGACCTTGGCGAAAAAAGCCCGGATCGAAACAGCGTTGGTGGTGTCGTCAGCGCCCTGGTCGATGACCTTGAGCACATCCTCTGGCCCGATGATCGACGCCGTCACCTGCACGCCACCCGTGCCCCAGCCATAGGGCATGGGCATTTCGCGCGACGAGAATGGCACCTGATAACCAGGGATGGCGATGGCCTTCAAAATGGCCCGCCGGATCATCCGCTTGGTCTGCTCGTCGAGATAAGCAAAGTTGTATTGGGCGACGGCGTTCATTCCGCGGCCTCCTTCATTTCGGCCGCATCATGCTCCGCCCGCATGCGCCGGATCAGGTCCAGCTCCGCCTGAAAATCCACATAGTGCGGCAGCTTCAAATGCTCGACAAAGCCGGTCGCCTGCACATTGTCGGAGTGCGAAATGACGAACTCCTCATCCTGCGCCGGTGCGACAATGTCCTCGCCAAACTCGCGGGCCCGCAGCGCCCTGTCGCACAGCGACATGGCCATGGCCTTCCGCTCAGCCTGGCCGAAGACCAGTCCGTAGCCACGGGTGAATTGTGGCGGCACTTTCGCCGAGCCCTTGAACTGGTTGACCATCTGGCACTCGGTCACCCGGATGCGCCCGAGGTTCACGGCAAGGCCCAGCTCGGGCACGTCGAACTCGACATCGACTTCGCCAATGCGGATCTCGCCGACGAATGGATGGCTGCGGCCATAGCCGCGTTGGGTCGAGTAGCCGAGCGCCAACAGGAACCCCTCGTCGCCACGCGCCAGCGCCTGCAGGCGCAGGTCGCGATCCAGTGGAAAGTCCAGCGGCTCACGCGTCAGGTCGCCGACATCGCGATCGGGATCGGTCTCGCCATCGGGCTCCATCAGCCCCTGCCGTCCGAGAAGGTCAGTGACGCGCGGCGCCTGTTCCGTCTCGGCCTCGCGAACGATCGGCGCAGGCACATCGCCATCGACGATCGAGGGATCGAGCAGGCGGTGAGTATAGTCGAAGGTCGGCCCCAGCATCTGCCCACCGGGCAGGTCCTTGAAGGTCGCCGAAATGCGGCGTTCGATCAGCATTTCGCCCGTCTCGATCGGCTGGGAATAACCGAAGCGTGGCAGCGTGGTGCGATAGGCGCGGACCAGAAAGATCGCTTCTATCAGGTCGCCACGCGCCTGCACCAAAGCCAGCGCCGCCAGTTCCTTGTCATAGAGCGAGCCCTCGCCCATGGCGCGATCCACCGCGAGCCCAAGTTGCTCGACGATCTGGTCGATGCGCAGCGCGGGCACCGACCGATCGCCACGGCGGCGGTCGGCCAGCAGTGCGTGAGCATTGGCAATGGCGGCTTCCCCGCCCTTGACGGCTACGTACATGTCAATGTCCTTCCGAAATGCGGGTCGAGCGCGGCAGGCCCATCACCGCGCCATCGGCCACCAGCAGCAGATCGATGCCGCGCGGGAACAGTTCGCGATTGGCCGCCCACTGCGCCACGAAATCCCCGGGCAGCCCGACCGGGCTAATATGGCCGTGCTCCTTGATCCCCGGACCACGGATGATCAGCTCGGCGCCGCCGCTCAAAGCCTCGACGGCCAGCACGATTGTGGTCGAGCGATCGGGGTATTCCTGGGTGCCGAGGTTGAACTGATCGAGGGGCGGCAAATGCGCGGCGCCGCTTGCGAAAGCGAAGTTCGCTTTGCCCGGCTCGGCCACCACCGGCGCACCGGTGTGAAAGTTAACATAGTCCAACACGGCGCGGTCGCTGCGTGTCGCATTATCGAGCCAAATACTGGTGTCGTGGTCGGTCAGCGTTAACAGTGTGCTAACCAACTCGGTCGTCAGGCCACCACTAGCGGTCACGGGTGTAGCGAGTTTTTGGATCGTTCCGGGGTTAGCCAGCGCGTCCATGATCGCCCGGAAACAGGTCTGGGATTGCAGCACAGGTTCGGCAAATCCGCCTTCTAGACCGAGGTCCATCTCAGTTATCTCCCCGTACCATGGTGAAGAAATCGACCTTCGTCGCCGCCGACTCGTCACGGCGCTTCTGATCCGCCTCGATGGCAAGTGCCCGCAGCGGCTCGATAATTTCCGCCTCGACCCGATCAGGCTCACGCTGCCACAGCGCGTCGATCACGGCGATCGCCTCCGCCTTGGCCATATCGCGGCCCAAACAATACCCGTGCCCCACCTGCCCGGTCATAATGCGCACGCTGGCCCTGGCGACGCTGGCCTCGCCCAGGTTGAACGGCGCTCCACCGCCACCGGCGCGGCCCCGCACCATGACCAGCCCGACTTCCGGCCCACGCACCTTTGTGTGCTCCGGCTTGTCGGCCCAGCGGTCCCACAGGTCCGCCAAAGCGCGTGACGGCGCCGCGGCGAGCACATCGAGTGCGGCCTTTCTGGCTCCGTTATCGATGGAGGATGCTGTCTGCATACTTGCCTCTATTTGTCTAATGAACTAGACAACTAATGTCCTGAGTCCGGTGCTACTCTTCCTGTGTGAAAATGCAATGACAGTTTTGAAAGACGAGCTGGGTGGCGTGGCATTGTGGCGGCGCATTGCCGATGCGATCCGCCTCGATATCGTCGGCGGCAAACTGGCCAGCGGCGACCGCCTGCCGACCGAAGCTGTTCTGGCTGAACGCTTTTCCGCCAATCGCCACACCGTGCGCCGCGCCATCGCGGTGCTCGCCGAAGAGGGTGTGGTGGGCGCCGAACAGGGGCGCGGCACCTTCGTGCGCAATGCCAAGCGGCTCAGCTATCCCATCGGCAAGCGCACTCGATTCCGGGAAGGCCTCAAAGGCCAGGCGTCCAGCCTTACCTCACGCAGCATCAGCCACAAGATCGAGAATGCCACGGCTACGGTCGCCACCGCGCTCTCGCTCAAACCCGGCGCGAAGGTAGTTCGCATCGAGGGCATGTCGATCGCGGACGGCCGGCCGATCTCGCGGTCGACGACCTGGCTGCCCTATCGGCGCTTTCCCGATTTTGCCGAGCGCATCGCCCAGATGCAGTCTACGACCGACACCTTTGCCAGCTACGGCATTGCCGATTATTCGCGCGCCTCGACCAGAATTTCGGCCCGGCATGCTGACATCGAGGAGACCAAACTGCTGGGGCTGGCGCCGGGTGCCATTCTGCTGGTGTCGGAGGCGGTCGACGTGGATAGCGAAGGCGAACCAATATCTTACGCGCTCAGCCGCTTTCCGGCGGAGCGCATGGAATTGGTGGTTTAGGCCCGCACGGCCAGACCAGCAGCGTCTTCCAGCAAGCTGACGAATTGCTTGCCCGCCGTCTCCAGCTCGCCTGAATTGTCGATAACCACCGTGCTCGGCGGCAACCGATCCGCCACGCTGCGATCAAGCCGGCGCTGGATCGACTCCGCAGTTTCGCGCCCTCTGCTTGCCAGGCGCTTGGTGATGACTTCGCGGTCGGCGGTGACCGATACCACAATGGCTTCGGGGTAACGCGCCACAAGCGCCGGTATGACCGCACGCGACAGGTTGGCGACCACCACGCGGCCAGCCGCCAGGTCGCGCTCTAACCCGATCGGTAGGCCGTAGCGCAGGCCATGCGCATCCCAGTTCAGCGCAAAGGCGCCGGACTGTTCGGCTTCGGCGAAGGCGGCGACGTCCATGCTGTCATGGTCTTCGCTGCCGCCATCGGCCTGCCGGGTCACCACGCGGCGCACGAAGACTACGCGGCCGCTGGCTTCCAGGCGTTCGCGGGCAAAGCCGATCAGGCTGTCCTTGCCGACGCCACTCGGGCCGACAACGGCGACGAAGGTGCCGTTCATATCACCCGCCTGCCCTGGCGCCAGACCGTCAACACGATCGGAATGCCGTCCTCGACGCGGACGTGAACGAAGTCGGCGCGCTTGCCGATGGCGATCTCGCCGCGATCATGGAATCCGCCTGCTTCGGCGGGGCGCTTGGTGACGAATTGCACCGCCTGGGCCAAACTTATCCCCTCCACGGTTTCGGCGAGCGAGAATGCCGACTGCAACATGGAGAAGGGAATGTAGTCGGATGACAGGATATCGAGCAGGCCCGCTTCGGCCAGGGCGCGCGCCGAGACATTGCCGGAGTGCGAGCCGCCACGAACCACGTTGGGGCCGCCCATGAGGATGGCCATGCCCGCCTGACGCGAGGCCTTGGCGGCTTCGATCGTGGTGGGGAACTCGGCTACGTCGATACCGAGCGCGACGGCTTCCTCGACGTGATCGCGCGTGGCGTCGTCGTGGCTGGCGAGGACGATACCAAGGTCATGGCAGGCCTGGGCGATGGCCCGACGGTGTGGGCCGGCATAGGTCCGCGACTCGGCATTGCGACGCTGGGTGAAATCCTCAAGGGCAGCGTCGCTCATCTTGAGCTTGCCCTGATAGTAGACCTTGTAGGCGTCCATGCTGGCGAACTGACGCTGGCCCGGCGCATGGTCCATCAGCGAGGCCAGGCGCACCTGTGGATCGTCCTTGAGCAGGTTGAATGACTCGAGGCAGTCCGGAGCTGAGACTTCGCAGCGCAGATGCACGTGATGCTCGGCGCGCAGGCGGCCGGCCTTGGTGCCGGCAGCGATGGCGTGCATCAGCGTCTGCATTTCCGTTGCGCCCATGTCCGAATTCTCGTCGAGACCGACGCGGATGGCATCCAGAACCGTGGTTATGCCCGAGGCGGCAATCTGCGCGTCATGCGCCTGCACCGCGGCTACCGGATTCCAGCGTACTTTCGGACGCGGGGCGTAGTGGGTTTCAAGATGATCGGTGTGGAGTTCGACGAGGCCAGGAATCAAATAGTCGCCTTCGAGATCGACCCCACTCCGCCCCGGCGCGCCGATATCGGTGATCACCCCGCCATCGACGCGGATCGAACCTTCCAGCACTTCATTGGCCAGGACGATCCGGGCATTGGTGAGGACGAGTTCTCCGAGGGCGACTGTGTTCATGGCGTGCCGATCTTGCGTTTTATGTGCGTGTGTATGCGCCCTGCGCTAGCCGAATTTCATGACAGTTTGGCGACCAGCGAAGTTCATCCAAGCGTCATGGAACTGTCGGTTAATAGTCACCGCTCTGCAAGGCAACCGTCAAACAGCGTCACTAGGAGTCCGGCCGCCTCTAGGCATTCCCTTTCGGAGACAGGCCCAAATGACACGCACCCGGCTGCTCAGCGCAGCAACAACGATCGCAGCGCTCGCGCTGGCAACTGCCCCCGCCATGGCCCAGACCAAGTTCGAATTCTGGTATGGCCTTTCCGGCGACCTGTCCGACCGCATCCAGGACATGTGCAAGGACTTCAACGCCTCGCAGGCCGACTACGAAATCACCTGCGTGAGCCAGGACAATTACGACGCGAACCTGCAGAACACCATCGCTGCCTATCGCGCCAACAAGCACCCCACCATCACCCAGATCTTCGACGCCGGCACGCTCGACCTGATGCTGTCGAACGCCTATGTCCCGGTCAAGACCGTGATGGGCGAGGCTGGCCTCGACGTGAACTGGGACGACTATTTCTCCGGTATCGCCTCGTACTACTCGACCTCGACCGGCGAACTGCTGTCGATGCCGTTCAACTCCTCGACCGCGATGATCTATTACAACATGGATGCGCTGGCCAAGGTTGGCTACGACGCTACCCCGACCACCTGGACTGAAGTCGAAGACGCCGCGCGCAAGATGAAGGCCGCCGGCTACGAATGCCCGGTCGGCTTCGATCCGGCCGGCGCCTGGCAGTGGTTCGAGCAGTTCTCGGCGATCCATAACCAGCCCATCGCCACCAAGGGCAACGGCTTTGGCGGACTCGATGCCGAGCTCGTCGTCAGCCAGGGCCTGTTCGTCGATCAGCTGACCTGGATCAAGGCGATGTATGACGAAGGTCTGTTCGTCCACAAGAGCAAGGATGTCGGCCAGAACGACCTGGACGCTTTCGCCGCCGGCGACTGCCAGATTTTCTCGGGTTCGGTTGCCGGTCACGGCACTGTCACCGCCAAGGCCATCGAAGGCCTCAACTGGCAGGTTGCCATGCTGCCGATGCGTGAAGGCGTCGAACGCACCAACAGCCTCGTCGGTGGCGCTTCGCTCTGGACCCTCCAGGGCAAGACGGCCGAAGAATATGCCGGCGCTGCCGCCTTCTTTGCCTTCATCTCGACGCCAAAGCAGGCCGAGTGGTGGTCGACCGTTACCGGCTACATCCCGGTGACCAATTCGGGCTTTGACGCCATGACCGCCAACGGCTTCTACAGCGCCGCTCCCTACGCTGGCCGTGAACTGGCGATTGGCAGCCTGACCGCTACCCCGCCCACCGAGAACACCCGCGGTATCCGCCTCGGCAACTACGCCTCGATCCGCGCCGAGATGGTCAAGACCATCCAGAACGTGCTGTTCAACAATGCCGACGTGAAGCAGTCGCTGACCGATTTCGATGCCAAGGGCAACGAAATCCTGCGCAAGTTCGAAGCCACCTACGCTGGCGTTCAGCTCCCCTGATCTGACCCGGGCGCGGGCGGCTAAGCCGTCCGTGCCTTTTTCTGTTCTCACTCGCGGAGGCGGCCATGGAACGACGCGCCTATTACAATAATCCGGTCCTGCCCTGGCTGTTGATCGCCCCCCAGCTGCTGCTTGTGCTGGTTTTCTTCTACTGGCCGACGAGCCAGGCGATGTTCTGGGCGTTCACGCTCGAGCAGCCCTGGGGTGGTGGCAACACCTGGGCCGGGCTCAACAACTTCCTCTCTATCTTCCGCGACAACGAGTATTGGACGACGGTCGGCCGCAGCGCCTTCTACGCCATGCTCACCACCGGCCTTTCCATGACGGTGGCGCTGGTCCTGGCCACGTTCGTCGATCGCGCGCTTAAGGGCACCCGTCTGTTCCAGTCGGTTTTCGTTTGGCCCTACGCCATTGCGGCCCCCGCAGCCGGAGTTGCCTTCCGCTTCATCTTTGCTCCGGAATCGGGGCTGGTCGGCGCCATCAACCAGATGTTTCCGGGCATCTGGAACCCGGCCATCAACGGTTTCCAGGCCCTGTTCATGGTCATCATGTGCCATGCGTGGCTCGGTATCGGCTACAACTTCATCTTCTTCCTTGCTGCCCTGCAGATGATCCCGCGCTCCATCTCGGAAGCCGGCGCCATGGATGGTGCCCGCCCGTGGCAGCGCATGCTCGACCTGCAGCTGCCGCTGATCGCGCCGACGGTGTTCTTCCTCTTGATCATCAACCTGATCTCGAGCTTCACCGACAGCTTCGGCATCATCGACACCATGACCGAAGGCGGGCCTTACGGCTCGACCGAGGTGATGGTCTACAAGATCTATTTCGACGGTTTCAAAGGGCTCGACTATTCGGGCGCCGCTGCCCAGTCGATCGTCCTCATGTTCCTCGTCATCGCGCTCACTTTCGTCCAGTTCAAATGGGTCGAAAAGCGCGTCCACTATCATTGAGGACCGTCCCATGATCGAACGCTCCCCCCTATTCGATTTCATCACCTATGCGGCCATGACGCTGGGCCTCGTGCTGGTGGTGCTCCCCTTCTGGATCACTTTCGTCGCTGCCTCGCAGTCGCTGACGGAAGTCAGCCAGGTGCCGATCGTACTGTGGCCGTCCTCGCACCTTCTCGACAACCTCAACGAGGCCTGGACCCGCGCCGATCTCGGCCCGAAGATGATCAATAGCCTGATCGTCGCGGTGGGCGTCACCGTCGGCAAGATCGTGCTGGCCTCGCTTTCGGCCTTCTCGATCGTGTTTTTCAACTACCGCGCCCGCATGTTCTGCTTCTGGATGATCTTCGTGACGCTGATGCTGCCGCTCGAAGTGCGCATCGTGCCGACCTACTCCATCGCCGCCAACGCACTGCTGCCGTTCCAGATGATACTCGACGTCACGGGTATTTCCTGGCTGATGAACACGCTGGCCGGCGTGCAGGTCTCGCTGGAGTGGAACCTGCTCAACTCCCATACCGGCCTCATCCTGCCGCTCGTCGCGACAGCCACGGGCACCTTCCTCTACCGCCAGTTCTTCATGACCATCCCCGATGAGCTGGTGGAGGCCTCGAAGATGGACGGCTCGGGCCCGCTGCGCTTCTTCTGGGATGTGCTGCTGCCGCTGAGCCGAACCAATATGCTGGCGCTGGCCACGATCCTATTCGTCTCGAGCTGGAACCAGTATCTGTGGCCACTGCTCATTACCACCGACCGGGCCAATTACGGCACCGTGGTTATGCAGCTCAAAGCGCTCATCCCCGATCAGAACGGCCTGCCCGACTGGAATGTCACCATGGCCGGCGCCCTCATCATCATGCTCCCGCCGCTCCTCATCGTTGCCTTCATGCAGCGCTGGTTCGTGCGTGGCCTCATCTCCCGCGATAAGTGAGACACAACATGGCTGCCATCACTCTTTCCGGCGTCAAGAAGCGCTACCAGAAAACCAATGTCGTCCACGGCGTGGATGTCGAAATCGAAGCGGGCGAGTTCGTCGTCATCCTCGGTCCCTCGGGCTGCGGCAAGTCCACCTTGCTGCGCATGATCGCTGGCCTCGAGGACATTACCGAGGGCGAGATCGCCATCGGCGGCACCGTGGTCAACAAGCTCGAACCGCGTGAACGCGGTTGCGCCATGGTGTTCCAGAATTATGCGCTCTACCCGCATATGAGCGTCCGCCAGAATATCGGCTACGCGCTCAAGGTTGCCGGCATGCCGCGCGCCGAACGCGATGCCAAGGTGATGAAGGTGGCGAAATCGGTCAGCCTCGATCCCTATCTCGATCGCAAGCCGGGCGAACTCTCGGGCGGCCAGCGCCAGCGCGTCGCCATGGCCCGTGCCATGGTGCGCGAGCCCAAGGTGTTCCTGTTCGACGAACCCTTCTCCAACCTCGATGCCAAGCTGCGCGTCGCCATGCGTGCCGAAGTGCGCAACCTGCATCGCAGCCTAGGGGTCACCTCGGTATTCGTGACGCACGACCAGACCGAGGCGATGACCTTGGCCGATCGGCTGATCATCATGAATGCCGGTGTGGTCGAGCAGGTTGGCAAGCCGAGCGAGGTCTATCATCGCCCCGCCAGCCTGTTCGTTGCCGACTTCATCGGCTCCCCCGCCATGAACCTAGTGCGCGGTTTCTTTGGCCAGGACGGCTACTTCCGGCATGGCAAGGGCGGGATGATCCACCTGCCCACAGTGGCGCCCGATCTGGTCAGCAAGGAAGTGTCCATCGGCATACGTCCCGAGCTGGTGCAGCGCGTGGCTGCCGGTACCAAGGGGGCCATCACGGCTGTCGTCGATTACACCGAAGAGCTGGGCGCTTCGCGACTGGTCTATGCCGATGCCGATGGCAGCCGCATCGTCGCCGTGGATACCGGCACCGACGCCTTGGGCACCGGCCTGCCTGTTCACCTCGCCATTGCCGAGGCCGACCTGCACGTTTTCAGCCACGATACCGGCCGCCGCGTCGAACTCGGTGCATCTCAACGCGCCGCCACCAATTCCCGCATCAACGCCTGACCCCAGGGAGAGACATTATGGGTAATATCATTGCCACCGGCTTCAATTCCGGTTCCGACGACGGCGAATTGTTCAGCCTCGAAGCCGATCTGCGCCGTCTTGCCGATATCGGCGTCGACACGGTCGAGCTCGGGCTCACCGGTATCGACCTGATCTCGGGCGGCCGCATCCTGCCGCAGCGTCTCGAGCGCCTGATCGCCATCACCAGCCAGTTCGATTTCCGCTACACGGTGCATGGTCTGGTCTCGTCCAACTTCATGGATCCCGACACCGCCCAGTTCCAGATGGAAGCCGCCAAGGCGCTGGTCGAGGTCTGCGACCGCATCGACGCGCGCATCCTCGTGCAGCATGGTGGCGCATTGCGGGCCGATCAGATTCACCAGCGCGCAGAGGCCGATATCCGCGAGCGCGAAGCGCTGACCGAGCTTGGCGATTTCGCCCGCCCCTATGGCGTGCGCATCGCCTTCGAGAACATCTTCACCACCGAGCCCGGCCAGTATCGCCAGACCCCGGCGGAAGTGGCCGAGACGGTGAAGGCAGTGAACCATCCCAATGTGGTCGCGCTGATCGACTTCAGCCACGCCTATATCGAGAGCACCTATAAGGGCCTCAACTTCCGCGAGCAGATCGCGGCCATGGCGCCGGTTACCGGGCACCTGCATGTCCATGACAGCTTCGGCCGCCCGCAGGCCTTCTACAAGGCGTTCCACCCGCAGGAAAACACCGCCATGGGCATCGGCGACCTGCACATGCCGCTCGGCTGGGGCGATATCGACTGGGACTCGATCTTTGCCGAACTCGAGTTTTTGCCTGACACCATCATGATGATGGAAATCGGCCGCCGCCACCGCAGCGAGCAGCCGGAGAGCCTGGCGCGGGCGCGGCGGTTGGCTGGGCTGGATCAGCCGGAAGCGGTTGCGGCGCAGTAACCATCCAATAGAAGGGCGGCCAGAAGCCGCCCTCTTTCATCTACCCGCGAGATAACCGAACTGAGCCTTGTGCAGCACAGCATAGGCGCCGTCCTTGGCCAGCAGCGCTTCGTGCGCGCCTTCCTCGACAATCCCAGTTTCGTCGATCACGACGATCCGGTCCGCATGCTGGATCGTCGCCAAGCGGTGCGCGATAACAAGCGTCGTGCGGCCCTGTGACAGCTCGGCCAGCGAGCGCTGGATGGCGACTTCGGTTGCCGTGTCCAGAGCCGATGTTGCCTCGTCGAGGATCAGGATCGGTGGGTTCTTGAGGAATATCCGGGCAATCGCCACGCGCTGCTTCTGCCCGCCCGAGAGTTTGACGCCGCGCTCGCCGACCATGGTGTCGAGGCCATCGGGCAGACGCTTGATCACGGTGTCGAACCGGGCACGCTTGGCCGCGTCCCAGATGGCCTCGTCGCTGGCGCCGAGCTGGCCATAGGCGATGTTCTCGCGGATAGTGCCGCCAAACAGGAAGACATCCTGCTGCACGATGCCAATCTGGCTGCGCAGCGAGGACTGCGTCATGTCGCGGATGTCGATGCCGTCGATGGAAATCGAGCCGCTATCGAGTTCGTAGAAGCGCGGCAAGAGCGAGCAGAGCGTCGTTTTGCCAGCGCCGGAGGGGCCGACGATGGCGACGGTTTCGCCGGCTTTGACCGAAAGGTTAAGGCCATCGAGCACCTTGCGGCCATGCTCGTAGGAGAAGGCGGCATCCTTGAACACGATATCGCCCTTGAGCGCCGTCACCACCTTGGCGCCCTTGCGATCGGCGATGTCGGGCTCGGTATCGATCAGCTTGGTGAAGCGCCGGAAGCCGGCAATACCCTTGGGATAGCTCTCGAGCACGCCGGTGATCTTGTCGATCGGACGCAGGAAAACTTCGACCAGCAGCAGGAAGCTGACGAAGCCGCCATAGCTCATCTCACCCTGGACGACGAGCCAGGAGCCGGCCAGCATAACCAGCAATTGCACAAGGCGCGTGCTGAGATAGGTGATGGTGATGCTCGCCGTCATGATGGCATAGGCGCGCAGTTTGGTGGAGCGATAGGCCTCGTTGTTGCCGGCGAACAGCTTGGATTCGTGGCCCTCGTTGGCGAAGGCCTTCACCACGCGAATACCACCAATCGAATCCTCGACACGGGTGTTGAATTCACCGACGCGGCCGAACAGCTCCTGCCAGTTCAGCGTCATGCGCGAGCCGTATTTGCTGACCAGCCAGGTGACGATGGGCACCACGATGGTGGTGATCAGCGCCAGCTTCCAGTTGGTCACGAACATCAGCACGAACGCGCCGATAAAGGTCATCACGGCAATGAAGATGTCTTCGGGGCCGTGGTGGGCGACCTCGCCAACATCCTCCAGGTCCTTGGTGACGTGGGTGATCAGATGGCCGGTCTTGTTGTTGTCGAAGAAGCGAAAGCTGAGCTTCTGCAGGTGATCGAACACCTGGCGGCGCATGTCGGTCTCGATGGAGACGCCCAGCACGTGGCCGAAATAGTTGACGACTGCGTGCAGAACGGCGTTGACCGCATAGATCGCGAGCAGCATGGCGCCGGCAATCAGGATGAAGCCGAATTCGGAGCGTGGCAGCAGCTGGTCGATGAAATAGGCGACCGCGAGCGGGAAGACGAGTTCGAGCAGGCCGGCGATCACCGCGCAGCCGAAGTCGAGAACGAACAGGCCCTTGTAAGGGGCATAATACGAGAAAAAACGCTTTATCATGAAGGCACTAACTGTGTTTTGTACCGCTCAGCCGTGGCCAACCGGTGTGACGGAGCGAAGATCAAAGACCTCTTCGGAATCCTCGCGGACTGCATTTGCCGCAATTGCCTGCTCCAACGCAACAAGGTCGAGCACGTCATGGGGCACCCAGCCACATCGACACCCATCGGGGTGGATGTGAGCGTCGGCAACCTCACGATAGATCGAGCCCAAGGCGGCCGCCATGCATTCCAGCGCTTCCAACGGCGACATGCGGGTCGACGCCAAGGATCCGGAATAAGATGACATCAGGGCAGCCCGGATAGCGGCAAAGGCGGCGTCACGATCGATCGACGGCATGCTTGTTGTCCTGAAGCGGGGGAACCGTTACGCGCCTCGATATGCCGCAATGCTGCGGTCTTGGCAACATATATGACTTTCTAAGTCATATTAAATCAGGCAAGGCCATCCGCCGTTTCGGCCCAGGCTTCCAGATTGGCGAGCAGGAGCGCCGAGTTTTCGGGATCGTCGATGAGTTCGGCGAGTTCGGACAGGCGATGGACGCCGGTCAGAATCGAGATGCGGCGACGATCCAAAGGCCGGTCTGTCTCGCGCTCATAGGCGGTGATGATCCGCTCGGTCAGGTCCGCCGCGACGAAACTGGAATAGATGAATTCCCGGTGCAGCGGCCCTACCCCGGAATCGGCAAAGTCGTAGAGGCCGTTCAGGCGACCGTTGGCGTGATCGAAGGCCATGTTCCAGCCATGGCCATCGAAATAGCCATAGGTCACGCCGTAGGGGTCGGGCGGCAGTTGTTCGTATGCGCTGATGGTGGCAGCCGCCAGGCGACGCAGATCAGACGCGAGCGGCGGCAAGGCCAGTTCACGTATGGCGTCCAGTGGCTGCCATGCCCCCACCTCTCCCGCCCCGGCCGCTATCATCCTCTTGTCGTCGAGCCGATGAAGCTGGGCGTAGAACTGGCCCAGCAGGTCCGCTAGCTGCCGGCGCGCGTCCTCGGGCAGCACGTCGTAGTGCGCTGCGAGAAGGTGGTCTCCAGGCAGCTTTTCGTGCACCGAGAACAGCGGAGGGCCCTGGACCAGGCGGAGGTTGGGTACCGGCATCGAGACGTTCGGCCGTATCTCCGCCAGGAGGGCGGCCTCCTTGATCAGCGCCCGTTCGGCCACGTCGTGCCGCGGAAACTTGAAAATCAGGTGGTCGTCGACATCCACCGCGATCGAATCCCACCCGGCGGTAGCCAGTGTGAAGGTGGAGCCGGCCAGATCTGGACGCACAGCCAGGATGGCCGGACGAAACCGCTCCATGTCGTCAGTCGTCATGCGTCTCCCTCGCTGTGGGCCTGCGGGAGCGCTGCTATAGCGTCGTCGACACCGGCAGGCAATGCGCGAGGCCGAACCGCGCCTGTGCGTCCGGCTCGCTGCGTGGCGCTATCGCGGCCGGCTATCGGCCAACTGCGGCTTGCAAGAGTGCTTGCACGGCGCGCGACTGGTCCACGTCGCGCATGGTTTGCTCCACAAGCTCGTCGATGGTGGCGAAGTGCAGCATATCGCGCAGCCGACACAGCACCTGCACCTGGACGAGTTGGCCATAGAGGTCGGCATCGAAATCGTGGATGTACGCCTCCACCTGGCGGTCCGGCACGTCGTCGAAGGTTGGGTTATATCCGATGCTGACCGTGGCGCCGCACAGCTGGCTGTAACCGGCAAGTGCGATCCAGCAGCTATAGACGCCATCCGGGGGACAACAGGCGCCCGCGTTCATCCTTATGTTCGCAGTGGGGAAGCCCAGCACCCTGCCGCGTTTGTGGCCGTGCACCACGACGCCAGAGAATGATGAAAGCTCCACGGGCGCGGCCCTGGTCATGCCGTGCCGGACAGGCCGAGATACTGGCTCTGGTGGAATACCAGGGGCGCGGTGTCGGGGAACAGGCGCGAGGTCAGCACCTCGAGGAGGACGATCTCGTGATCGCCACCGGCCAAATGGTCCCTGACGGCGCAATCGAGCCACAGGGTGGCGCCTTCGATAAACACTGCCCCGCCGTCGCTCGCCTGCCAGGATGCGCCCTCAAAGCGGTTGGCCGATTTCGAGGCGAGTTGCCGCGACAGCAGCGCCTGGCCGGCTCCGAGCACGCTGAGACCGACATGCGGCAGACCAGAAAGGCGCGGCCAGGTGCCGGAATTGCGGGCAACGCAGATCGACACCAGCGGCGGATCAAGAGAAACCGAGCTGAAGGAATTGACCGCCATGCCGACGGGTTCACTCGCCTCCAGACCGCAAACAGCCACCACCCCGGTGGGAAACATCGAGAAGGCCTTGCGCAGGGCCAGTTGTGCCTGATTGGGAACGGCGTTCGCCACACTCGTCATTTACCCCTCCGTATAGTCAATTTTGACTAGTTCAATAAACCTATTCAATTTCTTGCTTTCCGACAAGCGCTTCTCTTGTGCGCTCACCGCAACTGACATAGCTTCGCGCCATGTCGACGATCACCCGCCTTGTCGTTCTCGGAGCTGTTCGCCAGTTTCAGCCGGTGCACGGATATTTCCTGCGCCGTGAACTGATGACGTGGCATGTCGACGAGTGGGCCAATATCCAGCCGGGCTCGATCTACAACGCGCTGCGCTCGCTCAAGCAGGACGGCTACATTGCCGAGAGCGGCACCGAAGCTTCCGGCAAGCGCCCGGAACGCACGATCTACCAGATCACGCCACAGGGTGATGTCGAGCTGATGCGGCTGCTGCGCCAGGCGGTCTGGACCGTCGAAACCTTCGACACCAAGCCGGTCATGGCCCTCACCTCGTTCATGTTCCTGCTCAGCCGGTCCGAAGTGATCGCGGCGCTCAAGTTCCGCATGACCGAGATCGACGCCCGCATTGCCAGTAACGGCTTTGACATTGGCGACGTGAAGCGATCGAGCACCACGCCCTCCTATGTGCGGGAGATCTTCGAACTCTCCTCGCTGCGCCTGCGTGCCGAGCAGGAATGGTCGAAGGGGCTGTTCGAGCGGATCAATGCCGGGGAATACGTCTTTGCCGGCGAGGGCAACAGAGCCCCGCCTGCCCCGGCACAGGCGTGATCGGCGCCAACCAACTCTGGTGGCTGGCGCCGGGCCCATGTCAGGCCGAGAGGCTGCGATAGCCGGAGCCAGGATGATCATCGCGCAGGACCGGCGTCGGCGTGCCCAGCAGGCGTTCGCGCAGCGTCTCGCCTTCGTAGTCCGTCGCCGCCACACCGCGTGCCCGCAGCACCGGCAGGACCTGCGCGACGAAATCGATCGTCGAGGCCGGCTGGATCAGCGGGGTGAACAGGAAGCCGTCGAGATCCGCGCCTTCGGCCATTTCGCACATGATGTCGGCGATCTGTTCGGGCGTTCCGACGAACGGGTTGGTCCGCACGCCATGCGCGTGCCAATCCTTGAGCACGTCGCCCACGGTCTTGTCGCCAAAGCGCGCGACCTGGGTCTGCGACAGCTCGGTGTGGAGCGCGCTCATCTTGGTCGCCGGATCGTAGGACGACAGATCGAGCCCGGTAAACCAGGCATAGGATGCCACGGCGACTTCCGGCGTTTGCGCATCGAGGATTTCGCGATGCTTGCGCTGCGCCTCGGCCTCGGTGCTCGCAACCACGCAGGAGAAGGCGCTCATGATCTTGATCGAATTGCCATCGCGCCCGTTGGCCTCAGCCTCTTCGCGGATCGACTTGACCTGGCTGGCAAGTTTCTCGATCGAGCCGCCGCCGAGGAACACGCATTCCCCGTGCCGGCCGCCAAACTGGCGACCGCGATCGGAGGAGCCGGCCTGGAACAGAACCGGCGTGCCCTGCGGTGAGTAGTTGGTGTTGCCATAGCCGTGCGAGCGGAAGAACGGACCGTCATGGGCGATGGCGTGGACCTTGGACGGATCGGCAAAGCGCCCGGCCTTGTCTCGCTCGAGCGAGCCGGCTTCCCAGGCGCCCTCGAATAGCTTGTAGACGAGTTCCATGAAGTCGTCGGCCATGTCGTAGCGTGCATCATGGGCCACCATGGGCACGCCAAAGGCGGCAACGGCAGTTTCCGCGGTGCCCGTGGTGACGACGTTCCAGCCCACGCGGCCGCCTGAGAGATGGTCGAGGCTCTGCATGCGGCGGGCAAAGGCGTAGGGCTGCTCGAGCAGGGTCGAGCCGGTGATGACCAGGCCCAGCTTCGAGGTGGCGCCAACAATCGCTGCGGCAACGATGGCCGGGTCGAGGCGCGGCAGGTCGAGCCCTTCAAGCGAGCAGATTTCGGGGCGCTGGCCCTTCACGTCCGCCCAGCCCCAGGCATCGGCCAGGAACAGGAAGTCCAGTTTGGCGTCTTCGCAAATCCGGGCGATCTCGCGCCAGTAGCCCAGCGTATCGAACAGGTGACGCTGGCTATCTGGATGGCGCCAGGTGGACGTGCCGGAGTCGTTGGTCTGCGCGTTTTCGAACAGCCCAAAGCGGAGCTTCTTCATGATCATCGCTTTCGTCAGGAATTTGGAAATGTTGAGGTGGACCGGGCGCTAGCGCCCGATCACGTCCTGGTCGCTCCACCAGAGGACGCGCTTGCGCAGCAGCGCCAGCACCGAGACCAGCGTCACGCCGAGCAGGCAGAGCAGCGTGATGCTGGCCCAGGTTACTGGCAGGTTGGCCTGTGCGGCCGCGATGGTCACGAGGGAGCCCAGACCCGCCTGCTGACCGGCGGCCACGAACTCGGCCACCGCCGCCCCCACCACGGCCAGCGGCATGGCAATGCGCAGGCCGGCGAAGACGAAGGGCATGCAGCCGGGGAAGCGCAGGTCGCGGAAGGTTTCCCAGCGGCTGGCATGCAGCGTCTTGAAGACGTCGAGCGCCTTCTGGTCGACATCGCGGAGCCCCGCGAGTGAGTTGACCAGCATGGGGAAGAACACGACCAGCCCGGTCACGATATACTTGGGCATCATGCCGAAGCCGAACGCCACGACGAGCGCCGGGGCGATAGCGACCACCGGGGTGACCATGACTACCACGATCAGCGGCATGACGGCCTTCTCGATGGCTGGCAGTTCGGCCATGGCGACAGCGAGCAGGAAGCCGAAGAGGATTCCGGCCCCGGCGCCGATGACGATTTCCTGGCAGGTGACGAGCAGGTTGGCCCAATACATGCCGGGCGATTCCACCAGGCTGTTGCCGATAGCATCGAGCGTCGGCAACACGTAGGGATTGCTGATGGCGACGAGCTGCCAGAGTACAGCAACGATGATGAAGGTCATCGCCGGCAAGCCCCAGCCCCAGGCCAGGTCGATGGCGTCGCGACGCAGAGACGAACCCGAAGTGGTGGCGGTGGGCGCCACGGTATCGCTAGGCATGGTTTGCTCCCATCACCTTGTGCAGAGAGGCGCGGACCCGGGTTTCCAGGTCTCGGAAGGCGTCGCTGGCATACATGGCCTCGTCGCGCGGACGGGGCAGGTCGACATCGATGATTTCGGCAATACGCCCGGGATGGGCGGCCATCAGCACGATGCGGTCGGACAGGATGATCGCCTCGGGAACCGAGTGGGTGACGAACAGCACCGACTTGCGGTTGGACTGCCAGAAATCGAGCAGGCCCATGCGCTGCTGATCCCGGTTCATCTCATCGAGCGCGGAGAACGGTTCGTCCATCAGCAGGATTTCGGGATCGAACACGAAGGCGCGGGCGATCGCGGCGCGTTGCTGCATGCCGCCGGACAACTGGGATGGATAGCGATCGATGGCGTGTCCCAGCCCGAAGCTGCGCAACAGCTCCTCGGGGTCGCGCAGGTTGCGGCCTGAATTGGCGGACGGATTGATCGTGATCGGCAGGGTCACGTTTTCCTTGATGGTCCGCCAGGGCAGCAGCGCCGGCGCCTGTGGCACGAGGCCTACGGCCTTGTCCCGCGTGGCGTCGCGCACCGATTTGCCGTTGATGCTCACCCGCCCGCTGTCAGCGCCGGAAAGCCCGGCAATGACCTTGAGCAATGTGGACTTGCCGCAGCCGCTTGGGCCGATGACCGAGACGAACTCGCCCTTGCGGATGGTCAGGCTGACGCGGTCGAGAACGGTGGAGCGCCGCTCATCGACCCCGTAGCTCTTGGAAACGGCCTCGACATGGACACCAAGGGCGTCCGTATCGTCGTGCGTGGCCAAGTGATCGTTGCTAGCGCTGAGCATATCGCCCTCAGTTCCCGGGCCAGAGCAGCTTGCCATCCGCATAAAGGGAGGCAACCAGGTCCGTATCCATCATGTCGGCAAGCGGCGGAGGGTTCTCTAGGCCGCCATAGGCCTGCACCATCTCGTACTCGTTCTGCCACTCTTCTTCGGTTTGCACGCCCGGAGCGCCGAAGGCACTGGCGCGAACCCAGGACGATTCCACGCCCCAGGTGCGGGCCTGTTGCTCCGCCGGGAAGGCGCCGCCCTGATTGTTGTCCGCGGCCAGCTTGCTGATCTTTTCGACGCAAGTGGCCTCTTCGGCGAGGCAGAGTTCGAGCGCTTTGAGTGTGGCGCGCATGAAGTCGGCGACCGTCTCGCGATGCTCGCTCAGGAACTCGGAGTTGACCTCCATGACATTGTAGGTGCCCTGCAGGTCGAAATCGGACGGGCGGAATTCGCTGAATGGCAGGCCCATGGCCTTGAGCGTCTGCGGTTGGTTCGAGGCATAGCCGACAATGGCGTCGACCTGCCCGCGCGTGACCACGGTGGGGTCGTAATTGGTCATCTTGATCAGCTCGACCTTGGCGAGGTCGACGCCGGCGGCGTCGAGCATGGCCATGGCGATCGGGGTGATATTGATGAAGTAGCCGAGCTTGCGACCTTCGAGATCCTTCAGCGACTTGACGCTCTCATTGGCGAAGATCGAGAAGGGCGAGGTGCTGCCATAGGTCGCTACGGCCGTCAGGTTGCGGCTGTTGGCGGCGGCGAGGATAACGTCGGATGCCGATCCGAGCGCAGTGAATTGCGCCTGCCCCGACGAGACCAGTTGCTGGCCGCTGCCGCCGGCGGCGTTGATGTCCACTGTCAGGCACAGAGCATCGAAATAGCCGAGCTCCTTGGCCAGGAACACGTCCAACTGGCCGGCACTCGCCGAATAGCCGTAGCCCGACACATAGGTGATGGTTCCAGCGGCCTTGTTGCGCTCGCAGTCGGCCGCGCTGATCAGCACGTTGGACGCGAGCTCATCCGTCTTGGGCGCCTCCGGCGAACAGGCAGCGACGGTTACGGCAAGTGCGGCGATACCCGCGGCGACGCGACCAAAACCGATCGCGGACCGGCCACGGCTAGTGGGTCCCTGAATCACGATTTCCTCCAACCTTCCTCGCTTATGGCTGCGAGAATAGAACCATGTAATATAATCAAACTTGACTATGCAACAGGAATTTCCCTGGCGATCGCGTCAAGCCTGCGTAGCGTGTTGGAGGGCATTTGCGCCGACTATCAGCGCGGCGGCGAAATAATCTGTGGGGCTCAGCAGCTTGGTGAACCATCAGGGGCGTGAGGCCGGTCTGTTGCACTGGGCCAGCGACGCACAAGAAAAGGCGGCGCGCCTATGTTGGCACGCCGCCCGGAAGACGCGGATAACTTTGATGGCGCGCTCAGGCGCGGTCGGGATGTCGCGCCAGCCCGCTGCCGTCGAAGATGACCGCGTTCTTGGTCTCAAAAGCCAAAGGTAAGGCCTGGCCGACGCGCAGGTCGTGATCACCATCGAGCACGGCCAGCCACGACGCACCCGATGCCAGCCGGAGATTGACCACCGTCTCGTTGCCCAGTCGCTCGATCAGATTGATCGTCCCGGTCATGTTGCCGCTGGCAGGTGTGGTCAGGGCGTGGGGGCGCACGCCGAGGGTCACCGTGTCGCCGACCTTGAGCCCGTCGGCCGCGGCAGGAATGGCTATCGGTGTCAGGTCCGGCCCGGAGACCGTCACAGCATCGCTGCCAACCGCGTCGATGGTGACCGGCAGAAAGTTCATCTTCGGGCTGCCGATGAATCCGGCGACGAAGAGATTGGTTGGCCGCTGGTAGAGCTCAATGGGCGAACCCACCTGCTGCACCACGCCGCCATTGAGCACGACGATCTTGTCGGCCAGGGTCATGGCCTCGACCTGGTCGTGGGTGACGTAGATCATGGTCGCACCGAGGTCCTGGTGGAGCTTGGCCAGTTCCATCCGCATATCGACGCGCAGCGCCGCATCGAGGTTGGAGAGCGGCTCGTCGAACAGGAACACTTCAGGTTTACGCACGATGGCGCGACCGATAGCGACGCGCTGGCGTTGTCCGCCAGAAAGCTGGGCCGGCTTGCGCTCGAGCAAGTGTTCCATCTGCAGGATGCGCGCCGCCTCGCGGATCTTGGCGTCACGGACATCCTTGGGGGTCTTGGCGAGTTTGAGGCCGAACCCGACATTGTCGTAAACCGTCATGTGCGGGTAGAGCGCGTAGGACTGGAACACCATGGCGATACCACGGTCGCGCGGCTCGACGGCGTTGCACAGCACGTCGCCGATCCACAGCTCGCCGCCGGTGATGTCTTCCAGGCCCGCGATCATGCGCAGCAGGGTCGATTTCCCGCAGCCCGACGGGCCGACGAAGACGACGAACTCACCATGCTCGACGTCGAGATCGACGCCCTTGATGACCTCGACATTGCCATAGGTCTTGAAGAGCGACTTCAGTTGCAGTCCGGCCATGTGGATTATCCCTTGACGGCGCCAGCGGTCATCCCCGCCACGATCTGCCGGTTGAAGAACAGGAAAACGATCAGCGGCGGAATGGTGATCAGCAGGATGTTGGTGAAGAGCAGGTTGTAGGACGTGTTGTACTGGCTCTGGAAATTGTAGAGCGTCAGCTGCACCGTCGCGTTGGCATTGCCCGGCAGGTAGTAAAGCGGGTTGGTGAAGTCGTTGAAGATGGCAACCGACTGCACCACGATATTGGTGACGGTCACCGGCCAGAGCAGCGGCAGGATGACCCGGAAGAACACGTCCGCCGGCCGCGCGCCGTCGATGATGGCCGCCTCGTCAAGTTCGCGCGGAATGGTCGAGATGAAGGCGCGATAGAGCAGGATCGAGAAGGGCAGCGAATAGGCCACCTCGATCAGCACCATGCCATGCAGCTTGGCGAAGAGGCCTGTGCCCTGCAGCAGCCAGATGGTGGGCACCACCGCCGGCGGGATCATCAGCCCGGCCAGGATGAGAAATTCGATCAGGCCATTCCACCGCGTCTTGCGGCGTTGCAGCACGAAGCCGACCATGGCGGAGAAGATGACCAAGAGGGTGACGCTGGCGACGGTGAGGATGGTGGAGTTGATGAAGGCCGTCAGCAGCATCCAGTTGCGGGTGGTCACCACCTCGACGATGTTGCTCCATAAATGATTGCCGGCCGGCCAGGAGAAGTCGAGTAGTGCCGACTGCTTCTGGTCCTTGAATGCCGTCAGGATGATGAAGGCGAACGGGACCAGGAACACGACGATCGACAGCAGGATGGCGAGGGCGCTGAGCCAATGGCGGCGAACGAAGCTCATTGGTGCCCCTCCTTGCGGTTGAGCAGCATGGTAAGCGGAACCACCAGCACCGCGATGAGCACGAACAGCACCACATTGCCGGCAGTCGACAGGCCGTAGAAGCCTGATTGATACTGCTTGTAGATCACCGAAGCGACGGTGTCGGAGGCAAAGCCGGGACCGCCCTTGGTCATGGCCCAGATCAGGTCAAAGGTCCTGAGGCCGCCGATGAAGCTCAGCGTGATCACGGTCACCGTTGCCGGCCGGCAAAGTGGCAGCGTGACGTAGAAGAAATTCTGCAGCTTGGTCGCGCCATCGATGCGGGCGGCTTCGTAATAGTCCTTGGGGATGGCGACGATGCCGGCAATGTAGATGACGGTGGCCAGGCCCACGCCCTTCCACACATCCACCAGCGCGACCGAGAATAGCGCCAGATTGGGATTGGTGAGCCAGCCTGGGCCCTTGATGCCGAGCAGCGCCAGCCCTTCGTTGATCATGCCATTGGTGGGATGCATGAGCACGGTGAAGGTGATGCCCACACCGACCGTCGACACCAGCACCGGGAAGAACACCACCGAGCGCAGATAACCGCGAGCGGCGACCTGGCTGGTCAGCAACACGGCCAGCAGCAGGCCCAGTATGACCTTGAGGGACGAGGTGATCACCGCATAGAGCACGGTGTTGATCAGCCCCTTGATGAGGAACGGCTCGCGCAGGAACTGCGCGAAATTGTCGAAGCCGATGAAGGTCGAGTTGAACAGCGTCCAGCGCGTCAGGCTGAAATAAAGCGAAGCGACCGTCGGCACCAGGAACAGCACGCCGTAGATGATCGCCGCGGGCAGGAAGAACCATCCCGGATAGGGCGAGCGGCGCTTGAGCGTGGGCACAGGCGTGGCCAGCTCGGCCGTGCCGGCTTGTGTCATGACTGCCATCGGCTTCTCCTCCAGAGACGGCGGTCCCGGGAGAGACCAGACACCCAGGGCCGCCTCATGTGCAAGCGCTTACCAGCCCGGGAGGCCCAGCTGCTGAGCCTGCTTGCGCACGTCCTCGTCGTAGAGAGCAGCGCCATCTGCCGCCGGGCGGATGCCCGAGCCGACTTCGACGGTGATCTGTTCCAGCGCCGGCCCCTTGATCGGCGACAGGAATTCGAGAGCCGGGCCGTTCTGCCCGCCTTCGGCGAAGTAGGGCAGCATGTCGGTCACGGCAGGCGGTACGTCAGCCGGCAGGGTGCAACCGTTGACCAGGTATGGGCCCGAGGCGCCACCGGCGCGCGTCTGGGCATCGCAACCTTCGACGCTGGCGACAAAGGCCACGAACTTCTTGGCCGCATCCATGTTGGCTGTGGTCTGGGGAATGTAGAGCCCATCGGGCATCCACACGGTCAGTCCATTCAGCGCCGCGTCATCACCCGGCTGGGCGAAGAAGCCGACATTGGCGATGTTTTCGGGATAGGTGGCCGCGATGGCCGTCGTCGCGAAGGTCAGCATAGGATAGTGCGCGCCCTCGCCGGCGGAGATCATCCGGATGCCGTCGTCATACTTGGCGGCGCCGAAATCCTCGTTGAAGAAGCCGGCCTCGAACGATTCCTGCAGCTTTTCGAAGCCGCGCAGAGCCGCCGCGTCGGTGGCGAACTTGGCCTCGTTGGCGGTGTAGCGGCTGGCGAAGTTGGGGTCCTTGGCCGAAACGTTGAAGTAGTCGGCAAGCACGAAGAGCTGGCTGGTCCAGGTGTCGCCATAGGTCTGGATCACGGCGACCTTGCCGGCGGCCTTGATCTTCTCGTTGTTGGCCATGAACTCGGCCCAGGTCGTGGGCACGCTGAGGCCCAGTTCCTCGTAGATATCGCGGTTGTAATAGATGCCGCCGCCCATGGCCGCACCCATCGGAGCGCCGCGCACGGTGCCATCCGGCGCTGTCACGACCTGCTTGAACGAGGCCTGCACGTCGGCCTGCCACGGCTCGTTGGTGAGGTCGACCAGGAATTGTTGGGGGTTGATCGCCTGGAACAGCGAGCCCGAATTGTAGCGGAACACGTCAGCCATGGTGCCAGTGGCCAAGCGGGTCTTGACGAGGTTGTCGCCCTCGGAGCCGCCCGGGCGGGTTTCGATATCGATGTTGATATCGGGATTGGCCGCTTCGAACGACTTCACCAGTTCCTCGGCAACGGCAACGCCATCGGCGCCGCTGGGTATCAGGTAGGTCAGGTTGATGCTCTGGGCAAAGGCTGCGCCGGTCAGCGCCGTCATTGCCAGCAGCCCGGCGGACAGACCGGCAAGCGCGGTCCTGCGTGAAGTCTTGGTCATTGGTCTCTCTCCCATTTGTGCCCGCACCGTGCGGACTGTTCATGCCGCCGCCTGTTCGATCAGGGCGTGCGGGCGTTGATGCCATTGTCGGCCCGCACCCTGCGGGGCACCGGCGTATAGGTGAAGGTGATGACATGATGGCCTGCGGCGAGGGCATGTTCCCCCTGCCCGTCCCACGCTGCACCATCGACAAGGACGTCCCGGTAGTCCGGTCGCAGCCGGAGGAGGCCGCGCGTGCCGGCGGGAACGTCGACTTCATAGCGGACGATTTCGCCCTCTGCCGTCCAGCTTGCAGCGATCGGGCCCTTCGGGCTCTCGTGACTGGCCTTAACCGGGGATAGTTCGGCGATAATGGTGGGCTCGAAGATGATGGTGGCGAAGCCCGGATCGCTCTCGTCCGGCCGGAAGCCGGCGACGCCTTCAAGCAACCACTGGCACACCGCGCCATAGGCGTAGTGATTGTAGGAATTCATCTGCGGATTGTAGATGCTTCCATCCGGCTGGATGGCATCCCAGCGCTCCCAGATCGTGGTGGCGCCCATCTTGACCTGGTAGAGCCAGCCCGGCACCTCCTCCTGGAGGAACACGTCGGCGGCGAGGCCGATTTCGCCGATCTTGACCAGCGCCGGCAACAGCGCCGGGGTGCCGATAAAGCCGGTTCCGATACGGCCGTCCGAGCGGGCAATGGTCGCCTTGAAGTAGCGCTTGGCGGCCTCGACATGCTCTGGTGGGACCAGGTCGTGCAGCAGAGCCAGCGCATAGGAGGTCTGGTCGTCATAGGCCAGGCGCCCGGACGCGGTGATGAATTCGCGGGCAAACGCCGCCTTCACCGCTGCCGCCATCGTCTCCATCCGTTCCGCCAGGGCCGTGTCGCCGGTGATGCGGGCGATGCGCGCAACGAGGCTTGAGGTGATGAACAGGTAGATGGTCGCCGCCGCATCGTCGCCGATCGTGGGCAATGGCTTGGCCGAGGGACCGGATGGCTGCAGCCAGTCGCCGAAGGAAAAGCCACGTCCACCCCATTCGCGCGGTGGATTGACGATCGGGCCATTGCTGATGGACCAGACGAAATCCACCCACTTGGTCATCGCCGGCAGGGCTTCGCGCAGGATGCTGGTATCGCCATAATGCAGGTAGAGCTGCCACGGCACGATGGCGATGGCGTCGCCCCAGCCGGTGCTGCCGAAGAAGCCTGGATAGTGGCTCGGATCTTGCCGGGTCGGATCGGGCGACACATGCGGTATCGCGCCATCCTCGCGCTGATCGACGATCAGGTCGCGGACCCATTTGGTGAGGAACCCATGCACGTCGCCCAGGTATGCGGCCGTTCCGGCGAAGACCTGCGCGTCGCCGGTCCAGCCCAGGCGCTCGTCACGCTGAGGGCAATCGGTGGGCACCTCGATGAAGTTCGAGCGCTGGGACCACAGCGTATTGAGCACCAGCCGGTCGACGAGTTTGCTGCCCGAGGTGAAGCTGGCGGTCTGCTCGGTGATCGAGCTGATCGGCACCGACTCGATGGCCGCCACCGTCGCCTTGCCAGTCACGGTCACCCGCGCATAGCGATAGCCCTGGAAGGTGAAGTACGGCCGATAGTGCTCCTCGCCCTGACCGTTCAGCGTGTATTCCGTACGCGCCGCGGCGGTGCGGAAATTGCCGTTGTAGAAGTTGCCGTCCTGATCGAGGACTTCGGCATGCTCGACCGTGACGGTCGCGCCGGGCTCGCCGGTGACAGTGTAGGCGACATAGCCGCCCAGGTTCTGGCCGAAATCGTGAACGATGCGGCCTTCGGCATCCTGCCAGCTCTTGACCGGGGGTAGCGGCGCCATTTCCCGCACCGGCGTCGTTTCGTGCGCGATGAGCGGCGATGTGTCGTAGTCCAGCGCAGCCGTACCGGCGCTCACGACCAGCGGGATGCGCGCATCGAAGATTTCGCCGAAGTAGATGCCCGACTTGCGGATCGGCAGTTCGCCGCTCTCCCAACTGGCGTCGGTGACGAGCAGAACGTCATCCCCGCCGGCATCGGCATGCAACTCGGCGATAGCCGCGATCTTGTCGCCCCAGGTGTTGACGATGGGGTGCTTGCCCCACATCAGCGGCGAGCGCAGCCAGCCATCGGCCAGCCAGATGGTGATGATGTTCTCACCCGGCACCACCAGGTTGCCGACCGGATAGGTCTGGTAGGACAGCCGCTCGTGGTAGGACGTCCAACCTGGCGTCAGCAGGTCGTTGCCGACCCGCTGGCCATTGATGAAGCAGCGGTAGAGCCCGAGCGCGCTGATATGCAGCACCTCGTTCCCCGACACTTCGGGCAGCACGAATGTCTTGCGCACGAAACTTGCCGGCGTGCCCACACCCCGGTCTGCCAGTGGCGCGATCATCTGCGCCGACCAGGCTAGGTTCGAGGCTGCCAAGGTGTTGGCGCGCGACAATACGTGATCCACGAAAGGTCCTCCAAAAAGTCTCTGGCGTCTGCTCGCGCCATTTCGTATAACGTTCTCTGTAGACCGTTGCACAAACTTTGTAAAGTCGCTCGGAAAACGATCTACGGGGGAGCTTGCGAAGAGGAGGCTGCTGGCCTAGACCGGGCCGTAAGGCAGACAGGGCATTCCGTGAATCAGGACAGCGACATCCAATCGGGCAGGACCGGCCGCGTGACCATTCGCACCGTCGCGGAGCACTCCGGCGTCTCGGTGGCGGCGGTTTCCAAGGTGCTGCGCAACGCCTATGGCGTCAGCGCCGCCCTGCGCGCCAAGGTGGAAGCCTCCATCGCCGAGCTGAACTATCGTCCGAGCGCTGCGGCGCGCGGCATGCGTGGCCAGACCTACACGATCGGCGTGTTGATGGCCGATATCCGGAACCCGTTCTTTCCGCAGCTCATCGACGGCATCGACGACGTCCTGGCCGGCACGCAATATGTGCCGTTGATCGGCATTGGCCGCGGCTCGGCGTCGGTTGAGTCCACCATCGTCAACGCCTTGATCGACCGCCAGATGGACGGCCTGATCATGATCGGCCAGCGTCTTGACGCGGCCGAGCTTGAAGCCGTCGCGCGGGCCACGCCTGTGGTTGTCATCGGCCACCACGAGCCGACCGCAACCGCCTACGATTCCGCCAATAACGACGATCGGCGCGGGGGCGCCCTGGTGGTGGAGCACTTGCTGGCGCAGGGTTATCAGCGCCCCGCAATGATCACGCTGGGTCGGGCCAATCTGGGCCGCGTCGACGTCTCTCAGGAGCGCGAACTCGGCTACAAGGCCGCTATGCGCGCCGCAGGCCTTGCCCATTACAGCCGTATCGCACCGGCAGACGATGGGCTCGATGACGTGACCGCGACGGTGCGGGCTTTGCTCGAGAGTCCGGAGCCACCGGACGCGATCTTCGGCTGGGCGGATTATTATGCTCTCGAAGTGCTAAGCGCCGTGCGTTCGCTTGGCCGACGCGTGCCAGAGGATGTCGGCGTCATCGGCTACGACAATTCCCCGCCCTGCGCTTTCACCCAGAATAATCTGACCAGCATCGATCAGGCCGGGCGCGAAGTGGCTCGCGAGGCGACCCGCATGCTGCTCAGTCGCATCGGCGGGCGCACCACTGCCGAGCATTATGTAAAATTGCCGGTCGTCAGCGCCCGAGGCAGTACCCTCCGCGACGGCTAGCCGCCTGCCAGCCCCATTTGTGGGGCGACCCCAAATGCTTCTGTAAGCCCTCGGCACTGCTCGCATTTCCCCGATGATCGCTGGGACCCCTGCCCTTGTGGAGGTGTGCTCACGCACTCCGCTCTTGACGCACGCCCAAGAGAATGCATGCTTACATCTGTAACAAAGGTATATATTCCAATATTAAGGAATATACGGAGGAGGATATGATGAAGCGTACTGCCTTGGCAGTGGCAACGACTGCGGTTGCCTTGCTGTCTCTGAACGGAATGGCCTACGCCCAGACCAAGGGCGGCATCATCGACGTTGCCACGATTGGCGAACCGCCGACGCTCGACCCGATGGCCTCGACTGCCGACTTGGTTGGCATCGTCACCCAGCACATCTTCGAGACGCTCTACACTTTCGATGCCAAGTGGGGTGCAACGCCGCTGCTCGCCGCCGAACTCCCGACCATTTCGGCAGACGGCATGACCGTCACCATTCCGCTGCGTACCGGCGTCAAGTTCCACGATGGCAACGTCATGACCGCGGCCGACGTCGTGGCCTCGCTCGAGCGCTGGACCAAGATCGCCACCCGCGGCAAGCAGGCCGCCGAGGTGATCACCGGCATCACCGCCACCGATGACGCTACCGTCACCATCACCCTCTCCAAGCCCTACGCACCGCTGGTCGCGCTGCTGTCGCTCAACAATGCCGCCGCGATCATCATCCCGGCGGCCAATGCCGCACAGGATCCGCTGGAAGCCTTCATCGGCACCGGCCCCTACAAGCTGCAGGAACGCGTCCCAGACCAGTACATTCAGCTTGTCCGTTTCGACGACTACCAGTCGCTCGGCGGCGAGGCCAACGGCTATGGCGGCGCCCGCAACCAGTATCTCGACGAAATCCGCTTCGTCCCTGTTCCCGATCCGAACACGCGTATCGGCGCGGCCATGGCCGGCCAGTACGACTATGTCGATCAGCTGCCGGTGGAATCCTTCCAGCAGATCAGCGACGGCGCGACCGACCCGGTTGTGCTGGCTCCGTTCGGCTGGCCGGTGTTCATGATGAACACCCAGGAGGGCCTCAACTCCGATATCCGCGTTCGCAAGGCCATCCAGGCAGCGCTCGCCCCTGAAGACATGATGCTGGCCGCTTTCGGCTCGGAAGACTTCTTCTCGATCGACGCCGCCTGGTATCCGGAAGGCTTCAGCTGGCACAGCGAAGTCGGCACCGAGGCCTACAAACCAACGGGAGACATGGAAACCGCCAAGGCCCTGCTGGCCGAAGCCGGTTACGATGGCAAGCCGTTGCGCATCCTGACCAGCCGTCAGTATGAGTTCCACTACAAGATGGCGCTGGTGGCCCAGGCCTATCTCGAAGCCGTCGGCTTCAAGGTGCAGATGGACGTGGTCGAGTGGGCCACGCTCACCACCAACCGCGCCGATCCGGCGCTCTGGGACATCTACATCACCCACAGCCCGTTCCTGCCCGAGCCGTCCCTGATGGGCATCATGTCGGATACTTCGCCGGGCTGGTGGGCAACCGACGCCAAGCACGCTGCCGTCGAAGCCTTCAACGCCGAGAGCGACCCGGCCAAGCGCGCCGAACTGTTCGTCGACGTCCAGAAGGTCATCTACGACGAGGTGCCCGGCTACAAGGTGGGCAATTTCAATGCCCTGGCCGCCCAGTCGCCCGAACTGCAGGGCGTGACGCCCGCGCCGTGGCCCTATTTCTGGAACGCCTATCTGTCCTCCCAGTAGGCTGACCAGCACGCCGCCGCGGCTCCCCCGCGGCGGCCCCTAGCCGGCCAACCCGCGCGTTCGCCAAGCAGTGAGCGCCTTGGCAAGGAACTTCCCATGGTTCGTTCTGCACTCAATCGTATCCTGGGCATGCTGATCGTGATGGCGCTGGTGGTCACCATCGTCTTCGTCATCGTGCGTGTTACGCCAGGCGACCCCGCCGCCGTCATGCTGGGTCCGGACGCGACCGCGGCCGACATCGAAAGCCTCCGCGAGCGGCTGGGCCTCAATGCCTCCATTCCGCAGCAGTTCGTCACCTATGTGGGCGGCATCCTGCGGGGTGATTTCGGGCAGTCGATCTTCCTCAACATGCCGGTGACCGAGGCGCTGATGCAGCGCGCGGAACCGACGTTCTTCCTCACCATCTTCTCGCTGCTGATCGCCACCGTGATCGCCCTGCCCGTCGGTGTGCTGTCGGCCTACTGGCGCGGTTCGATCTTCGATCAGGCAGCCACCACGCTGGCAATGTTTGCGGCCTCCATTCCGAGTTTCTGGCTGGGCCTGATCCTCATGCAGTTCTTCGCGGTCAAGCTGGGCTGGTTCGACACGTCGGGTTATGGCGGCCCCGGCGCCAGCTTCGCCGAGCGCATGCACCACCTCGTGCTGCCCGCCGTGACGCTGGGACTGATCAGTTCCGCCCTGATCACCCGCTTCACCCGCGCCTCGATGCTCGACGTGCTCAACGATGACTATGTCCGCACCGCCCGCTCCAAGGGCATGAGCGAATGGCGCGTGGTGGTGAAGCATGCCCTCAAGAATGCGCTCATCCCCATTCTCACCGTCGTCGGCCTGACCGCCGCGCTGCTCATCTCCGGCGCCATCGTCACCGAGACGGTGTTCGGCCTGCCCGGGGTCGGGAGCCTCATCGTCTCGGCCGTCCTGCGTCGCGATTATCCGCTGATCCAGGGCGCTTTGCTGGTCGTCGCCGGCCTCTACGTGCTGGTCAATTTTGTCATCGACATGCTCTACCTCATCGTCGATCCGCGGGTGCGCTACTGATGGCTGCTGTTGCACAAAGCGGGTTCCGCGAACCCAATCTGCTCATGAAGATGGCAAGCCGCCCGACCGCTATGGCCGGGTTGCTGATCCTGATAGCCATGGTGGTGCTGTCGCTCCTGGCACCGGTGATTACGCCCTATGACCCGGCGCAACTGGCGGTCCGCAACCGCATGCTGCCGCCGAGCTGGGTCAATCTGTTCGGCACCGACGATCTTGGCCGCGACGTGTTTACCCGCGTCCTCTATTCGGGACGCACCTCGATTGCCGTCGGCTTTGCCGTGGTCATCTTCTCGTCGATCATCGGCGTCTTCCTGGGCCTGATGGCCGGCTTCTTCCGCCGGCTCGATGCCCCGGTGTCCCGCCTGATCGACGCCATGATGGCCTTCCCCGATATCCTGTTGGCCATCGCCCTGGTGGCCGCGCTCGGTGCCTCCGCCACCAACGTCGTTATCGCGCTCGGCGTCGTCTATGCCCCGCGCCTGGCCCGCGTCGTTCGCGCCTCGACGCTGGTGATCCGCGAACTGCCTTACGTCGAAGCGGCTCGTGCGCTCGGCGTTCCCACCCATGTCACTCTGGTGCGCCACGTCCTTCGCAACGTCACTTCGCCGCTGCTGGTGCAGGCCACCTTCATCTTCGCCAACGCGATTCTGGCCGAGGCCGGCCTCTCCTTCCTGGGCGTCGGCATCTCGCCTGATATCCCGACCTGGGGCACGATGATTTCCGTGGGCCGCCAGTATCTCGAGCAGGCACCCTGGATCATGTGGTTCCCCGGCGGCGCCATCATCGTCGCGGTTCTCTCGCTGCAACTGGTCGGCGACGGCCTCCGCGACTTCCTCGACCCGCGTCTCGCCAAGGATGTGTGATGTTCGATAACCGCTTCAAACTCCAGGCCCAGGGCCTGCTGATCAAGGGCGCTAGGCCGGTCGGCTTCGGCCAACCGAACCTGCCTGACCTCGTGGACGTTCTGGTCGACGCCAACGGCACCATCCGCGACCTCGGCCCGTCCATTTCGGCCGAGAGCTTCCGTCCCGTCACCGCCAACGGCGCCTGGATCAGCCCTGGCTGGACCGATCTCCACGCCCATGTCTGGTATGGCGGTACCGATATCTCGATCCGCCCCGAGCAGGCCGGCGCCGAGCGCGGCGTCACCACCATTGTCGATGCCGGATCGGCCGGCGAAGCCAACTTCCACGGCCTGCGCGAGTTCATCATCGAACCCGCCCGCGAGAACGTCTACGCCTTCCTCAACCTCGGCTCGATCGGCCTCGTCGCCTGCAACCGCGTCACCGAGTTGCAGGACATGCGCTCGATCGACATCGATCGCACCATCGGCGTCATCAAGGAAAACCGCGATATCATCGTCGGCCTCAAGGTCCGTGCCAGCGCAGTGATCTCCGGCGGTTGGGATCTGGTGCCGCTCAAGCTCGCCAAGAAGCTCAGCCGCATCCTCGACCTGCCCGTCATGGTCCATGTCGGCGAGCCGCCGCCGCTCTATGATGACGTGCTGGGCCTGCTGACCGAGGGCGACATTGTCACCCATTGCTTCAATGGCAAGCAGGGCGGTTCCATCATCGAGGACGAAGACCTCTACCAACTCGCCGAAGAGGCCAGCCGTCGCGGCATCGTTCTGGACGTGGGCCATGGCGGCGCCTCGTTCTCCTTCGACGTCGGCAAGGCGGCACTGGCACGGGGGCTCAAGCCCACCACCATCTCGACCGACCTGCACAATCGCTCCATGGACACCTCGGTGTGGGACATGGCGACGACGATGAGCAAGCTGCTCTCGCTCGGCATGAGTATGGAAGACGTGGTCGTGGCCTCCTCCACCGCACCCAAGCGCGCCATCGGCAAGCCGGCGGACGATCTGCTGGCCATCGGCAAGCCGGCGGAGTTCACGCTGTTCGAGCTGGAAAACACCGACCTAGTGGTCGCCGACAGCCAGGGAACGCGCAGCACGCTGCACCAGACGTTCGAACCGCGCTACGCCATTCTGGGTGCCGAGGCCGTCGCGGCCCGCCGCCATCAGCCCGAACCGGGGCACAGCTGCCCACACTGCGGGGGACCGGCATGACCGACATGGCATCCGACACCATCCTATCGGTCCGCGACCTCAAGACCTGGTTCGTGGGCAAGCGCCTCACCGCCAAAGCGGTCGATGGCGTCACCTTCGATCTCAAGCGCGGCAAGACGCTGGCGGTTGTCGGCGAGTCCGGGTCGGGCAAATCCGTCACCAGCCTCTCCGTCATGGGGCTCCTGGCCAAGCCTGGGCGGATCGTCAGCGGCGAGGCCCTGTTTCGGGATCGCGCCGGCAAAGTTCACGACCTGGCGCAGTTCTCCCCGAGGCAGTTTCGTGCCATCCGCGGCAACGAGATCGCCATGATCTTCCAGGAGCCGATGACCTCGCTCAATCCGCTCTACACCGTGGGCGACCAGATCGGCGAGATGATCGCGCTGCACACGCCGCTCAACCGCACCGACGCACGCGCCCGCGCACTCGAAATGCTCCGGCATGTTGAAATCCCCGACGCCGCGCGCCGTCTCGATGACTATCCGCATCAGATGTCGGGTGGCATGCGCCAGCGCGTCATGATCGCCATGGCGCTGAGCTGCAACCCATCGCTGCTGATTGCCGACGAGCCGACCACCGCGCTCGACGTTACCATCCAGGCGCAGATCCTCGACCTGCTGCAGCGCCTGCAGGCCCAGTTCGGCATGTCGATCCTGTTCATCACCCACAATCTGGGGGTGGTGGCCGAGATCGCCCATGACGTGGTGGTCATGTATGGCGGCCGCGTGGTCGAGCAGGCGCCGGTCAATAGTCTCTTCGCCCACCAGACCCACCCTTACACCAAGGGTCTGCTTGCCTGCACCCCCGATGCCACGCGCGATCTGGGCACCGATGGCGAGCGCCGGGCGCTCTACTCTATTCCGGGCTCGGTGCCCCCCATCACCAACCTGCCGCCCGGCTGCGCGTTCGAGCCGCGTTGCGCCATGGCAATCGAGGCTTGCCGCACCGCCCTGCCCGCGCTGGTCCCGGCGGGACCAGACACCTTTTCGCGCTGTCTACGGAGCCACGAGCTATGACCGATGACACCTTGCTCAGCGTCAAGAGCCTCACCAAGCGCTTCCCCGGCCGCAATGGCCGCATCGTCCACGCCGTTGAAAATGTGAGCTTCGACATCCGCCGCGGCACGACCGTTGGCCTGGTCGGCGAGAGCGGCTCGGGCAAGACCACCGTGGGCCGCTCCATCCTGCGGCTGGTCGAGCCGACCAGCGGCCAGGCCATTTTCGATGGCACCGATATTTTCGCGCTCAACCAGCGCGACATGCGGGCATGGCGCAAGCGGCTCCAGATCGTTTTTCAGGATCCCTATTCCAGCCTCAATCCACGCATGCGCATCGATGCCATTTTGGGCGAAGCCCTCGACGCGCGCGGCTATCCACGCGGCGCCGCGCGCCGGGATCGCATTGCCGAGTTGCTGACCCTTGTCGGGCTGGCGCCGGAATATGCGCGCCGCTACCCCCACGAATTCTCCGGCGGACAGCGGCAGCGCATCGGCATCGCCAGGGCGCTGGCGGTGGAGCCGGATTTCATCGTTGCCGACGAGCCCGTATCGGCCCTCGATGTTTCGGTGCAGGCGCAGGTGCTCAACCTGCTGGGCGAGCTCCAGCAGCGCTTGGGCCTCACCATGCTTTTCATCGCCCACGATCTCAGCGTGGTCGAATATCTCTGCGACGAAGTGGTGGTGATGTATTTGGGCCGCATCATGGAACGGGGTCCGTCGCGTCAGGTTTACGCCAAGCCGCGGCACCCCTACACCAAGGCGCTCCTCGCCACGGCCCCGGTTCCCGACCCCACCCGCAGGCGCACCCATGTGCCGCTGCAGGGCGACATTCCATCCCCGATCGACCCTCCGTCGGGCTGCGTCTTCCGTACCCGTTGCCCGGTGGCCATCGAGGCCTGCGCGCAAACCGTTCCACCCGCCGAGCATCTTGGCGCTAACCACCACGTCGCCTGCATCCGCCATGGCGAACTAGTCTGAGTTGGAGTTCTCCATGAGCATTTCCGAGCTTGCCAAGCGCCCGGATGCCACGCCTTACGATCGCCTTGCGGCCCTGGGCATCGTACTGCCCGCAGCACCCTCGCCGATCGCCAATTTCGTCACCCATGTTGCCGAGGGCAAGTTGCTGTTCCTCTCCGGCCAGGGGCCGACCGAGGCCGATGGGCGCCTTCATACCGGCAAGGTCGGTGGCGGGGTTTCGGTCGAGTCCGCCTATGCGCATGCGCGCCTCACCGGCATCAATCTCATCGCGGTCATGCAGGCCGCTTTGGGCGATCTCGGCCGGGTCCGCCGCATCGTCAAGCTGCTCGGCATGGTCAATGCCACGCCCGACTTTACCGACCACCCTGCCGTCATCGATGGCTGCTCGGACCTGATGCGTGACGTCTTCGGCAGCATCGGCATGCATGCGCGTTCGGCCGTGGGCTTCGGCTCGCTGCCCAATCAGATTACGGTCGAGATCGAAGCCGTCATCGCCTTTGACTGACCACGCCCAGGGGAGACAAGCAATGAACGATAAAGTGGCAGGCGACATTCGCGCCCAGTTGGGGCTGCGCCCCGTGATCAACGTGTCGGGCACCATGACATCGCTCGGTGCCTCCATTGTCGTGCCCGAAGCCGTGTCTGCCATCACGCGGGTGTTGTCCGAGTTCGTCGAAATGGGCGACCTGCACCGCCGCGCCAGCACCGCGATCGCCGAACTCACCGGCGCCGAGGCCGGCTTCGTCACCGCCTCCTGTTCCGCCGCGATCAGCCTGGCGGTCGCCGCCGCCATCACCGGCGACAACCTCTGGGCCATCGAGCAACTCCCCGACACCGGGACGCTCCGCAACGAGGTCCTCATCCAGACCGGCCACATGGTCAGCTACGGCGCGCCGGTGGAACAGGCCATTCGCATCGCCGGCGGCAAGGTCGTCCCGATCGGCCAGGCCACCAGCGCCCATGCCTATCAACTGGCCGGCGCCATCACCGAGCGGACGGTAGCCGCCGTCTTCGTCGTCTCCCACCATGTGGTCGACTACGCCCAAATCCCGCTCAAGACCTTCGCCGAAGTCTGCCACGCCAGGGGCGTCAAGGTCATCGTCGACGCAGCATCCGAGTATGACCTGCGCAAGTTCCTCGCCGATGGCGCCGACGTGGTGCTCTACTCCGGCCACAAGTTCCTGGGCGGCCCGACCTCGGGTATCTGCGCCGGCGACAAGGATTTCGTGCGCAACATCTACCTGCAGAACCGCGGCATCGGTCGCGGCATGAAGGTCGGCAAGGAAGGCATTGCCGGCGTCATCACCGCCCTCGAAGCCTGGAAGACCCGCGATCATGACGGCATCCGCGCCCGCGAGCGCGCCGCGCTCGATCTCTGGGTCGAAACGCTCGACGCCCGCCCGGGCGTCATCGCCAGGATCGTCCCGGACCCAACCGACAACCCGCTCGACCGTCTCAAGGTGGCCATCGATCCGGAGGCCGCCCGCATCACCGCCTGGGACCTCGCCAGCGCCATGGCCCGCGGCGATCGCCCGGTGATCGTCCGCGATCACGAGGCCGAACACGGCCACTTCTTCCTCGATCCCTGCAACCTCCACCCCGGCGAGGAAACCGTTGTCGCCCAGCGGCTGGTTGAGGAACTGGAGCGCGCTCAGCGTTCCAACGAGATGATCTTCACCCCGCTGGCCGAACGCTGGCTGGCGCAGGAAGCTGCAATATTGAACTGGCCCGACTGAAGGCTTAGATGGTCGTAACCATCTCGGTGGCCTGGAGCAGCATGTGAGCGACATCGAAACCACAGTGGAACCGACCCGCCGCTCGCGCACCAGCGGCATCGACCGGGCCCTGCAGATATTCGACCACCTGCAACGCGTCGAGCAGGCCTCCACGGCCTACGAAATCGCGCGCGGCATCGGCGCGCCACTCTCCACCATCTATGCCATAATCGATGACCTGGTGGATAAGGACCTGCTCAACCGCGACGCCAATGGCCTTATCTGGCTGGGACCGCGCCTCTACCACTATGGCCTGACCTACGCTCGCCACGTCGACCTGCTTGGCGCCGCCACCCAGGAGATGCACGAGCTTGCCCGGCTCTCCGGCGAAACCGTGCAGATCTGCGGTCGCGACCAGGACATGATGGTGGTGCTCGCCATGGAAGATGGGAGTGGCCACTTCAACGTCAGCTCCCGCGTCGGCAGCCGCAGCCCCCTAAACTGGACGGCTTCCGGTCGTCTGTTAGTGGGCCATCTGCCAGACGAGGAATTGCTGGGCATTTTCAAACGCTCGGCGCGTGTGTCTCCCACGGGCCGAGCCGAAACGGACCCGCTGGTGCTGGCCGACAACGCTCGCGAGGCACTAGCACAGGGATTTTCCATCCAGGCCGGCGAATCCGATTTCGCCGTAGCCTGCATCGCCGCGCCCATCCGCGACAACAGGGGTGCCTGTCACGCAACGATGTCCATCGTAGTCCCTGAATCCAAGGTCCACGCCGACCTCATCGCCTTGGTAAAAGACAGCGCCAAGCGAGTTGAAATGCGCCTCGGCTGGACGCATGGCTCATAATCGAGCCCCTGCGCGCCAGCCGCGTCGGCCCCAATTCTTCTAGAGAAGCAATTCCCGGCGCTTGTCCTGCAAGAGCCCGAGCATCGGGCCCTTCTCCTCTTGCTTAGTAGGTCGCGCGACCGCCTGAGAGGTCAAAAACAGAGGCGGTGGTAAAGCTGTTTTCGGCCGAAACCAGCCAGGCCACCATGTTGGCGGCCTCTTCCACCTCGAGGAACCGACCTCTCGGAATACGGCTCAGCATGTAGTCGATGAATTCAGGCTTGAGCTCGTCGAGAATGCGCGTCTTGGCCGTGGCGGGGGTAATGGCATTGATGGCGATATCGTATTTCGCGCATTCCTTGCCAACCGCCTTGGTCATGCCGACCACCCCGGCTTTGGCCGCTGCGTAGGCGGCCGCATTGGGATTGCCTTCCTTGGCCGCGACCGAGGCAATGTTGACGATGCGGCCATAATTGCGCGCCTTCATCCCCGGCAGCACGGCACGATTGACGTAGAAAGCGCCATTGAGATCGATGTCGATCACCCGCCGCCACTCGTCGAGGTCATACTCATCGAGCGGCGCATTCTTGCCGGCGATACCGGCCGAGTGGACCAGGATATCGAGACTGCCGAGCGTCTGCTCGACCCGGGCAGTGGCCGCCGCTACTGAGTCATAGTCGGCAACGTTGACCGTGACCGATGACGCGTTCGCGCCGAGTTCAGCCGTGGCGCTGGTCAGCAGTTCTGCATTCATGTCCCACAGGCTGACGCGCGCGCCCGAGGCCACCAGTCGCCGCGCGATAGCAAAGCCGATGCCCTGGGCGCCGCCGGTGATAACGGCCACTTTGCCGTTGAGGTCGATCTGGTTCATCAAAAATCTCCGGCCAATCAGGCGAATGGGGTGAGAAGGGAGCGGTCGGCAATCTCCATGCCGAAGCCGGGCGCGGCACTGACCCTGAGGCGGCCATTGGCTGGCAAATCCTCGCCGGTAAACAGCTTGCCGAAAATCGGGCGGATGGCGCGCCCATCCGGGCTCGCCGCCACATATTCGCAGACCGGGCTGCCCGGCTGGCTGGCGATGAACTGATAGGAATAGGGCCCCGAACCATGCGGAATAACCGGGATATCATAGGCCGCCGCCTGCGCTGCGATCTGCAGCAGGGCCGTCAGCCCGCCGACCCACATCACGTCGGGCTGCAGGATGTCTATCGTCCGGTCCTCGATCAGCCGGCGAAAACCGTAGCGGGTATATTCGTGCTCACCCGTGGTCCATTTGAGCTTTGGATGGGCCTGCTTGAGCAGCCGGAAACCCTCGATATCATCGGGGTGCAGCACCTCTTCCCACCAATAGATATCGAGATGGGCGCATGCTTCGGCGAGCCGGATCGCATAGGGCACCGTCAGCGACATATAGCAATCCACCATCAGCGGAAAGCCCGGCCCCACCTTGGCGCGCTGCGCTTCGAGGAAGGCGACATTCTTGCGCAAGCCGTCCTCGCCATCGAAATGGCTATGCGGCAACGGCACCTTGGCACCCCAGAAGCCGAGGTCTTTGACCGCATCCGGCGCTGGCCCGGTGCAGTAGAAGCTGATCTCGTTGTGGCACTGCCCACCGATAAGATTGTAAACCGGCTCCTCGCGCAACTTGCCGAGCAGATCCCACAGTGCCAGATCGACCACCGAAATGGTGGCAATCGGCAGCCCCTTGCGCCCATAGGGCATGGAGGCGCGGAACATCTGGTCCCACATCTTGGTGATGTTGCGCGCATCTTCGCCGACGAGGAAGCGCGCAAAATGGTTCTGGATCAACCAAGCCGCCGGATGCCCACCAAAGCCGGTCGCAACGCCAGTGACACCCGACGCAGTCTCGATCTCGACCACGATGGAGCCCATTACCCCAATACCCCAGGACGAGCGCGAGGCCTTGTAATTCTCGTAGCCCGACATCGGATTGGCGATCAGCGTATCGATCAGCCAGTGCCCTTTGCCCTGCTGGAAATAGTCGCCACCATCACCCTCGCTCTGAACGAGGGAAACGCGCACGGCCGTGATGGTGAAATCGGACATAGGGGCTCGGATCAGGGAAGGTGGAAAACCTGGACCAGATCGACTGCGGTGGGCGTGCCGTCGTCATTATAGTCCATCACATCGGCCATGAAGTCCCACCAGCGCCGGTTCGCGTCAGTCTTGGGCAGGTCGGCCATGGTGTGGTCGTCGGTACGGATCAGTGTTGCGAACAGGTAGTTTGTCTCCGGATCGTGCCAGATCGAATAATCCGAGACCCCGGCATCCTTCAGCGCCTTGGACAGCTCGGGCCAGATTTCGTCATGGCGCTTCTTGTATTCGGCGACCTTGTCGGGGTGCACCCGCATGCGGAAGGCGACGCGCTCGGCCATCAGGGCCTCCTATTGCAGATTGACGAACAGCCCGCCGTCGACGAGCAGCGAAGCGCCCGTGACGTAACCCGCCATGTCGGAGGCGAGGAACGCCACCACCTTGGCCACGTCCTCGGGCTGGCCAAAACGGCCCAGCGGAATGCGGTTATTGAGATAGGCCCGCTTGTCCGGATCGGACCAGTCGTCCTTGTTGATGTCGGTGGCGATTGCCCCCGGCATCACCGAATTGCAGCGAATGCCATAGGGCCCGAGCGCAATGGCCACCGACTGCATCAGCGAATGCACGCCCGCCTTGGTGGGGGTGTAATGCGTCTGCATCGCCCCGCCGACCAGCGCCGAAATGGACGACGTGGCGACAATGGCGCCGCCTTTCCCCTGATCCTTCATGCAATTGGCCGCTGCCTGCACAGCAAAGAACGCGCCATTGAGATTGGTGCCGACCACCTGCTGCAACAGCTCGGTCGGCATATCGAGAAAGCTGTGAAACGGACAGATACCGGCATTGGAGGCGAGAATATCGACGCCCCCGAACGCCTCGACCGCATGCTGCACCAGATCGCGGCTGACGCCAGGATCGGCAATATCGCCATTGACGGCAATCGCCCGGCGCCCCAGCGCCTCGACCTCGGCGACAACCTCATCGGCAGCGCTATCGCCACCCCGATCCGCCCCGGCAAAATAGTTGATGACCACATCGGCGCCCTGCCGCGCCAGCTCGGTGGCAATGCCGCGGCCAATGCCGCGCGATCCGCCGGTGACGATGGCCCGCTTACCCTCGAGCAGCATCTTGCGCCTGTCCCCCTGCCTGCATGGCGTCGAGCGTTGAATGGTGCACGCTGAGCAGATGCGCCTGCATGGCCGCTTCGGTGGCCGCCGCGTCGCCCGCCTCCAGCGCCGCCAGGATCACCCGATGCTCGGCCAGCGACCGCGCCAGCACACCCGGCGTCGCTGCCGCCACCCGGCGATATTCCATGCCCAGCACATAGAGCGAGTGCGAGATGGTGACGAGGAACGGATTACCGGTCGCCGCGGCAATGGTCTCGTGAAACTCCGTGTCGGACAGCCGGAACCCCAGCGCGTCCTCGGTCAGCCCCTCCTGCACCTTGACCAGTGCATGCAGGCTCGCAATCTGCGCCGGTTCGATCCGCTCCGCCGCCATGCGGGCGATCGAGCCGTCGATCATGCGGCGGCTCTCGTAGAGCGAGCTCAGGTTCTCGCTATCGAGCGTAATCAGGAACTGCAGCGGTCCCAACAGGTCCGATGCCTCCAGCGCCGTGACATAGATGCCCCCGCCCTGCCGCATGCTGAGCACGCCCAGAATCTGCAAGCCCCGCAGCGCTTCGCGCAGGCTGGGGCGGCTGACCTGCATATAGGTCGCCAGTTCCCGCTCCGGCGGCAATTGATCGCCGGGTTTGAGGCTCTTGGTCCGCACCATTTCGAGCAGTCGCTTGGCTACCTGCTCGGCAACCGAAGCGCGCTCGATGGGTGCGTAGGCGTTGATCGCGATCATTAATCACCCAAAGCACGGTTGCGCAGCTGGTCGAGACTGACAGCGAGCATCAGCACAACGCCACGCGTCACATCTTGCCAGAAGCTCGACACGTTGAGCAGTGTCAACCCGTTGTTGAGCGTCCCCAGGATCAGCACGGCCAGCAGCGTCCCCCACACGCTGCCGCGTCCGCCATTGAGGCTGGTGCCACCCAGGATGATCGCTGCGATCACCGTCAGCAATTGCGCCCCGGCCGCGTTGGGACCGGCGGCGCCGAGCATGGCGCCCAGAATAGTGCCACCCACCGCCCCGGCCAGCGCCGAAATGACATAGAGAATGATGACGGTGCGCTCGACCGGAATGCCGATCAGCCGCGCCGCTTCGGCATTGCCGCCCGCCGCATAGATGAAGCGGCCGAACTTGGTCTTGGTCATCAGCACCCAGAGACCGAAGAACGTCGCGACCATGATGATCAGCGGAATGGGAATGCCGATGACGCGCTGATTGCCGATCCAGTTGAAGCCCGGGATCATCAGCGGTCGCGTGCCACCGCCGGTTAGCACCAGCGCAATGCCCGAAACAATGCTCATCATGCCGAGCGTCGTGATCAGCGGATTGAGCTTCAGCCGCGTCGTGAACAGCCCGTTGACCACGCCGATCGACCCGGCAAGGACCAGCGCGATGAATACGGCGATCCATACCGGCACGCCCAGCCCGACCAGCAGCGCAATGACCACGCCCGTCAGCCCGGCAATCGCCGCCACCGACAGATCGAGCCCGCCGGCAATGATCAACGGCGTCCCTGCCGCCGCCATCAGCCCGATATAGGCGACGTTGAGCCCGATCTGCAGCAGGTTATTGGCATTGAGAAAGAACGGCGACAGCTGCGCGAACACCGCCAGCAACACCAGGTAGAAAACCAGCAGCATGACAACGCCCGACCAGGGCTTGCCCAAGAGGTCCATGAAGCGACGTTTGAATGAGGGTGTCGCAGTCTCGATGCTCGTGGCCATAACAGGTCCTTCAGGCGGCGCTGGGGCTGGGTTCGGCCGTGGCGGCCATCAAGGCGGCAGGTGTGCTGCCGCGTGGGAATTCTTCAACGAACCGTCCGCGATCGAGCACCAAAGCACGATCGCTGATGCCGGCTACTTCCTCGACATCCGACGAGAGGATGAGGATGGCATAGCCGCGACCGGTGAGTTCACGCAGCTTGGCGTAGATCTCGCGCCGGGCACCGATATCGACGCCGCGCGTCGGCTCTTCGAGGATGAGCAGCTTGACGCCATCGGCCATCCAGCGCGCCAGGCACACCTTCTGCTGATTGCCGCCCGACAGGGTGCGCAGTTTCTGCTCCGGTCCGCGCGTGCGGATGCTGAGATCGCGGATCCAGCCCTGGGCATGGTTGCGCTCGGCCTCTTCCGAAACGAACAGGCCCTGCGTGAACCGCCCCTGGAACGGCAGCGCGATATTCTCGCGCACGGTCAGGTCGGCGATGATGCCTTCATGCTTGCGCTCGGCGGCCACAAAGCCGATGCCATCCTGCTTGGCGCGTCCCGGCGTCGTCGGCCGATACGGCTTGCCATCGAGAAGTACGGTCGAATTGCGATCGCTATGCACCGCGCCGTAAAGCGCGCGGCCAAGCACCTCGACGCCCGAACCGACCAGCCCGAAAATCCCGACAATCTCGCCCGAGCGCACAGAGAACTGCACATTGTCGATCTTGCCGCGCACGCTGAAGCGCTCGACGCGCAAGACCTCGGTGCCCGGCGGTGGCGGCGCTTCGACCGGATAGAGATCGCCAGCCGTCTCGCCCAGCATGGCGGTCAGCACTTCGGCCTTGTTGGTTTGTGCGGTGACAAAGTCGCCGGCATTGCGCCCATCGCGCAGCACGACGATGCGATCAGAAATTTCGAAAACCTCGCTCATGTAATGCGAGATATAGACCACCGAGACCCGCTGCTCCTTGAGCCGGCGGATGATGGCAAACAGCATGCCCGCTTCCTGCTCGGTCAGCGCCGCCGTTGGCTCATCCATGATCAGAATGCGCGCCTGGCTGGCAATGGCGCGGGCAATCTCGACAATGCGCTGCTCGGCCACCGACAGGCGCTTGACGTCCTGCCGCGTATCGAGCGCTTCAAAGCCGAGCTGCGCCAGCAATTCGGTGGCGCGGATATGGATGGTCTTGTAATCGACCTGCGCAAAGCCGAAGCTCCGCTTCATCGGCAGTTCGCCCAGCAAAATATTCTCGCCCACGCTCATATCGGGCATGATCGAGATTTCCTGGGGCAAGAGCTTCACGCCGGCGGCGATGGCATCGGCCGGCTTGCCGAACATGACCGGCTGGCCATCGACCTCGACTGTGCCGCCATCGCGGCTATAGAGACCGGTCAAAATCTTGACCAAGGTCGATTTGCCGGCGCCGTTGGAGCCGAGCAAGGCAACCACTTCGCCCGCTTCGAGCGTCAGGTTCACATCGGTCAAAACGGCAACGCCGCCAAAGGACTTGCCGATGCCCCGCATGGCGAGACGAGAAGTGCTGGTCATGGTCAGTCCTGAGACACTTTCCTGTTCATCGATTGCACTACCTCTCCGCTGTCACCGGACGACACCTCCCCCTTGATGGGGAGGCTGGGAGGGGGTGTGAGAGCCACGATATTCGAGCTCCCATCCCCACCCTTGATCCCTCCCCACAAGGGGGAGGGTGTCGACTGCCTGGTCAGCTCAATCAACCACTGGCAAAAAACCGAGGCGGCGAACCGCCTCGGCAACACGTCAGTTGGTCGGGATCAGGTTGAGCGAATCCTGCAGCTCGGGGAGCTGGCGGATTTCGGCGAGGTGAGCCTGATAGGCTTCCTCGGGGAATTCGAAGGTGATGGCATCAGCTTCGGCCGCACAGGCGAAATCGCTGTAGAAGTCGCAAACATTGCCATCGGTGACCATGTAATGCGTCATCAGCACCGTATCGGGCACTTCCTTGCCAGCCAGCTCCATCAGCGTCAGCGGGATGAGGAAGTTGCCGTAGCGCTCGGGGAAGTAGCCGACCGAGGCGACGAATTCGGGTTCGTCGACCATGGTCTGCAACTCGTCGGCGCCCATGCCAACCACGATCAAATCGGCCTCGCGGCCGGCCTGCTTGACGGCGCGCAGCATGCCCGTGGCCGCCTGGTCGTTGATGGCTGTCACCATGATCGGCACGCCGGCCGGAATGCGCCCGATGACGTTGTTCATCTGGGTGAAGCTTTCCTCGAGCGTATTCTTGGTGTCGATCTTGATGACGTGATCGTCGGCAAAACCTTCGACCTCGGCCTTGAAACCGGCCACCTGGCCATTGGTGCGCATGGCCGGCACGGCGCCGGACTGCGGCAGTTCGCCGACGACGAAATAGCCTTCGAGAACCTTCTCAGCGCCGAATTTCTGTACGGCAGCCTGACCGAGATAGGCGCCGCCCATGAAGCCGGACTTCGGATTGTTGGCGCCAAAGAAGGTCGCGCCCGGCATCGGGATGTCGATGGCGATCACCTTGGTATTGGCATCGCCCATTTGCTGCATGATGGTGGCGCCGAAATTGGCGTCGGTCTGGAATTCGATGACGAAGTCCACATTGCGCTGCAGGAAACTCTGCGCATTGGCCAAAGCTGTGGCGCCGTCGAGGCGGTTGTCCACCACCTGCAGGTCGATACCCGCGGCCTCGGCATTGGCAATGATGCCCTCTTCCACTTTGAGGCAGAACGATACGTCGCGGGCCAGGTTGGCGAAGCCGATGGTCAGCTTTTCGCCATTGCGCGGCGCATTGGCGGCGATGGCATCGGTCACCATGGCGGCCAACTGCTCGGCGCTGACCATATTGCCATCGAAATTGGCCGGATCAAACCCGTGGAAGTCTTCGGCGAAGGCAGCGCCCGACATGAGCACTGTCGTGAGCCCGGCGAGGGCTGCCAGGCGCAAGCTATTCAATTTCATCTCTCTCTCCCATTTTTGGACAATTGGTCTGTCCAATTATCCGGACAATTGCATGCTCTTTTAGCGTGAGCAATATCAAATTGGTATTTTGGTCAGGCCAATTTTCGTTGACCGGCTTCGCCGCCCATCCTAGCTTTGTACAAAACGAGGAGGACTGTATGCAGGACGGGACCAACCCGCCGCTGAACATCTTGGCCTACGGCGATTCCAACACCTGGGGCGCCATTCCGCAGCCTTATCGCGGCGCAGGCGGACGCTTTGGCACGACGGAACGCTGGACCCGGATCATGGGCGCCGCGCTCGGTCCGCAGGTCGAAATCTTCGAGGAAGGCCTCAACGGCCGCACCACGTGCGTCGACGACCCGATCGAGGGCCCCATCCGCAATGGCGAGCGCTACCTGCCGATCGCCCTGACCACGCATATGCCGCTCGATCTTGTCATCATCATGCTGGGCACCAACGACCTCAAGACCCGTCTGAGCATGCAGGCCGGCGATATCGCCGACGGCGCCGGCAAGCTGGTCGATATCGTCAAGCGCTCCGGCACCGGTCGTGACGGCAGCCCAAGCGTCCTGCTGGTCGCCCCGGCGCCGCTCGCCAAACTCACATGGCTGGCGGACATGTTCGAAGGCGGCAGCGCCAAATCGCAGAAATTTGCCGCCGAATACGCCCGCGTCGCCAAGGCCCTTGGCGTTCCCTTTTTCGATGCCGGTACGTTCATCCAATCCAGCGACGACGACGGAATCCACCTCGACGCCGGGGCGCATCGCGCCCTTGGTCTGGCGCTGGCCGAGCGCGTCCAAACGATGTTGGGGCTTGCCGCTAATCAAGGCTAAGCTCCGCAACCAGCGCCTCGTTGACCTCGATCCCGAGGCCGGGACCCGTCGGCGCGGTAACGACGCCATTCTTGTGCCAGATCGGCTTGTCCACCAGGTCGGTCTGCACCGAAACCTTGAAGGGCTTGAGTTCGAACAGTCGGGCATTGGGAGAGGCCAAGGACAAATGCAGGCTTGCCGCCGTCAGGATCGCAGAGCTCCAGGCATGGGCATTGATGGTAATGCCCGCCTTGCCGCACGCCGCGTCGACCTTGTGAAAACCGGTAATCCCCTCGGCCCGCGATGGGTCGACGCCCAGAATATCCACCGTCCCGGTGTCGATCAGCCGCTGATAGCCGCTGACGGTGAACTCGCGCTCGCCCGAGCCGATGGGCAGATCGACCGCCGCCTTCAGCGCCCGATAATCGTCGATCTGGGTCGGGTAGAACGGCTCCTCGATCCAGCCGATATTGAACTCGGCCATGCGCCGTGTCGTATCGATGCCCATCTGCCGGTCCCAGCGCATGCCGTTGCCGATATCGACGACGATGTCATAATCGTCACCCACTGCCGCCCGCAAAGCGGCGACGAAAGCCACATCATTGTCCGGCCCGGCCTTGCCGATATCGGAAAGCCCGCGCTTGGCAAAGCCAAGCTTGCCGCCGGTAAACCCCTGCTCCTTGAAGCCGACCACCTCGGCCACGTTGAGCTCCCGCGTCGCCTTGTTGACGTGGTTGCAGGCATAGGCCGGCAGGCTCTCGTGCCGCTTGCCACCCAGCAGGTCATAGATGGGCTTGCCTTCGATCTTGCCCTGAATATCCCACAGCGCCATGTCGAGCGCCGAGTATGCAAAGCAGGCAATCCCGCCCTCGCCATACCACCAGGCATGCGCCCGCATCTTGTCCCAGGCTTCGGCAATGGTGATTTCCCCGGCATCCAGGAGCAGCGGCCCGAACCCTTCATCAACAAGCGTGCGCGTCGCCTTGCAGGCCTCGGGCCACATGGCGATGCCCTCGCCCCAGCCGACCACGCCATCCGAGGTCTCGACCCGCACCAGCACCGTGTAGCGCCAGTTGTGGTTGTCGTTGGTATCCTCGTAGCGGATCACGGTCGTGCGGATGCTGCCGATGCGCATCGTATGCTGTCCTCCAATTCCCACTTTCGGGGCGGACCCGTTGGCCGGGCTCGTCGTGCCGATCGATTGACTAGCACCGAAGCGCCTGCTACGTCAATAAGTGGTCAGACCACTTGGCCACTTGTGCAAGAAGACAGCAAGCATGCTGCCAGCGCATTGCGAGGAGAACACCAGCTTGCCTGTGAGTGATTTCAGCGGCGAAGCGCCTCTCAAGAAGGCCGGACTGACCGAGCTGCTGGTGGCCCGCATCCTCAGCCTCGTCACCACGGGCGAGCTCAAGCCCGGCGACCAGCTCCCCTCCGAACGCAAGCTCGCCGAAACCTTCGACGTTTCCCGCCCGACGCTGCGCGAGGCAATCCGCGCATTGGATGTGTTGGGCGTGGTGGAAGTTCGCCATGGCGGCGGCGCCTTCGTTTCCCAACTCGAAGCCAGCGACCTGCTCGGTCCCTTGACCTTCTTCCTCACCTTGCGCGCCAGCGAAGTCGAAAAACTCTATGATGCCCGCAGGTTAATCGAAGGCGAGATCGCCGCGCTGGCCGCCGCCCAGGCCACCCCGGCCGATTTCGACGCCCTGACGGACCTGGTTGATCTGCAGGACGCGGCCAAGCTGGAACCGGCAAAATACCGCGAGCTCGATACCGCTTTTCACCGCGGGCTGGCCGAACTCAGCGGCAACGACTTCCTCGCCCGCGCCGCCCAGAGCCTCAACATTCTCGGCCAGGAATTCCGCAAGACGGCGTCGGAAACGCCCAATGTGATCACCACCTCGATAACAGATCACCGCGCCATCATCGCCGCCCTGCGCGCCGGTGACGCCGAGGCCGCGCGCCTCGCCATGGCCACCCACATGAGCCACGTGCTCCAATCCACCCAAGCCTCCATGAGGGCAAAATGAGCGACAAACGCTGGGGCCTCGACAAGGTCACCGAAGCCGACATTCTGGCTGGCGGCTTCTCCACCCCCTGGGACGCCCCCTTCATCCCGCCCTTCCCCTTCACCTTTCGCAATGCCGAGGTGTTGACGGTGTTCTGGCGCACCGATGCGGCGGCGGCCGCTTTCCTTGCGCCGCCACCGGTCGAACCCACCGGCGATGTGGTCGCCATCCACATCTACAAGATGAACGACACGAGCTGGATCGGCCCCTATCACGAGGCCAATGTGATGTTTGGCGCCAAGCTCCCCAATGGCCGCAGCGGCGCCTATTCGCCCTATCTGTTCCTGTCCTCCGATGGCGGCGTCGCCCATGGCCGCGAGGTGCATGGCCAGCCCAAGAAGCTCGCCAATCCCTTCCTCGATTTTCGCGGCGACCTGATCGTCGGCGGCGTCGAGCGCAACGGCATCGACGTCATCACCGTCACCACGCCCTATAAGCAGCAACGGGCCGACCCGGCCGAAATCCGCGCCCATTTCGACTTCGGCACCAATCTCAATCTAAAGGCCATCAACCACATCGATGGCACGCCGGCGATCCGCCAGATCACCTCGCGCAAGCTCACCGACGTGGTCGTGCACGAATGCTGGCGCGGCCCGGCCACGGTCGAATTGCGGCCCAATGCCCAGGCGCCGATCTTCCGCCTGCCCGTGGTCGAGCCGCTGGAAGCCTTCTACTGGCGCGCCGATTTCACCCTCGTCACCGGCGAGATCGTCCACGATTATCTGGCAGGACAATGATGCGCGTCGTCGTCACCGATTACACCTTTCCCAGCCTCGACGCTGAAGCTGAGGCGGCTCGCGCCGCCGGCGCCGAGTTCGCCGCCTTCCAGTGCCGCACCGCTGAGGACGTGACCGCTGCTGTGGCCGGCGCCGACGTCGCCATCGTGCAATTCGCGCCGATGAGCCGCGCCGCCATTGCCGCCTTAGCACCCGGCGCCGCCGTGGTTCGCTACGGCATCGGCTTCGACAATATCGACATCGCCGCCGCCAATGATCAGGGCGTACCAACCGGTTACGTTCCCGACTATTGTCTCGACGAAGTCGCCGACCACACCACCGCGCTGATCCTGATGCACCTGCGCAAGATCGTGCCGCTTGACGCCAGCCTGCGCCGGGGCGAGTGGGCCGCCGTCAAGATCGCCAAGCCGCTACCCGCCTATGCCGATACGACGATCGGCTTTCTCGGGCTTGGCCAGATCGGCCGTTCAGTGCTGAAGCGCCTCGCGCCTTCAGGCTTCCGCTTCATCGTCGCCGATCCGATGCTCAACGCCGCCACCGCCGAAAGCCTCAACGTCCGCCGCGTCTCGCCCGACGACCTCATCACCCAGGCCGACGTGCTGAGCCTCCATGCTCCCGCCACCGCCGAAACCACTGGCTTCATCAATGCCGACCGTCTCGCCCGGATGAAACCCAATGCCGTCATCATCAACACCGCTCGCGGCGCGCTGATCGACGAGGCCGCACTGGCCGACGCGCTCAAGGCCGGCACGATCGCTGGAGCCGCCCTCGACGTGTTCGGCACCGAGCCCTTGCCGTCGAATTCGCCACTGCGCGACGCCCCCAATCTGACATTGACGCCCCACGCCGCCTGGTATTCCGAGCAGGCCATCACCCGATTGCAACAATTGGTGGCCGACGATATCGCCGCGCACCTGGCCGGACGGCCCCTGCGCAAACCCGTCCCCGGATCCATCGGCACGCAGGGAGGCAAGCCATGAGTGACAAGGTCAATATCGGCGTCATCGGCGCCGGCTGGTGGGCCACGCTGAGCCACATCCCGGCGCTGCTGGCCAATCCCAATGTCGGCACGCTGGCGGTCAATCGCCCCGATCAGGAAGGCCTCGACAAGGTCGCTGCCAGCTTCCCCGGCGTCAAACCCTACCGCGATGCCCAGGCCATGCTGGAGAGCGAACAGTTGCATGGCGTCGTGGTGGCCTCACCCCACACGCTGCACTTCCAGCATGCCCAGATGGCGCTCACGCGCGGCCTCCACACGCTGATCGAAAAGCCGATGGCGACCACGGCCGCCGACGCGCGCACCCTCGTCGACACCGCGCACGCCCACAAAGCCCAGATCGTCATGCCTTATGGCTGGAACTACAAGCCCATCGTCGAGACCGCCCATCGGCTGGTGGCCGAAGGCTGGATTGGCGACGTGCGCCATGTGGTGGCGCAGATGGCCTCGGCCCTGACCGACCTGTTCGGCGGCCAGCCCATGGCCGAAACGCAGGACCACCTGTTCCGCCCGCCCGCCTCGACCTGGGCCGATCCCAACAATTTCGGCGGCTATGGCTGGGGCCAGTTGACCCATGGCCTCGGCGCCCTGTTCCGCATTGTCGACCTCGACCCGGTCAAGGTCTTTGCCCGCACCGGCCTGTCCCCCGCCGGGGTCGATTTCTACGACGCCGCCGTGGTCGAACTCAGCAACGGCGCCACGGTCTCCCTGTCGGGTTCGGCCACCGTGCCCAAGGCGCGCGGTTATCAGATCGATATCCGCGTCTTTGGCACCGAGGGTATGTTGCTATTCGACATCGAGCGCGCCCGCGTCGAAGTCATTCGTCACGACGGCAAGACTCATATCGAAACGCTGCCCGATGACGCGGGCGGCTATGAGTCGATCGCCCCGATCACCCTGCTGGTCGATCTCTGCCGCGGCGCTCCTGCGACCAATCCGGCCGATGGCACGGTCGGCATGCGCTCGGCGGTTTTGCTCGACGCCATGTACCGCTCGGCCCATTCGGGGCGGATGGAGGACGTGCGATGATCCGTTTTTCGGTGACCTCGTGGTCCTTTCCACAACTGACGCTCGACGAAGTCGGCGGCCTCGCCAAAGTGCTCGGCATCGAAGGCGTCGACGTCGGCTATTTCTATCGCTCGGCACTCGACAAGCCGCGTCTCCTGGGCGAACCGGACCGCTACGCCGCCGAGATTCGCCAGCGCCTGCCGGTCGAGATCTCCAACCTCTATCACCTGTTCGGCAATGACACGGTCGAGCGCAACCTGGCCAATCCTGCCCATCGCGCGGAAAACCTCGTCGATTTCCGTCAGGCGCTCAAATTCTGCGTCGCCGCCGGGTCGCCGACCGTCTTCATCCTGCCCGGCGTCATCAACGGCGCCCAAAGCCGCTCACAGGCACTTACCGAAACGGTTGAATCCCTGAAGCCACTATTGGACGCTGCGGCGCAGGCCGGCATTACTGTCTGCATCGAGCCGCATGTCCATTCCTATCTCGAAAGCCCTTCCATCACGGCCGAGCTCTGCCAGCGCGCGCCCGGCGTCAAGCTGGCCATCGACTACGCCCATTTCGCCGTCTCCGGTTATAGACAGGAAGAGATCGACGCCCTGGCACCATGGTTTGGCCACGCTCATCTGCGGCAGGCCCGGCCCGGCGCCCTGCAGACGCGCCTCGACGAGGGCACACTCAATTTCCCCGCCATGTTCGCCACCTTCCGCGACGCTGGCTACCAAGGCTGGCTATCCAGCGAATATGTCCACCAGGGCTATTTCGACACCCTGCACCAGGACGTTCTGACGGAGACTGTAAAGATGCGTGACCTGTTCCGCGCCTGGAGCGCCGCATGAGCGCGATCATCGTCACCGGCGGCGCCGGCGGCATCGGCCGCGCCATTGCCCGTCGTCTCCATGCCGATGGGCACACCGTCGTCGTCGCCGATCGCGACGATGCGGCCGCCCGGGCCGCCGCCACCGACATCGGCTGCGACGCGCAGATGCTCGATATCGGCGACGAAGCCTCGGTCACCGCCGGCGTGCGCGCTATCGCCGACCGGCACGGCGGCCTCTATGGCCTCGTCAACAATGCCGGCATCCACATGCAATCGCTGGTGGTCGAAACCAGCGCCGACGACTGGGATCGCATCCACCGCGTCAATAGCCGCGGCACCTTCCTCATGTGCCGCGAAGCCGCGCGCATCATGGCGATGCAGGGTGACGGACGCATCGTCAACATCATCACCAAGCTCGGCTTCGGCAACCCATTCTCGTCGGTCTATATCGCTTCCAAGAATGCCATCTGGGGCCTCACTCAATGCCTTGCCATCGAAATGGCCACCAGCGGCGTCCGCGTGAACGGCATCGCCCCCGGCCATGTCGGCCCGGGCACCGGCATGGAAGCTGCCTTCCGCCGCAAGGCCGAAAAGCTGGGCAAGGAATGGTCGGAGTTCGAGGCCGAAGTGGTTTCCACCATCCCGCTGCACCGTTGGTGCACCCCCGACGATGTCGCCAATGGGGTCTCCTGGCTAATGGGGCCGGATACCGGCTTTATCACCGGTGAACTGATCAACATCACGGGCGGCTTCCAGGCCTATGCTGCAACACCTGCCGCCGAAACCGTCCGCGAAGCCGCCCAGCGCGGACCAACGAAATGAGCGCACTTGCCGGCAAGATCGTTCTCGTCACAGGCGCGAGGGCTGGACTGGGTGCTGCCATCGCCGAAGCTGCGGCAAGCTTCGGTGCGAAGGTCATCGTCGCGGGGCGACGCATCGAGGATTGCGCGCAGACAATTGCGACAATCACAAAGGCTGGCGGAACGGCCACAGGACTGGCACTCGATGTATCGGACCTGCCCGCTCTGCACGATCGAGCGGCCGCCGCCATCTCTGCCTTTGGGCGGTTGGATGTCCTCGTCAACAACGCGGCAACCATCGAGCCGATGGGACCAATTCCAGGCATTGACCCCATCGCCTTCGATCAAGCGATGCGCGTCAATGTCACCGGTCCCGCAGCGCTGACGGCGGCGCTATGGCCCCACCTCTCGCATGGCCGCGTCATCAACGTTGTTAGCGGAGCAGCCCTTCGCCCCTTGCCCGGCTGGGCCGCCTACTGCGCGTCCAAGGCGGCACTGCTGATGCTGACCCAATCCACCGCGCTCGAAGGAGCGAGCCAGAATCTCAAAGCATTCGCCTTCGCACCCGGACTGGTCGACACCAATATGCAAGCGGCCATACGTACGGCCAAGGTCAATCAAGTATCCGACGTACCACAAGCCGACCTACTGCCCCCCTCGGTACCAGCCAATGCGGTGGCCTGGCTCGCTGCCGGCTTTGGCGACGAGTTCTCAGGAACGTTTGTCGACATCCGCCAAGCCGGCCTGCTGGACCGCATCACAACCGATCTCCCGGTGCGGAACTAAGCGATCTCGCCTGCAGAATGTCGACGTCAATCTGTGCTTGGGTTAGCCCCGCTTGGCGGCGAAACGGTGACGGGTGTGACGGTGATGGACTGCGCGTTGGTTCCGCGATCGTCTACCAGGTCACAAGGCTGACGGTGGCTCAAAATGTCCTGGGGTTCTGCGGCAGGAGCATCAGGGCGGGTACGGTGGCGTTGGCCGGGCGGGTGAGCATGAACAGCAGGACCTCGCACCGCCGATAACGTGGAAGCCCTGCTCGATCTGCGCGAGAGCACGTAATACTCTCCCTCGCGGCAGTGCAGGGGCGACCTGGCTGCCCCTGCACTTTGCAATTAGCTGTTCAGTCCCGATGGACGGGTCCTGTGCAGGAAGAGAAGTCCGGCTAGTAATGTAGTTTCACGTCCGAGACCGGCGGCAAGTCATGGCAACCCCTCAATCCATCCGATACCTCAATGCATTGCGGGCTCTCAACGTGCTGTCCCGCGGCGGCGGCATGAGCCGGGCCGACCTGGCACGCGCGCTGGGCGGGGCGGTTTTGATGCACCAACGCATGCTCTCGGTCGACGATAAAGTCCTTCACCCCGGCGAACAGGGCGTTGCCGGAGCGACCGGTACGCGAACCCTGTCATCCTCTTTTCCGAAAGGCAGCAACCGCTTTGATCAAAGTTGTGACCATTGGCGAGATCGTCGTCGAGATCATGGCCGTCGCGCCGGGCAACGGCTTTCGCGAAGCCATCGCGTTGGTTGGGCCCTACCCTTCGGGCGCCCCGGCCATTTTTATCGACCAGATGGCCAAACAAGGTCAGCCCTGCGCCATGATCAGTTGTGTAGGCAATGACGATTTCGGCTGGCTCAATATCGAGCGGCTCAAGCAGGACGGCGTCGATGTCTCGGCGATCCGGGTCCATGAGGATGCGGTGACCGGCAGCGCGTTCGTACGCTACCGTGGGGATGGACAGCGCGACTTCGTGTTCAACATCAAGCACAGCGCCAATGGACAGATCGGTCTGACCTCTGAGGCGAGAGCGGTCATCGCTTCGGCGGGGCATCTGCATGTCATGGGATCGTCACTCGTGTCAGCGGGTATTATCGAGGCCGTGCTGTTCGCACTCGGCGAAGTCAAGGCGCGCGGCGGCACAGTGTCGTTCGACCCCAATATTCGCAAGGAAATGCTGGAGTTTACTGGGTTACGCGCGGCGCTGCATAAGGTGCTGGCGCAAACGGACCTGTTCATGCCGAGCGGGGCAGAGGTGCTGCTTTTCTCCGACGCAATCACCGAAGAAACCGCCGCCAGGGACATTCTGGCCCGGGGGGTTCGTGCTGTCGTGCTCAAGCAGGGCGCGGCCGGTGCACGCTATGTTGACGGCACGAAAGACCTCTCGGTACCAGCCTTCTCGGTCGAAGAGATCGACCCGACCGGGGCCGGGGATGCCTTTGGCGCAACATTCCTTGCGGGGTGGCTGGCCGGACTGGACGCAGAGACAAACCTGCGCCGCGCCAACGGCGCCGGGGCTTTGGCGGTAGGCCGCAAGGGACCGATGGAGGGGACCTCAACTCGCGCCGAACTCGATGCATTTCTTGCCCGCCAGGTGCAAGCATGAGCACCGCCATGCTATTGGACCTGCCCCGGCAACACCGTGCAGGCGAGCGTGTCGGCATCGTCTCAATCTGTTCGGCGCATCCTCTGGTAGTCGAGAGCGCGCTGCTCGCCGGTCGCGAGAACCGGCATGCTGTGCTCATCGAGGCGACCTGCAATCAGGTCAACCAGGATGGTGGCTATACCGGGATGACCCCGCTCGACTTTCGCCAATTCGTGGAGGCAATCGCGGCGAAGGTCGGTTTCGATACCGGCAAGCTGATCCTGGGCGGCGACCATCTCGGTCCCAATCCCTGGAAGCATTTGCCAGCCGACGAGGCGATGGAAAAATCGCGGGTGATGATCGCAGCTTTTGCTGCGGCCGGCTTCACCAAGCTGCATCTCGATACCAGCATGGGCTGCGCGGCGGAGCCTGTCGCCTTGCCGGATGACGTGACGGCCGAACGGGCGGCGTTTCTGGCGCAAGCCGCCGAAAGTGCCTTGCCCGCCGGCGGTGAAAAGCCGGTCTATATCATCGGCACCGAAGTGCCCGTTCCCGGTGGTGCGCTGGAAGCTCTCGATCACCTGCAGGTCACCAAGCCCGCCGCTGCCTTGGATACGATCGAAGTGCACCGCAGGGCGTTCGCAGCACGCGGGCTTAGTGATCCATTCTCCCGCGTGGTCGGCGTTGTGGTGCAGCCGGGCGTCGAATTCGGCAATGAGGATGTGGTGGTCTATGAACCCGCCAAGGCGCGAGCCCTGAGCGACGTCTTGCAGCAGGCACCACAGTTCGTCTTCGAGGCCCATTCAACCGACTACCAGCCCGAAACCGCGCTCTCGGCCCTGGTTGCAGATGGCTTTTCCATCCTCAAGGTCGGCCCGGCCCTCACTTTCGCCCTACGCGAAGCAATTTATGGGCTCGATCAGGTTGCAGTCGCGCTGGGCGTGCTATCCCCGCGACAGACGGTGGCTCTGGCCATGGAGGAGCTGATGCTGCGCGAACCGCAGCATTGGCAGAAATATTACCACGGCGGTGATGCTGCTCTGCGGGTGCAGCGCCATTTCAGTTATTCGGACCGCATCAGATATTATTGGCCGCATCCGGATGCCGTTTCTGCCGTCAACCGTCTGATGGCAGCCTTGGGGAGCAGCACCATTCCAATGCCGCTGATCAGCCAGTTCCTCGGCAACCTGCACAGCGCCGTAGCAATCGATGGTCACGCGACCGATGCGCGGTCACTGCTGCTGCTGGCGATCCGGCAGCAAATCGACTTGTACGCCCGATCTGCCAGGACCTTAGCGCACGGCAATTCCTGATGTCAGGCCACCATCGATGCGGTGATCTGCCCCGGTGATGAAAGCGGCGCGATGGGACGCGAGGAAGGCGGCCAGTTCGGCCACTTCCTCGGGCTCGCCAATGCGGCCCAGGGGATGGGCTGCCCCGTAGCGGGCGAAAGCGGCGTCTATATCGGCGTCGGGGTCGTTGAGCCTGGCGGCCCGAGCGAGGATCGGCGTGCGGATCGAGCCGGGGCTGATGGAATTGACGCGGATGTGGTCGCCAGCGAAATCGAGGGCCATGGCGCGGGTCATCGCATGGATGGCGCCTTTGGATGCCACGTAGGCCGCCACGTTTTGCTGGCAGGCATGGCCTTGAACGCTTGAGATATTGACGATGCTGCCGCCGCCGCGCTGGCGTAGATGGGGCACGCCGAAATGGGCGGTGAGATGGATCGAACCCACGTTGACGGCGAGGCAATGGGCAAAGGTGGCGGGGTCGGTGGTCACACAGTCACCATACGGATGAACGGCAGCGGAATTGATAATAACGTCGAGGCCGCCGAAGCGGGCGACGGTGTCGGCGATGGCCGCTTCGACGTCATCAGGGACCGATACGTCGGTGAGGCGCACGGCGATATAGCCATCGGCGGTCAGGGCGGCATTACCCGCGATGTCGATCCCCAGAGCCATGACTTTTGCGCCCTCAGCGGCGAGCTTGAGGGCGATGGCGCGACCGATGCCGGTGGTGCCGGTGACCAATGCGACCTTGCCAGCGAAGTCAGCCATGTGATGCTCCCTTGGTAGTTCCGGCGCGGATCAGGTCAGCGCCCTTTTCAGCGATGCAGTAAGTGGCGGCCACGGTATTGGCCGAGACAATGGTGGGCATAATCGAGGCGTCGATGACTCGCAGGCCCTCTACACCATGCACCCGAAGTGTGGCGGGGTCGACGACCGCGTCGGGACCGGTGCCCATGGCGCAGGTGCCGACCGGGTGGAAGAGCGTGCCGACAGTGCGGCGGATGAAGGCATCGAGCGCGCCATCACTTTGCTCGTCGGGGCCCGGATCGACTTCGCGATCGAGATGCGGCCGGAACGGCGACTGCGCAATAATGTTGCGGGCGATGCGGACGCCGGCGCGTAGGGCGTCCATGGTGCTGTCGCCGCGAAAGAAGTTGTAGAGTATGGACGGCTTTTCGGCGGGATCAGCACTTTTCAGTTGCAGGCGCCCGACGCTGCCGGGGCGAAGCTGGCAGACATGCATGAGAAAGCCGTGGCCGGTGAAACCGCCAGCATTTTGGGTATTGCCAATGGCGGTGCAGAAGAACAGCTGGATGTCGGGACGACTTTGGCCGGGGACGGTGGAGACGAAGGCGCCGCCTTCGCCAGTGGTGGAAGCGAAGAGGCCGCGACGGCGGAATAGCCAATCGAGGACGTGGAGGACATTGCGCGGCAAAGCGCGCCAGGAAATGCCGTAGGGCGCCGTCGATTTGGCGCGGTATTCCAGCGTGACGTCGAGATGGTCCTGCAGGTTCTCGCCGACACCGGGCAGGTGCTGGACCATTTCGATGCCGTGGCGTCGCAATTGCGCCGCGTCGCCGATGCCCGAAAGCATGAGCAGATGCGGCGAGACGAAGGAGCCGGCCGAGAGGATGACTTCGCCGGCGGCGATGGTGCCCTGCCCTGTCGCGCTGGTCCAGGCAATGCCGGTGGCGCGTTTGCCGTCCATCAGGATTCTGGTGACCTTGCGATCGCTCAGGACATGCAGATTGGGCCTATGACGCACCGGATCGAGATAGGCGCCTTCGGCGGTGACGCGCTGACCGTTGCGCTGGGTGAAGGTATAGAGACCGGCGCCGGCCTGGGTGGCGCCATTGAAATCAGGGTTGAGTTTCAGGCCGGCCAATCGGGCAGCTTCGAGGTAGAGGCGGGCCAGGGGATTGACGCTTCGCAGAGGTGCAATGTTGAGCGGACCATCGATGCCGTGAAACTGGGGATCGATCTGGTCAGCCAGCGGCCTGCCGGCGAAATCCATTTTGCCTGTCGTGGGATCGACCAGCGCTTCGAAGCGTTCGAGCTTGCGGAAATAGGGCAGCAGATCATCATATCCCCAGCCGGTATTGCCGAGGTCGCGCCAGTGGTCGAAATCCTCGCGTTGGCCACGGATATAGATCTGGCCGTTGACATTGGTGCTGCCGCCCATGCCCCGACCGCGGGGCAGCGCGATCTGCCGGCCCTGCAGGCCGGGTTCGGGCTCGGTCTCGAACCACGACATGAATTTGGGCCCACCAAGAAAGGCCAGCGCCGGAGCCATGAAAGTGACCATGGCAAGCGGAATGCGGACGATGGCCTTGCGAGCATTGCGATCCGGACCAGCTTCGACCAGGGCGACCTGGATGTCGGGATCTTCGGAGAGCCGGTTGGCGAGAACGCAGCCGGCGGCGCCACCGCCGACAATGACGTAGTCGTAGCGGTCCATGGGTCAGATATCCTGGTTCTGCGGCAGGATAACGAGATCGCGAATGGTGACGTGGGCCGGGCGGGTCAGCATGTAAAGCACGGCGTCGGCCACATCTTCGGAGCGCAGGCCTTCGCGGGCGGCGACCTTGCTGGCGATGGCAGCAGGATCGTCATAACCCCAGAGTTCGTTGAGCACGATGCCCGGAGACACCTCCCCGACGCGGACATTGTGCGGCGCCACCTGCCGGCGCAGACCGTGGACGAAGGACTGAATAGCGTGTTTGGAGGCCGAATAGATTGGCTCCCATTGGATGGCTTGATGGCCGGAAATCGAGCTGGTGACGACGATGTGGCCCGACTGCCGTTCGACCATCTGCGGCAGCAGGGCGCGGACGAGGCGGAAGACGCTGTTGACGTTGACCTGCAGCATGGCGTCCCAGGCGCCGGCATCGCCATCGACGACGTCGCCGGGAATATAGAGGCCGGCGTTGGCGAGGAGGATGTCGACACGACCGAAATGGGCCAGTGTCGTGGCGGCCGCATCGTCCACCGCTGCCGGGTTGGACAGGTCGGCGGGAATGACCAGGGCGTCGCTACCGACCTGGTCCGCGACCTCTTGCAGGCGCGCCTGTGAGCGGCCAACGAGGGCGAGTTTGGCGCCTGCATCGGCCAGAGTCAGCGCCAGGGCGCGGCCGATACCCGAGCTGGCGCCGGTGACCAGCACGACTTTGCCAGCAAGATTTTCGCTCATGAATGTCCTCCTGCCCGGCACGTTCATGTGCTTCTGGGTCAGTGGACGCTAGGCCATGAAGCTTCGGTTCGTCAATAAATAAGTTTGCTCGCGTAAAATTAGAGCAGGATGGCGGCCGCGCCAACAAGGCCGGCGTTTTCGCCGAGGCCGGCAACGACGACCGGCACATTGCGGAAGGCTGGCATGGCGTTGGCGAGGATGCGGGCCCGAATGCCCGGCTCGAGCAGAGCGAACCCGTTGGAAATGCCGCCGCCGATAATCACGCATTCGGGACTGTAGAGATGCAGCAGGTTGGCGATGCCGATGCCCAGCCAATCCGCTTCTTCGGCAACGAGTGCCAGCGCGTCGCCATCGCCGTCGGACGCGGCGGCGAAGACCGATTTGGGCGTGCCGGAGGCCATAGCACCGCTGCTTTGGCCGATACGCCGGGCGAAGGCGGTGCCGGAGGCATAGGCTTCCCAGCAGCCGCGATTGCCGCAGGAGCAGAGGGCACCGTCGCGCTGCACGGTCATGTGGCCGACATGGCCGGTCATGCCCATGCGTCCGTGCAGCGGCTTGCCATCGAGCACGACGCCGCCGCCAATGCCGGTGCTGACGGTGATGTAAGCGAGGTGCTGCATGCCGCGGCCGGCGCCGAACTTCCATTCACCGATGGCGGCGGCAATACCGTCATTTTCCAACCGGACTGGCAGGCCGATGGCAGCTTCGAGCATGCTGGCAATAGGCAGGTTCGACCAGCCGGCCAATGTGGGAATGCCCAGCGCCAGGCCGCGTGTGGTGTCGAGCGGACCGGGACATGCTACGCCCGCGCCCGATAGAGACGAGCGTTCGGCGGCGGGCGCGATTTGCGCGACCAGATCGACCACCTGAGCGATCACCGCCTCCGGACCCGCCTGGGCCAGCGTCGCGGTTTCGCGGCGATCGAGGATGGTGCCTGATGTATCGACCAGCGCCGCACGCAGACGGCTGCCGCCGATATCGATGCCGATGGCGCGGGTCTGGTTCATTTCAAAGCGCGTGCAGCCAGGCCATGCGGGCCGGCAGGTCGGGGGCGCCGAAGGCCAGTGAGCCCATGACGACAGTCTCAGCACCGGCGGCGCGCAGGATGGGCACTGTGGTGTCGCGAATGCCACCATCGGCGGCCAGCACGATCGAGCGGCCGCTTGCAGCGATCAGCCGCCTGGCCTCGCGCAGGCGGTCGCCAGCAGTGGGATCGAGCCCCTGCCCTTTGACGCCAATGGCGGTGCCCAGCAGGGTGACGAAATCGAGGCGGTCGAGATAGGGCGCCAACTCGGCAACTGGCGTTTCGATGCGGGCGACCATGCCGGCGGCGACGTCGCGCTCGTCGAGCATGGCCAGGGCGTCGTCGGCTACCTTGGCGTTTTCCACATGGATGCTGATGAGGTCAGCGCCGGCATCGGCAAATTGGGCGATCTGGTCGAGCAGAATGGCATCGGCGGCCATCAGGTGGACGTGGATGGGCTTCTCGGTGGCACTGCGGATGCGCATCACGAGATCGGGGAAGAACAGCAAAGCCGGGGCGAAATGCCCGTCGGCCACGTCGATGTGGAGGATATCGGCATGTGGTTCGATACGAGCGAGATCATCGGCGAGGCGAATGAGATCGGCCGACCACATGGAATATTCGGCAAGCAGGCGATGGCGCGGCAGATCGGCGAGCCAGGTGGTGCTGGGCATTTCAGATATCCTCGAAGAAGGCGCCGAGCGCCGAATGAAGGTCCGCGAGATAGCGGGATTTGTCGATAGCTTTGGGCGTGGCCTGACGCAGATTTGCGCCGGGGATGAGCGCAGCCAGTTGCTCGGCCATCGTCCATGGGTGGATGGCATCCTGACCGGTGCCGATGACCAGGGCCGGGATATTCAGGCGAGCGAGATCGGCTTCGGTGACGCCGGGGCCGTCTGCGGCAATGGCTTGCAGCAAAGCGGCGGTGATAGCGATGGGCTCGCGCTGGAAGAAGCTGAGGAGCGACACGAGATTATCAGGCGCGTCGGCTGCCAGACGTGCGTGGGTCGAACTGGCCGCAAAGGCCTCGCGTGCCGCATCAGGCGGCAGACGGGAGAGCAGTGCGCCTACTTCTGCATTGGGCTGCAGATTGGGCGGGGCGGCCTCGGTGACCCAGGCCGGGCGGACCAGAGCAAGGGCGCGAACCAGTTCGGGGCGAGTGACAGCCAGCCGCGTGGCGATGGCCGCGCCCATGGAAATGCCGCCGACGATCAGAGGACCGAGGGTGAGCTGTTCGATCAGGGCGGCAATGTCGTCGGCGAAGGTCTTGATGCTGAACTGATCGGGATTGCCCGGCTGGGACGCGCCATGGCCGCGGCATTCGAGGGTGATGAGGCGGTGGCCCAAGGGACAGGCTTCGGCAGTCTGGCGGGCATCACCGCAAAGGCCGTGCTGGAAGACAACAGGCACACCCGGACCGCCGGTGTCGTACCAAGCCAGATCCAGGCCATCGCGCTGCATGGTGTGGCGCTGCAGGCTCATTGCAGGGCTTGGCGCAGGAAGCGGGCGACGGCGGGCGCCTCGGCAGCCGTGAGGCCGTGGGTGACGACGTCGCCGGCAAAACCGATGGCGCGCAGGCGGCCGATATAGTGGCGATAGTCGAGGACGCCGGTGCCGGCGGCGGTGAAGGCGCCATCGACGGTGCGGTCCTTGGCGTGGACCATGACGATGCGGTCGGCGAGGAGGTCGATGGCGCGAGAGATGGTATCGCGCTGTTCGGCGAGGCTGGAATGCTCAAAGAGATTGGCCGGGTCCAGCACGATGGCGAGCCTGGGGCTGGCGATCGTATCGAGCAATTGGCGGGCGCGGACGGCGGAATCGACGACATTGGAGAGTTCGGGCTCGATGCCCAGGCGTATGTCGTAGCGCTCGGCGATAGCGACGGCCTTGCCCATTTCGGCCAGTAGGTCGCTCCAGGCATCGGGCGAGGTATTGTCGGGGTGGCCGCGCCATTGATCGTCGGGATCGCGCGTGCCGGTGCAGAGGGTGATGAGGCGGCTGCCCATGGTGGCTGCTGCGGCGGCCAGCACTTCGAGATGGACGAGGCCGGTGGCGCGAACGGCCGGATCGGGGTGGATCATGTTGTAGGTGCCGGAAACGGCGGCGATAGCGAGGCCCGTCTGGGCCGCGGCGTCGCGCACAGCCGCCGCCTGGGCAGGGCTGATGGTGTCGGGCAGCGATGGCAGGCCGGAGCAGGCCATGTTGTATTGCACCGCATCGAAGCCGGCAGCCTGTGCCTGGGCGAGAACGGTGGCCGGATCGCTACCGGGGAAGGTCTTGGCGAAGATACCGAGCCGCATCAGAGGGCGCCCGATACGTCGGCGAGGCGGACGGGTTTTCCGGTTCGGGCCGAGTGGGCAATGGCGACCATGGCGCGGACGGAGGCGATGCCGTCTTCCACATCGGCGCCGGTCATCGGCGCGCCATCGAGGATGGCGGCGGCGAAGCCTTCGAGCTGCCGGCGATAGAAATGGCCGTCAGCACCAAGGACGCGCGAACTGGCGCCGGTGGCTTCGTCGAAGATGTCGACCTCGCTGCTCTTGTAGTACCAGGGGTTATAGGTCTTGCCGAGGATGGAGCCGTTCTGGCCATAGATCTGGAAGCCCTCGTGCCAATCCATGCGGACGGCGACGGTGAGATCGAGGTGGCCAAGGACACCATTGGCGAATTCGACATCGACGAACCAGCAGCGCATGCCGGCGCGGTTGGAGAGGCGGGCATCGACGGCGACGATATCGCCGGCGAAATAGCGGGCCGTGTCGACCAGATGACTGCCATGGGCGAGCATGTAATAGCGGTCGAGATCGGCCTTGGGATTTTCGGGCGGCTTGCGGGCGGCGGTGCTGGCGACGATCAGAGGTTGGACGGCGTCGGTCATGGGGTAGCGATGAGTGCTGTCGCAATACCAGGCCTTGAGAGCCACCATCTCGCCCATGCGATCGGTGATGAAGGATTTCGCGGCTTCGAGGCCGGGATCGAACCGCTTCATATGGCCGACCTGAACCAACTTGCCACTGGTGGCGACGGCGGTTCGCAGGCTCTCAGCTTCCTCGACGCTGGTCGCCAGCGGCTTTTCGCAGAGTACGTGCTTGCCGGCTTCGAGCGCCTTGATGGCGGCGGGGACGTGGAAGGCGTCGGAGGTGGCGATGATGACGGCTTCTAGGTCTGGATCGGCCAGCATGGCGTCGTAGTCGGCGAAGTCTTTTTGCGGGGCGTGGGTTGCCGCCATGCGGTGGCGCAGATCGTCGGCGACGTCGCAGATGGCGTAGAGGTCGGCATTGGCGGCCTTGGTGCAGCTTTCGAAATGCGCCGCCTGTGCGATGGCTCCGCAGCCCAATACGCCCACGCGTAACAACCGCTCCTGCTTTTTGGGCATTCGACGTGCTCCCGCCGCTGGTCGAAGACGCCATTGCCGGGCGGCTCGATAATTTGTTAACTTAGGAAACATAATGGCTGCGGAGTTGTGCTGTCAACATGCGGCGGCTAGACCTTGACGTGATTTTTCGCCGGGCACGGAAGCTGGAAACATGGCCAATCAGTCGCTGGTGCGGCACATTAATGAGCGGCGGCTGCTGGGGATTTTGCGGGTCAGCGGGCCCGTGCCGCGGGCGGAACTGGCGCGGCGGCTGTCGCTGACGCGGGCCTCGATTACCGGGATGATCGACGACCTTTTGGCGCGCGGCATGGTCAGCGAGAAGGCGCGCGAAAGCAATGCTGAGCGGCGCGATGTGGGGCGACCGGGGATCGATATCGCGCTGGAGCCGAATGGAGCCTATTTTCTGGGCGTGGAGATCGGGGTGGGCGTGCTGCGCTTTGCCCTGCTCGATCTGGCGGCAGGTGTGGCCGAGACAGACGAGATGCCGTTCGACCGAGGACTGGTGCCGGAAGCTGTGGTGGGGATGGTAGCCGACAAGCTCGCCGGGTTACGGCAGCGCCCCCCTTATCGCGACAATATCAGGGCGCTTGGAGTAACCGTGCCAGGGCTGGTGCGGCGGGATGGGCACGTGATCAACCTGCCAATTCTGGGGTGGAAGGATGTGAACCTCAGTGCGCTGATCGCGGCGCGGATCGAGCTGCCCTGCCACGTCGAGAACAACGCCAATGCGGCGGCGTTTGGGCACATTTATTCCGATCCACGACAGCACCACGGCGTGGTGGTTTACCTCAAGATCGGAACTGGCTGCGGTGGCGCTGTCATCATCGATGACAAACTGCTGCGCGGGGGCAATGGGCTGGGCACGGAGTTCGGGCATTTGCGGATAGCGGCTGACGGGCCGCTGTGCAGTTGCGGGCAGCGCGGATGCATGGAAACCTTTGTGAACCTGAAGGCACTGCAGCGCTACGCGACCAATCGGGATGTCGATGAGGCGGCGACCGATCCCCAACTGCCGGAACAGGTAGCGGCGGGGCTGGCGAAGGGTGACCCCGATGCTGAGCGGGCAGTAGCCACTCTGGCAGGCCATTTGACCGAAGGGCTGGTCGATATCACCAATATTTTCGACCCCGATGAGGTGGTGTTCGGTGGGGCCATGCTGCCGGTACTCGATGCGGTGGTTGAGCGGATTACCGGGCCGCTGAGGCGGCGCATGGTGCCGGGGATGAGCCTGCCATTGCTGACCGTGTCGAGGATCGGGGCCTTTGAATGTGCGATCGGTGCAGCCGCCCTGGCTCATCATGAGGAGTTTGATCTGTCCAACCTCGACTTACGCACCTGACCCACACGACCCCAGCAGAATGAAAATCTTCTGTGTCAAAATTCTAATTGCCGCATGTAAATTCATGTGGCAGCAAGGAGCATAGCGTCGGCGTGTTCGCCGCGCTGGGGAAGAGCGCGTATGGCACGGATCAGGACGATGGAGCAGTTCGCCAAAGCCATTGGCCTGTCGCGGCCTACGGTCTCCAAATATTTCCAAGATGCCGGCTCGGTGCGCGTCAAGGTGCGCGAAAAAATCGAGGCAGGACTCGCTGAGACCGGGTTCCGACCCAACCTTTTCGCCATCAATCTCAATCGCCGCCGTTCCAAGATCATCGGCCTGATCTTCCCAAGTTCACTCGATCCGTTTTTCATGGGCCTGCGACGGCAGATCGAGCTGGTGGCCAGCGCGGCCGGCTATCTGCCCTTCGTCTTCAGCTCCGACGGCAAAGCGGAGCTCGAAGCCGAAGCCATCGAGAGCCTGACGGCGCTCAACGTTGCCGGCATCATCATGGCGCCGGTCGGCTTGCAGAACGCCCATCACGATAAGATCAAAGCCCTGGCAGGCAACATACCCATTGTCTTCATCGACGCCCCGTTTGACGAAGAAGAAGCGTTCGTGGGCACCAACAATGCCCAGAGCATGACCCTCATCACCGATTACCTGACCCGCTTCGGCGACCGGCCGGCCTATTTTGACATGCCCTGGGTTACAACCAACGGCTATGAGCGTCGCGTTGCCTATGCAACCACCATGGAACGCCGCGGGCTCGAGCCGCTTTTCATCGACGTCGACAAGGCCGAAACCTGGGAATTCGAAAGCCATGCGTTCGAGCAGGCCAACCGGAACCTGGCGCGCGGTGGCTTTCCCAGCAAGATCATCCTCTGTGCCAATGACCGTATCGCCTTCGGCGTCATGGCTGCGCTAAACCAGGCCGGGCTCAAGATCGGCATTGGCCCGGATTGCGACTTTCGCGTAGCCGGGCACGACAACCAGCCGTTCAGTGAATATATCTGGCCGCCTCTGACGACAGTGTCGCAGAACACCACGGAAATGGGCCGGCTGGCCATCAACCTGCTGCTGTCCAAGCTGGATAGTTCGCGCGTGTTCGAGGACCCGCGGATGAAGGGGCATCACATCCTGCTCAACGCTGAATTGGTGCTGCGCGCCTCGGCGTGACGGAGTGCGTCTTCATTTCTCTTCCCTGCGGGAAGGGAAACAGCCTGGAACATCCGGGCTGGACTGGTTCAGCCCCCCACCATCAGCTTGACCACTTCATCGTGGGTTGTTTCGGAGATCTTGCGTTCGCCGGCTTGGACGCCGCGCCTCAGGACGACGATGCGGTCGGAGACGGCGAAGATGTCTTGCAGGTTGTGGGAGATGAAGATCACCCCCCTGCCCTGAGCTTTGAGCTGGTGGATCAGCGAGATGACCTTGCGTTGCTCGGGGACGCCGAGGGCGGCGGTGGGCTCGTCCATGATGAGGATTTGCGCGTCCCAATAGACGGCGCGACCGATGGCAACGGCCTGCCGCTGACCGCCCGAGAAGTTGCTCACCGGAGCCTCCAGCCGATTCACGTGGAAATCGAGCAAAGCCATGGTGGACTTGGCGGCGTCAGCCATCTTCTTGCGATCGAGCACCGGCAGGAAGCCAAACGCCCGACGCATCGGCTCGCGACCGAGGAAGATATTGGCGCCGATGGAGAGGTTATCGGCCAGCGCCAGATCCTGGTAGATGGTCTCGATGCCCTTTTCGCGGGCTTCTTGCGGGGTGGAGAAGCTCACGGGCTCGCCACGCAGCCGGATTTCGCCTGAGGATGGCTTATAGACGCCCGATATGGCCTTGATCAGCGTCGTCTTGCCAGCGCCGTTGTCACCGGCCAGGGCCACGACTTCGCCGGGACGGACGACCATCGAGAAGTCCTTGAGGGCCTGCACGGCGCCGAAATTCTTGGACAGATTGCGGACGTCGAGCAGCGCTTCGGCTTGATTATTCATCGATGCGTCCTCCGGTGAACCGGCGTTGCGCCTGGTCGATCAGAACCGAGATGATGATGACGACGCCGACGCTGATAAACTGCCAGAACGGCTCGACATTGACGAAGACCAGACCGTACTGGATGACCGCAATCACCAGTGCCCCGGCCACTGTGCCGAAGATCGTGCCCGAGCCGCCGAAGAGGCTGGCGCCACCAATGACCACGGCCGCCACGCAATCGAGCAGCAGCGGCTCGCCGGCCTGCGCGGCACCGGCGCTGAAGCGGGCGGAATAGAGCACGCCCGCGAGGCCGGCGCACATGGCAGAGAGAATATAGAGCCGCAGCAGATGCCACTTGATGTCGATGCCGGCGCGGCGGGCGGCCTGCGCATTGGCACCGATGGCATAATTGTGCTGACCGAAGCGCGTCTGGCTCAGCACATAGTGCATGGCGATGACGAAGACCGCGGTGATGATGACGATGTAAGGCACGTTGAAGAGACGGCCATTGCCCATGGCCGCGAAGAATTCATTGCGCACCGGCACCGTGGTGCCGCCGGCCATGAGGAAGGCCACGCCGCGCGCCACGCCGAACATGCCGAGGGTACCGATGAAAGGCGGCACCCGCAGGCGGGAGACGAGCAGGCCATTGACCACGCCCGGCAGTCCGGCAACAAGCACGGCGACCAGGGCACCGAACAGCACTGCAATAGGGAACCCCATGCTGGGCGTCGCCCAGTTGATGACGTGGGCAGCGACCACCGCCGCCAGGCCCATGATGAAACCCAGCGACAGGTCGATACCACCGGAGATGATGACGAAGGTCTGCCCGGTGGCGAGCAGCAGCGGCGCTACCGCGAAGATGGCGATCGACTGGATATTGAATGGATTGAGGATGAAGGTGCCGCCGAATCCGATGCGGGCCCAGGCTTCGAAGCCGAGAATAAGCGCGGCGAGGAAGAGCCAGGCGCGCATGCTGGCAACGCGCTGTATCCAGCTGAGGGCGCGCTCCGAATGGTCCGCCTGCGGCGCCACATGGGCAGGCTGGGCCTGCGGTTCTGAAACGGTCATGGGTTCACCTGATCCGGCGTCGACGCGGGCTTTTGCCCTGCGGGCTGTGCAAGAACAGAGATGGCCCCACCATATCAGGCGGGGCCACTCCGGGAGGAGCCGTTACTCGTTGTAGAGGTACTTGGCGATTTCCGGATCGGCGATGTTGGACTTGTCCATGATGGTGAAGCCGGTGCCGATCGAAACCGGGATGGACTGGCCCGTCAGGTGGGCATAGGCGGAAACCACGCCGTAATAGCCAATTTCAGCGGGATGCTGGGCAATAGCGACGTCGACGAGGCCAGTATTGATGTTGTCCACGATCGATACCGGGGCATCAAAGGCCACCACCTTGATGGCGCCAGTCTGGCCAGCCTGCTGTACGCCATTGGCAGAGCCGAGGGCGGAGAACAGGTTGGCGCCGAAGACGCCCTTGAGATCGGCGTTGCGGGCGAACACGGCCTGCAACTGGCTGGCGGCGTTGTTGGCGTCGTTTTCGTTGAACTGGGTTTCGAGCACTTCCACATTCGGGAAGTTCTCGCTCATTTCTAGCTTGAAGCCTTCTTCGCGCTGATCGGTGGTCGAGATGCCCGGATTGACGTTGGACACGAAGACCTTGCCTTCACCGCCGATAGCATTGGCCAGGGCGCGCGCCGCGATGCGGCCGCCGAGCACGTTGTCGGAGGCAATGTAGGCCAGCGGGAAGTCAGCATCGCCAGCGCCGGTCTGATACGAACCGGTGCCTATGAAAGTATCGACGGTGATCACCGGAATACCGGCGTCGTTGGCCTTGCGCAGCGGCTCGATAAGCTGGGTGGTATCGGTCGGCGCGATCAGGATGGCGTCTGGTGCGCGAGCGATCATGGCGTCGAGCACCGGCACCTGAACGACCGGATTGAACTCGGGGGCGCCCTGGAACACCAGCTCTACGCCGAGCGCATCGGCAGCAGCCTGAGCGCCTTTGCGCATGGTGATGTAGAAGCCATCAGTGGTCAGGCCGGGGATCAGTGCGATCGTCAGCTTGGTATCCTGAGCATAAGACGGCACAGCCGCCACACCCATTGTCGTAACCAATGCGGCGGCAGCCACCGCCTTGAGAATAGAACGACGCTCCATGGTTTCCTCCCTTTGAGCTGTTCATTGACAGTCTTTCGGCTGGTCAAACTAATTTGTTTGTCCAGTTAACATATCTCAACTCGACGCATCGAAATCGTCAAGTGAAATTTTCTTCTGCAACTTACTTCACAAACTGCGACCGTCAAGACCCGCATATTGCAGCGCCGGTCAAGCAGCCGATCGATACGGTAACCTCCGGCGGACCCCTGTCCGTATTCTCCTCGCGGTTCTGATTATTCCAGATATCCGCCCGCCTAGAACTCCACGACGGTGGCGCTGTGTCAACAGGATTTATGCGCGCAAACATCAATTTTTACGCGGAGAAAGATTTGGAGGCGTGTGAGGTCGTGCCTCAGCGTGGCTACCCTCACGGAGTCATTCCGGCGAAGGCGGCATCCATGCTGAGACTGGAACTGAACTCCGGCCCCGCGGGAGTGACGCCATAGGCAGACACTCTCCCAATGGGCTGTGATGTGAAGAGCGACGGCCCTAACCGAGCGTGTCCAGAATCGCTTCCGCCGTGCGCGCATCGGTGACTAGCGCACTGATGAAGCCAGCTTTGGCAGCCCCGATAATGGCACCCACCTTGTTTTCGCCGGCGGCCACGCCGATGACGAGAGGGGCGGCTCGGAGTTGGGCGGGAGAGGCGGCGATCATCCGACCCTCGCCTTCCCACTGGATCAGTTTGCCGTCGCGGTCGAAGTAATGGCGGATCACGTCGCCCACGGCATTACTCAGCGACTGCTCGCTGGGTGTGGCGGCGCTGGCCTCGGGCGCATTGACCGCATGGGGCAAGCCAACGCCGACAATGGCGGCATCGATGCGATCCCACAGGGCGACGCTGTCAGCAATGGCGGGATCGGCAAGGAAAGCGGCCCGAGTCTCGGCCGAAGGCAGATAGGGCGCGTGGATGAAATGCGGCGTGCCTCCCATATGCCCGGCGGCGAGGCGGACGAACTCGTTGACCTGAAAATGCGGGGCGTGCTGCTGCATGCCGCCCGTTGCGGGCACTGTGATGATGCCGGGCAAGGGGGACAGCCCCGCCTGCATGACCGCGCTCACCGCCCTGCCCCAGCCGATGGCCAATACGGAGCCGGCGCCGAGACCCGCGTCTTTGAGTAGATCACCCAAAGGGGCGGCCAGGGCTTCGAGCACCCCAGCGACCGGGGCGTCGATAACGGCAGCGCGCTTGAGGCCGAGGCCGGCGATCAGCCGGTCGCGTAAGGCTTCGGGGGCGACGATATCGCGAATTTCGATGCGGACGATGCCCTCGGCGCGGGCGCGCTGTAGGAGGCGTGAAATCGTGGCCGTCGACACGCCCATGCGCTTGGCGATGTCCACCTGGCTCATGTCGCTCTCGTAATGCAGCTTGGCGACCGCATGCATCATGGAGCGGGAAACGCCTGCATCCCCGGACTGCGAAGACAGCTTGAAATTCCTTTCAGCAATGTGTTACATCGTTGGCAACGATAATCCTTATCGCCCAAACCCCGCTGTTAGGCAATTGCCGCGCAAAGCACCCGTTTTGCGTGACCGGAGCCTCTTTGTCGCAATTTCACGAGGAGCATATTCGACATGGCACGCATGACCACCGCCGAAAGACGCGGCTATCACCAGATCTGTGGACAGGATGGCGCGATGATGGTGATCGCCTGCGACCAGCGCGGCGGCATGCGGACGCTTTTGGCAGCGGACCCGGAAGAGCAGGCCAAGATCAGCAATGACGTGCTGGGCAACACCAAGGCCGATATCACACGCTATCTCGCCAGCCAGGCGTCTTGCGTGCTGGTCGACCCAATTTGCGCGGTGCCGCAGGTGGTGGATGAGGGCGTGTTGTCGCGCGATACGGCGTTGCTGATCGGACTCGACGCATCGGGATGGGATGTGTCGCCTGAGGGATACCGGATTTCCAAGATGGTCGAGGGCATCACCGCGCGCCGGGTGCGCGAGCTGGGCGGCACCGGCGGCAAGATCATGATCTATCTGCGCTCGGACACGCCCGCCGCCAATACGCGGAACATGGCGACACTGGAGCGGGTGATTGCCGATTTTGCCAGCGAGGACCTGCTGCTGGTCGTGGAATTTCTGACCTATGCCCTCGAAGGCGAAAGCAAGGAGACCTATGCGACCAAGATTCCCGAGCTGATCCAGGGTGGTACGCGGCTTTGCCTCGACGCCGGCTCCAAGGTGCTGAAGCTCCCCTATCCCGGTTCGCCGGAATCTTGCGCGGAGGTCACGCGGCTCTGTGGTGAGGTACCGTGGGCGATCCTGTCGGCTGGGGTGGACCACGCTACGTTCTTGCAACAGGTCGAGATCGCCATGCACAATGGCGCGTCGGGAGTGATTGCCGGGCGATCCTTGTGGAAAGACTGCATCTCGCTCGACCGGGCCGTAACCAGGCAACGGCTGGAGACGATTGCCGTGCCGCGTCTGCGCGAAATCCAGGCGGTGATTGCCCGCTATAGCGCCCACCATACGCGGGTCGCCTGAGCGTTGGGAGCGCGCCATGGGGCAGACGGCTATCGGAGTCGATATCGGGGGCACACATATCCGCGCCGCCCGGGTCAGCAATGACGGACAGGTATTGGCCAGCGTGCGGGCGCCGAGTTCGGCAGACCCCGAGCAGGTGCTGGCGACCACGATCGATCTGATCGGCCAACTGATGGTCGATGGTATTGCCGGCATTGGCGTCGGCGTGCCGGGACGGGTCGACGGCAGCACGGGCGTTGTGTTTTCGGGCGGCTATGTCGACCTCTCCAAGCTGCCCATTGCCCAATTGCTTCGCGAGGCGACCGGTCAATTCGTGGTGCTAGAAAACGATTGCAGCATGGCGCTGCTCGGCGAGGCGGCCTTTGGCGCCGGACGGGGCAAGCAGAACCTTGTCATGCTGACGATCGGCACCGGGATTGGCGGGGCGGCGCTGGACCATGGGCACCTGCTGCGCGGACGGAGCACAGCCGGGCAGTTCGGGCATGTCGTGGTGGCGCCCGATGGCCTGCTCTGCGCCTGCGGCCGGCATGGCTGCGTCGAAACCCTGAGTTCGGGCACGGCATTTGCCCGCCATGTCGGCGAGGCAGGCTTGCCGCCGGGTACCAATGCCGACACTTTGCTGGAGCGTCGGAATCAGGGCGATATGCAGGCTGCGGCGGTGCTGACTGCCTGGGCAGGACCATTGCGCCGGGCCATCGATGGGCTAGTGGCCACGCTTGATCCAGATCTGGTGCTTCTGGGCGGCGGCATGGGCACCCGAGCGGCTGCGGCGCTGGCAGGACTTCCCGCCGAGAATTGCTGGTACCAGTGCCCGGTCGTCTCGGCACAACTGGGCGACGATGCCGGGATGATCGGCGCTGCGCGCTGCGCCATGGACCGATTTGCGGCGCGCGGGCGCAAGCGTGCCGTGCTAGTCAATGGCGTGCCGGCCAGCGGCAAAAGCCAGGTGGCGCACGCCTTGTCGGCGCAGACGGGATGGCCGCTGTTGACACTCGACGCGGTCAAGAATCCATTTCTCGAGGTCATCGAGGGGGTGGACCGGGCGTTCAACCGGACATTGGGCAAGGCAAGCTACAAGGTGATCTGGTCGCTGGTGGCGGATGCGCCAGCAGGAACCACCGTAATCGTGGATGCCTGGTTCGGCTTCCAGCCGCCTGAGCTGCTGGAGAGCCACCTTGCCATGGCCGGCGTGAACGAGACCCTGGAAATCTGGTGCCAGGCGCCAGCCGACGTGGTCGTCGAGCGCTATGCCAGCCGCCTCGGAGAGCGGCTGCCGGGTCATCCGGGCGCCGCCTATCTGCCCGAATTGGCGGAACTGGTGGCGCGGGCCGAGCCGCTGGGCCGCGGCCCCCTCTTCGCGGTGGACACAACCGAGCCGACCGACATTGGTGCAATGGCGCAGTGGATCTCCGAACACTGGCCGGGAATGCCGTAAGGCTGGCGTTCAAGCGGTATGGATGAATGGGAGGCTGGCTGGGGTGCTAGGATTCGAACCTAGGAATGCCGGTACCAAAAACCGGTGCCTTACCACTTGGCGACACCCCAACTGGCGCGGTTCCTACACGGTTTGCCTATGGTGCGCAACATGGGTGAACCGGCCTCAAAAACCCTGTTCTTGACGCTTGAACGCGATGACGAGCGCAGCTATAACCCGCCCCATCGCGACTGGCCTAAACTGCTGAAAAGCGGCGCAGCCATCCAATCCCGTGTCGCGCATCTGCCGGAGTATAGCGCAGCCTGGTAGCGCACCTGCTTCGGGAGCAGGGGGTCGAGTGTTCGAATCACTCTACTCCGACCAATCAACCCCGGCCTCTCGCGAGGTCGGGGTTTTTTACACCGACAGGGTCTCGGCGAAAGCGGGCGACCTATCCCGCCTGCGGGCAAAGCCACGACGGTTTTGCGCCCCATTCCGGTCGCTGAACACACCTCAGCGCTTCCTACGAGGGATGCCGGCATTGGCGGAAAGGGAAAGATGCGCGAGCGTTAAATCGAAAAGTTAGATGGCGACGCTGCGCTCGACCATATCGCAACCTTACCCCGAACCAACCAACACCGCTCCACGTCTTTGCCCGGGCAATACGCATTTGCGTTGCCAGCCCGTTGTTTGCAGTCGACAGTGCCTGGGGCGACTTCTTCTGGGCGGTAGCGATGGACGACAATCCGGTTCTGTTGAGGGCTCGACTTGCTCGCCGGACCGATGGGGCTGTTTTGGCCGCCGGCCTCTCCCGCTGGGATCCGGCACTGGCTGCATTGGGCTCCGATGTCGGCCCTGCAATGGCCAGGCTCATCGAGCATGAGCAGTTGCGCGGAGGCTGCGTCGAAGAAGCGATAACCGACGGCGACTGGGAGGTTTCGGCGACAGGAGCCTCGGTGTTCCTGTCTGACGCGGCGGCCCAGGCCTATCTGGCATCGCCGACCCCGTTCTTCGCAGCGCAGCTGATGCGTCAGGTGCTGTCGGGCGAACCGGACGTCGTCCTCAACACCAGGCAGATTGCCCTTGGCAATGCCGGCGACGGGCTCAACCTCTTTGTGCTCGGCTTCACCCATCGCTACGGCGCCGAGGAGCCGCCCATCCTGCGCCCCTTGCTGGCACGCGCCATAGAGCATTTCGTCTATGCCCATCGCGGCTACCGGCTACGTCGCATGCTGCGCGAAGACCCCTATCCGATCGCCGATGTGCTGGTGGCTTCCGGCATGACGATTGCGCATGACTTCGCCGACATCGGCCGCAAGGTGCTGATCGCTGAGCCAAGCCCGGCGGCGCATATCTTTCCATCCTCCACCATTTCCATGCTGTTCAACTGTTCAGCGCCGCAGGTGCTCTATAGCAATGCCGAGCGGCGGCTGCTCGACCTGGCCGTTGACGGGCTTACCGATAGCGAAATCGCCTCGGAACTGGATGTGTCCGGCAATACGATCAAGCAAACCTGGCGCTCGATATATGATCGTACGCAGCGCAGGGTCCCCCTGGCGCTGGCCGCGGCGGGCCAGTCGTCGCTCGACGGAGTCCGGGGCCAGGAGAAACGGCGCCACCTGCTCGCCTATCTGCGCGACCACCCGCAGGAATTACGACCGCACGCGGCTACACCCTTTTAGGGCAATTGCGCTGCGGCAAGACGCTGGCAATGCTAGGCGCGATCTGCGCGGAGGCCCTGCTGTGAACGTTACCCCAACATCCGGCTGCTTTGCCGTCGTCATGATCTTCGGCGCAGCCGCGCCCGCCAGCGCAACGCCGGAGGATTGCGCCGCCATCGGCGACGCCTTTGCCAGGATGGGCACCGTCCCGGCCTTTCACGAAACGATCGAGCAGGATGGCACCAGCCTGGAGGCCATCGCCGTCGGAGACAAGCTCTATATGGTGATGGGCGGCGAGACGACCGAGCTGCCTTTGCAGGCCGGCGGCCGAGCGCAGTTGTTTGCCGGGCTGTTCGACGCATTTACGGTGACGGACTGCGCGGCTTTGCCCGACGAGACCATTGATGGCCGCGCATTGAAAGTCTTCTCCTATGTGCTGCCGCCCGATGGCGGACTGATCCCCGAGGCGATCGAGCAGCGCGTGTGGATCGGGATCGACGACGGTCTTCCCTACCTCGCGACCAATCCTGCAGGCAGCGTCACCATCACCTATGAAGGCGTCGTGGCGCCGACGCCATGATCGCTACTCTTATCCGTGCGGTGCTGGGGGCAGCCTGGCTGCTGGCACTGGGCGCAACCACGCCGGCCAGTGCCACCCCGCCGCTTGTCCTGATCATAGATGCTTCGGGTTCAATGGCCGCCGAACTCGACGGCGAACCACGGCTCGATATCGCCCGCAGAGTCATCCACGACGAGGCGGCGCATTGGGCCAACGGTGCCGAACTGGGCCTGGTCGCCTATGGCCATCGCCGCAAAGGCGACTGCGCCGATATCGAGACCATGCTGCCGGTCGGCCCGCTCGACATGGCGACGCTCGGCAATGCGCTGGACCAGCTGCGGGCCCGGGGCAAGACACCGCTCTCGGCCGCGCTGGTCGCTGCATCCGGGTTGCTGCCGGACGGTGGTTCCATCGTGCTGGTCAGCGATGGACTCGAAACCTGCGACGCCGATCCCTGCGCCGTCGCTGCCAGCCTGCGCCAAGCCAATGTCGACCTGCGCATCTTCGTGATCGGCTTCGGCCTGACCAGGCCGGAGCTGGATACACTGGGCTGCATCGCCGAGAATGGTGGCGGCCTGCTCCTGCCTGCCGATAGCGCCCAGTCCTTGAGCGAGACCTTGTCCACGGTCGGCGAGGCTGCCGCCAGCCCGCCGCCCCCGCCGACAGAACCGCCGCCGCAGCCGGTTGTCGCCAAACCCATGCCAGCCGAGCCCGAACCGGCCCCCGCCACGCCGGCCCCACCGACACCGGTTCCCGTCGACTTCGAGGCGGTCACTGCTCTTGGGCGCATGCCCGCGCCGGTACAGTGGACGGTGAAGCCGGCTGGCGCGGACCAGCCCGTCTATGAAGGTGGCGGCATTGGCATCGCTCTCGATCTGCCCCCGGGCCGCTATGACATTGCCTTGGCGGGCAACAATGTCAGCGGCGGCGCCGAACTGGAGATCACCGGCCCGAGCGATACGCCCATGCCGGTACCGATCGCGGCGGGTCACCTGCTGGTCCATCTGACGGCCGGCAATGGCCTGACCCTGGCCCAGGCGGAACTGGGCGACCAGATCGCCTGGACCATTGCCCCGCTTGATGCTCAGCCACAAACGGCACTAATGACCGGCCTTGATGCCAATGCCGTGCTGGCGCCCGGCCGCTATCGCGTCACCTCGACCCTCGCGGACCACGTCGCAGAGGCCGAAGTGATGGTCGGTGAGGGCGAAACCACCGAGATCACGCTCAGTCTTGCCCTTGGGCGTCTGACGCTGGAACTGATGCTGGATGACGGCCCGGTGACCAGCGGCTCCGGGCTTGACTGGACCATTGCGCCCGCCACCGGTGGCGATCCCGTCGCGGTGGCCGGAACCGCGCGTCCCACGCTCATGCTGCCGGCCGGCAGCTACGTCGTATCCGCCAGGCTGGATGGAGCCACCGTTACCGGCGAGGTCGTGGTCGCCGACGGCGCAGCCACCGTGCTGACCCTCAGCAATGCTGCCGGAACGGTAACGCTCGAAGCTACACTCGGCCCCGGCGGACCGGTGCTCGACGATTGGCGCGACGTGGTGTGGACCGTGTCGCCTTCTGGCGGGCAGGATGTGGGGTCGGCATTGACCGACCATGCCGAAGCGCGTCCGGTGGTGACCCTCGTCCCCGGCGAATGGGAAGCCATGCTCAAATCTGGCGCTGCTACAACGACGCAGCGTTTCACCGTCCAGCCGGGCATCGAGCAGACCATCCGCATCGCGCAGGCCGCCGGCCGGCTGCGGCTCAGCGGCCGGCTGACCAGCGGCAGCGAGCCCTTCTCGGACTGGCGCGACGTTCTCTGGACGGTCCGGTCTGCCGATGGCGCTACGACCCTGCTCGACAGCAGCCCGGACCTGGCCCCCGTCCTCGTCGTGCCCGAGGGCGATTGGCTGGTGACGCTGGTGTCCGGAGGCGCACGCCTCGAACAGCGGGTGACCATTGTGGCCGGCGACGACCAGTCGCTCGACGCGGCGCTCGAGGCCGGACGGCTGAGCGCCAAACTGCCCGATGGCAGTATCGCAACACTGACCATCAGCCCGCTCGACGCCGGCGGCAATCCGCTCGAACCCATGCTGTCCGGAACAGCCGCGCCAAACTTCGCCACCGTGCTGCCCGCCGGCCAATACCTGCTCGAAGCCACCAGCATCGACGGGCGTTACGCCAGCGCGCCGTTCGAGCTGGCGCCGGGCGAGACGCAGCAAATCGACATGACATGGAATTAGCCACCGCCCTCGGGAGAATCGAACATGATCAGGCTATTGATGGTTTTGACTGTCGGCGTTGCGCTTGCCTATGGTGCCGGTCCGGCCCTGGCCCAGCCCGCACCCGTCGTGCCGCAGACCGGGATCGAGCCGGTCGATACATTGGGCAATGAAGTCAACACGGCCGTTCAGAACGCCCCAACCACGGCGCAGGGCCTGGCCAACACGATCGTTCCCGGCTCGGGTGATGCAGCCAAGGCTCTGGTCGACATCGCCGCCTCGGCCGATCCGGTCGGCGCGGTGGTCGGGGCCGTGCTGGGCGGACTTGAGAGCAAGCTGCTCGAAGTCGTCCTTGAACATGGCAAGCTCAAGGAGCGGGTGACGACGCTCGAGGCCGACAATACCAAGCGCGCCGTCGACCTCCAGCACGCCCGCGCCCTGGTTGACCAGCAGGCAACCCAGATCGCCACCTTGACCCAGCAGGTGCAGTCCATGCAGAGCGAAATGGCCGCCGCACTGGGCGCTATGGAACAGCAGGCAGGAAGCCTGCAGGCTAGGATCGCCGAACTCGAACGCACCAAGGGAACGATCACCGCGCCGTTCAAGGTCTTGGATTCGTCGGGTTTCCCGATGGTGCTGATCGATGAAAACGGTGCCACCTTCTCTATCGTCGGCGGCGGTTCGACCAATATTGCCCTCAAGCAGGGCAGTCATCCCCAGATCTATCTGGGCGACCAGGCGAGCGGCGTCTCGATTGAAGCCGGCGAGACCAACCGCATCAGCATTGTCAGCGGCGATAGCGCCGTGTTCGAACTCAAGCAGGATGCCGGCCAGGGCGTCATGATGACCGCAACGACCACCGAAGGCTCGGTGGAGCTGGGTTCGGGCCCGGGCCTTGTCGGCATCATGGTCAAAAAGGGCGATCAGCCAGCAGCGGGCCTCGGCACGTTCGACGGTCGCGGCATTGCGCTGCGGGTCTTTGCCGCCAGCGGCATGGTTGTCGGCGCCATGGGTGAAAATCCGGGCGCGCCCGGCACCGGCATTGCCTATGTCGGCAATGGCACGCAGAACGCGGCAGCACTCGCCGTCGCCCAGGATGGCTCTGGCATCGTCCATGCCTTCGCCACCGATGGCACGGTCGGTTCGGGGCTGATCGGCGGAGACCGCATGGTTGCGGCCTATAATGCGGCAGGCAACGCAGTGGTGACGATCGGCAAGTCCGAGAACTCGGAAGGCGGCAATGTCACCGCGCGTGACCCGGCCGGCGATGGCATCTTTCGCGCCGGCTATAACAGCGCGGTGACCGGCGGCGATGCCTGCGTCTACCGCGCCAAACGGCAGAATGTATTCTGCCTGGGCATCGGCGCGCCGGGCATGGGAATCGGGACCTTCTGATGCCGGCTGAGACCAAGAAGGGGCCGCCCTATCTCGGGCGCCGCCTGCTGATCTTCCTTCTGCTCGGCGTGCCGCTGGGCAGTATGCTACTCCTGCTCGCCCTGCCGCTGGCCATGAACCTCGATATGGGTGAGGCCTATGCCGATCCGGCAGGCCTGCCCCTCTTGATCCTGCTGCCTCCCTTCTGGGTCGTCGGCGCGCTGCCGGCATTGCTCTGCGGCGGTCTGGACGCCAAGCTCGCGCGGACGCCACTCGCGCCGCTGCTGCGTGCACTCTCAACCGGCTGCTTGGCCGCGCTTTTGACGTTGCTCCCAGTGTTTGGATTTTACGCCTCGGGCACGATACGCGGCTTCCTGCCACTTTCAGTCGGCCTTGCCGGGTTGGTTGCCGCGGTAGCGTGCAGCGTGCTGTCAGCTGTGGTCGACAGGATTTCCTCTCAGCACAGCCAGCAGAGCTGACGATCCGTCATCAGGACATGCGACCTTGATGTCGCCGACAGGATTGTGCATCGAAACTCCAATCGGCAAAAGTCTGACTCAGTCGCCAACCGCATTGGCAAGAAGATAGGCGACCCGAGACTGGTGGCCGCAGAGCGCCGCCACCAGCAATTAATCGTCCGCGTGTCGTCGGCGCCGCCCGCTGCCAGCGAGGCGCGGCGCTAAAAGTGGACCGACTTTGAGTCGATCGGGTTCGACGAGGTCGGCGGAGCGAACTTGGTCAGGTCTATCCCGATGACCGCGTCCTTGTATTCCTGAGCGCTCGGCGTACGACCGAGGATAGCCGACAGCACAACGACCGGGGTCGAGGCCAGCAAGGACTCGCCTTTCTTTTCCGGGGTATCCTCAACAACACGGCCCTGAAAGAGACGGGTCGAGGTCGCCAGAACGGTGTCGCCCTTCTCTGCCTTCTCCTGGTTGCCCATGCAAAGATTGCAGCCTGGGCGCTCCAGGTACAGGATGTTCTCGTATTCGGTGCGGGTGGTGGTCTTGGGTTTCAGGTCATCGAACTCGAACCCCGAATATTTCTGCAGGATTTCCCAATCACCTTCGGCCTTCAGCTCATCGATGATGTTGTAGGTCGGCGCGGCGACCACCAATGGCGCCTTAAACTCGACCTTGCCCTCGGCCTTCTCGATATTCTTGAGCATTTGCGCGACGATCTTCATGTCGCCCTTGTGCACCATGCAGGAGCCGACGAAGCCGAGGTCCACCTTCTTGGCGCCGCCGTAATAGGAGACCGGGCGGATCGTATCGTGCGTGTAGCGCCTGGAGACGTCGGAATTGTTGACGTCGGGGTCAGCGATCATCGGCTCATCGATGACGTCGAGATCGACCACCACCTCGGCGAAGTACTTCGCATTGGCGTCGGGCGTCAGCGCCGGCTTTTCGCCCGAGCGGATTTCAGCGATGCGGCGGTCGGCCTTCGCGATCAGGCCTTTCAGCGTCTGGGCGGCGTTGTCCATGCCCTTATCGATCATGATCTGCATGCGCGACTTGGCGATTTCGAGGGATTCGATCAGCGTCTCGTCTTCCGAGATACAGATCGACGCCTTGGCTTTCATTTCGGCCGTCCAGTCGGTGAAGGTGAAGGCCTGGTCGGCGAGCAAAGTGCCGATATGGACCTCGATGATGCGGCCCTGGAAGACGTTGTCGCCGTGCTGCTGCAGCATTTGCGCCTGGGTGGCGTGGACCACGTCGCGGAAGTCCATATGCGGCTGCATCTTGCCTTTGAAGGTCACCTTGACCGATTGCGGGATCGGCATGGTGGCTTCGCCGGTCGCCAGCGCCAGCGCCACGGTGCCGCTATCGGCGCCAAAGGCCACGCCCTTGGACATGCGGGTGTGCGAGTCACCACCGATGATGATGTCCCAATCATCCACGGTGATGTCGTTGAGCACCTTGTGGATCACGTCGGTCATCGCGTGATACTGGCCCACCGGGTCGCGGGCGGTGATGACGCCGAAATTGTTCATGAAGGCCATGAGCTTCGGGATATTGGCCTGGGCCTTTTTGTCCCAGACCGAGGCTGTGTGGCAGCCCGACTGATAAGCGCCGTCGACGAGTGGCGAGATGACGGTGGCCGCCATCGCCTCGAGCTCCTGCGCCGTCATCAGGCCTGTCGTATCCTGCGAACCGACGATATTCACGGTGACGCGGACGTCCGAGCCGGCATGCAGCACCTTGCCCGGCGTAACGCCGACCGCATTTCGGTTGAATATCTTCTCGACCGCCGTCAGGCCTTGGCCCTCGACGGTAATTTCCTTGTTCGGGGCGAAAACCGGGGTCGGTTCGACGCCCAGGGTTTGGGCGGCAAAGGTCTGCAGCTTCTTGCCGAAGACGATGGCGTAGGAGCTACCCGCCTTCATGAATTCGGCCTTCTGCGGCGTGAAGGCCGAGGCGATATCCACGAGCTCCTTGCCGTCAGCGTCGCGCAGCTTCTTGGTCTTGGTGTCGATCTTGAGGACCGTGCCGGTCTCCACCGAGTATTTCTGCTCGAGAACAGGGTTGCCCTCATTGTTGAGGATCGGCTTGCCGTCCTCCCCGAGCTTCTTGACCCAGTTCTTGAGATTGAGGCCGATGCCGCCGGTCACGTCGACCGTCGTGGCAAAGATTGGCGAAATGCCGTTGGTGCCGGCGACAACAGGGGCGTAGTTGACGAAGGGTACATAAGGGCTGGACCGCTTGCCGGTCCACAGCGCCACGTTGTTGACACCGGACATGCGCGAGGAGCCCACGCCCATCGTGCCTTTTTCGGCGATCATCATGACGCGCTTGTCGGGGTGCTGCTTCTGCAGTGCCACGATTTCCCGCTGTGCCTCGGGTGTCATCATGCACTGGCCGTGCAGTTCACGATCCGAGCGGGAATGCGCCTGATTGCCGGGCGACAGCAGGTCGGTCGAGATATCGCCTTCGGCGGCGATATAGGTCACAACCTTGATCTCGTCCTCGACATCGGGAAGCTTGGTGAAGAACTCGGCCTTGGCGTAGCTTTCGAGCACGCCCTTAGCCACGGCATTGCCGGCCTTATAGGCATCGCGCAGCCGGAACATGTCGGCGTCGTAGAGGAAGACCTGGGTCTTGAGCACCTCGCCTGCCTGTGAGGCAACCGCGGCGTCCTCGCCGAGGGCGATATCGAGCAACACCTCCACCGACGGACCGCCCTTCATATGCGACAGCAATTCGAGGGCAAAGGCCGGCGTGATCTCGGGAACCACGGTCTCGCCTTCGACGATCTGCTTGAGGAAGGCCGCCTTGACCGAAGCGGCGGGCGTGGTGCCGGGCAGCGTGTTGTAGATGAAGAACTTGAGCGCATCGGCGCGCTGCGGATTGCTCGCATCGCGGATGATCGCAATGATCTCTCCGGTGAGGCCGCCGGCATCGATGGGCTTGGGTGCGAGCCCTTGATTTTCTCTGCTTTTGATTTCGGCCAGGTAATCGGAGTAGAGGGTCATCATCATCTCAACATAATGGGGATGCGGCGCTTTATAGCAGCGCCAGCAATGGTGCAGTTCTTCTCGGCCGGGGGCTCTGGCGTTCCGAGCACGTCCACCCGGACCTGCGAGGAAGATACCGCATTCAATGAAAAAAAGTACTTTCGATTCAGCAAGGGCCGGTCGAAGAATAGCAACGCTCGAACTTGTCGAATTGGAAACCGTGGCCAAGGTCGTTTCTAGTAGCCTATCTCCGTGCAACCTATCCGGCGAGACGATCGACGGCCGTCCCGATTGCTAGCGACAAATAGCAAACATGATTGACAAAGTCATTGACTCTTCGGGGCCCAGACGCCGCGCCTCGGCCTTGCCGTGGTGGGCGTGGCACTGACCGCAACGGTGACGGCCGCCTCGGGGCCCATCGGCTTTATTTCGCTGGTCGTTCATGCTCAAACCAGTTGCATGGCCAAGGTGTAGTCCAGGCTGATGATGCTCGTGACGGCACTTTCGGCGTCCGTCGCGGCACTGCCCTCGATGGCGGTCAGGAGCGAGGTGTGAGCCCGAAGTGATTGCCGGAAATAGTCATGCTCTCCAGCGCCGCCCAGCGACTTGAGCGCCAAGGCCAGGGTTAGTTCGACGATGCCGGTCACCGATCGTAGCAAGCTGTTGCCGGAACTTTCGGCGATGGCGCGATGGATTTCCAGGCTTGCCAGGCCATGACCTTCCGGACTGTGCTGGGCAATGTCCATCTGGTGCAGCCAGTACTTCATTGCGCGAACATGTTCGGCCGTGCGGCGCTGACTTGCCAGGTCGACGGCGCGAAGCTCCAAGGCCCGCCGCGTATCGAACAGGCTTTCGTAAAAACGGCGATCCGGCTTGGCATAAAAGTGCCAGGACAGAACCTGCGGATCGAAGAAATTCCAGCGGCTGACGGGCGAAACGCGCGTACCGACTTTTGGCCGCGCCTCGACCATCCCCTTGGACTCAAGCGTCTTGAGCGCCTCGCGCAGCACGGTGCGCGATACGCCATATGTTTCCATCATGACGGCGTCGCTGGCGAGAATGGAGCCAACGGGAAATCGGCCCGTGACGATGCCAAGGCCGATTTCGTTGATGACGAAGGTATGGAAATTCCGTGCAGCGGGTCGCCCGGAGAGTGAGCGAATGAGGCTGCCTGCTTCGATCATACTAAGCTTTCTCGGGCGATTCTTCTCCGGAAGCGGAGGCCGCGAATATGATGCGCTGCAAGACGATGAACAAGAATAGCAGTATGCCAATCACGATCTTGGTCCACCAACTCGATAGCGTACCATCAAAGATGATGTAGGTCTGGACGAGACCAAGCAGCATGACGCCGACAAAAGTGCCCAGGACGAAGCCGTAGCCGCCGGTGAGCAGCGTGCCTCCGATGACGACGGCGCTGATTGCGTCTAGTTCCACGCCCACCGCCGCAAGCGGATAGCCCGCCGAGGTGTAGAGCGAAAAGACGATGCCGGCCAGGGCGGCCAGCACGCTCGACAGCGTGTAAATCTGTACCGTGGTACGCGCCACCGGCACGCCCATCAGCGATGCGGAAACAGGGTTACCCCCCAGCGCGTAGACGTATGAGCCAAAGCGGGTGCGATGCGCCAACAAGGCCCCCAGCAGAAAGATGGCCACCATCAACAAGCCGATAAAGCTCAGCCGCCCGCCCCCGGGCAGCCGGATGATGAGATCGGAAATGGCGCTGTAGAAGTCGTGGTTGATTGGCACCGAATCCTGAGTGATGACCGACGCGCCGCCGCGAGCGAGGAACATACCGGCAAGGGTGACAATGAAACTAGGCACCTGGAGATAGTGAATGGCAGCGCCCATGGCTGCGCCGAATATGGCCGCGACACCCAATGCGATCGCGAAGGCGGCCAGCGGGTGAAAACCCAGCCAAGAGATAAGAACCGCCACCAGCACGCCGGTAAAGCCGATGACAGCGCCGACCGACAGGTCGATACCACCGGAAATGATGACGAAGGTCATCCCGACTGCGGCAATACCCAGAAAGGCGTTGTCGGTCAGAAAATTGCCCAGCACCCTGGTCGAAAGCATGCCCGGGAATTGCATGACGCTGAGGGCATAGGCGATGATGAAAATGACGGCGGTGGCAGCGAGCGGGCGAAGACTGCGTTTCATTTCGGTGCTGCCCGCCTCGTATCGCGCTTGAAGAAGCCGGCCGCGTTGCCGACCAGCGGCGATTGCAGCATCAGGATTAGGATGATCATGCCAGCCTTGACGATGAGGTTGAATTCCGGCCGGAAACCGGAGACCAGAATGCCGGTATTCATTGCCTGAATGATCAACGCGCCGACGACGGCCAGTGGGATCGAGAATTTGCCGCCCAGCAGCGACGTGCCGCCGATAACCACCGCGAGGATGGCGTCGAGTTCGAGCCACAGGCCCGAATTGTTGGCATCGGCGCCGCGAATGTCGGCTGCCACGACGATGCCGGCTATGGCCGCGCAGAACCCGGAAAGCGCATAGACCAGCATCAGCAGCATGCGGCTGTGAATTCCAGCCAGCGAAGCGGCCGAGCGGTTGACGCCGATTGCCTGGATAAAAAGGCCGATGGCCGTGCGCCGCACCAGGAGCGTCACAAGGATCATCAGCACCAGCGCGATCACCGCGGCCATGGGAAAGCCCAGGAACGAGCCGGTGCCGATGAAGATCAGGGCGGGATCGTTGAAGGTGACGATCGAGCCTTCGGTGATGAGTTGGGCGATGCCGCGCCCGGCCACCATCAGCACCAGCGTGGCGACGATGGGCTGGATGTCTAGCACGGCGACGAGGAAGCCGTTCCAAAGCCCGCAGGTCAAGCCGACCAGCAGTGCCGCGACCACCGCAATGGGGGTTGGGTAACCCGCCACGACCATGGTCGCGGCCACCGCGCCACAAACCGCCATGATGGCGCCCACCGACAGGTCGACGCCTTTCGTTGCAATGACGCCGGTCATGCCGATGGCGAGGATTGCCACCGGAGCGCCGCGATTGATGACGTCGATGGCGCTGCCGAAGAGCCGCCCATCCTGCCAGGAGATGCGGAAGAAGTTCGGAAAAAGGGCCCAGTTGATCAGCAGAACGGCGACCAGCGCTAGCAATTGCGGATTGGCGAGCCGCTCGAGATGGAGCCGCTTCATGCGACGGCCTCGTCTGGGTTATTGGCGATCGCCTGGACGATGATGCCGGGATTGATGTTCTTGCCACGCAGCTCGGCAACCATTTCGCGGTCGCGCATCACCACGATGCGCGAGCTGTAGGCGACGACCTCGTCGAGCTCGGAGGAAATGACCAGCATGGCCATGCCTTCGTCGCGCAGGCGATTGATGGTGCGCACGATCTCGGCGTGGGCGCCGACATCGATGCCGCGCGTCGGCTCATCGAGAATGAGAAAGGCCGGATCGGTCGCGAGCCAGCGCGACAGGATGACCTTTTGTTGGTTGCCGCCTGACAGCAGTTTGACGGGCATATCGAGCGAGGCGGCCCGGATATCCATGGCCTCCCCGAATTCGCCCGCAATCTCGAGTTGTTCGTCGCGGTTGAGCGCCTTGAACCAGCCGAGCTTGCCCTGCAGGGCAATGACGATGTTTTCGCGCACGCTTAGGTCGCCCAGAATGCCCTCGGCCTTGCGATCCTCGGGGCAAAAGCCAAATCCATGCTTGATGGCGTCGGTGGTGCGGCGGATAGCGGAGGGTTGGCCTCTCACGCTGACTGTCCCCTGATCGGAGGGGTCTGCGCCAAACATGATCCGAGCGACCTCGGTACGGCCCGAGCCGAGCAGGCCGGCAACGCCGACGACCTCGCCCTTGTGGATCGTTAGATCGAATGGCAACACGCTGCGTTTGCGGCCATAACCGCGAAATTCGAGCAGGACATCGCTGGGCGCATCGCTCGGCTCGATGTCGGTCGCGCCAGAGAAGGCAATGTCCTTGCCCAGCATCAGCCGCACCACGTCGGTACGGGTGAGGGCATCAAGCGTACGGGTCTCAATCAGGCGACCATTGCGCAGCACGGTGACGCGGTCGGAAATGGCGAAGACCTGATCGAGGAAATGGGTGATAAAGATGATGGCGAGGCCTTTGGCCTTGAGGCCGCGAATTACCTCGAACAGACGCTCGACCTCGTTGCGGTCGAGGCTCGCAGTTGGCTCGTCAAGGATCAGCACCTTGCCTGACAATTGCACGGCGCGGGCGATGGCGACAATCTGCTGAACGGCCACAGAGTGGCTGCCCAACTCGCTCGACGGATCGATTTTGAGGTCATAATTGGCCAGCAGCACTTTCGCGTCCGCTTCCATCTTGCGCACGTCGACGAAGCCAAAGCGTAGCGGCTGGTGGCCGAGGAAGAGGTTTTCTGCCACCGATCGATTGGGCAGGAGGTTGACCTCCTGATAGACGGTGCCGATGCCGAAAGCCTGCGCGTGGAGGGGATTATCCAGCGAGATCTGCACGCCATTAGCGTAGACGCCGCCGCCATCGGGCTGGTAAGCACCGGTCAGAATCTTGATGAGCGTGGATTTGCCGGCGCCGTTTTCGCCGAGAAGAGCGTGTACTTCACCCGCCCCGAGGCCGAAGTCGACATTGTCGAGCGCAACGTGGTTGCCAAAGATCTTGGTGACGCCGCGCGCTTCGAGCACATATTGATTGTCCTGCATGCCAGCCTCCCCCTAAGCCGTCGCAACCCCGCCAGCGATGTCACCCCGGCTTCGCCAGGATGACACCATGGCTGGTATGGGTCCCGCTAACTAGTAGCCCAGAGCCTTGCGAGTGTCATATTCGCCCTGCGGGTTGTCAGCGGGCGTATAGAGCTTGGACTCGGTGATGATGAACTTCTCCGGCTCGGTGCCATCAGCGAGAAATGCCGAGAGCGCCTGGAAGGCGGGGCCGGCCATGTTCGGCGTCAGCTCGACGGTAGCATTTGCTTCCCCGGCGACCATGGCTGCGAAAATGTCCGGAACGCCGTCGATCGACACAACCTTGATGTCGACACCAGGCTTGAGGCCCGCATCCTTGATTGCTTGGATAGCGCCGACGGCCATGTCGTCATTATGAGCATAGACGGCGCAAATATCGGCGCCGCCGTTTTCAGCCTTGATGAAGCCCTCCATTACTTCCTTGCCCTTAGCGCGGGTGAAGTCGCCGGTCTGGCTGCGGGCGATGACGAGGTTGGCGTGGCCGGCAATCGCCTCTTCAAAGCCCTGCTTGCGGTTGATCGCCGGCGTCGAGCCGACCGTGCCCTGCAGCTCGACGATCTTGCAGTCAGCATCACCAACCTCGGCGACGAGCCACTCGCCAGCAACGCGGCCTTCGAGTACCTGGTCCGATGCAACGGACGTCAAGTAAAGGTCCTCTGGCGCATCGACGCCGCGGTCGAGCAGCATGACCGGGATTTCGGCTTCCTTGGCTTCGGTCAGCACGTCCTCCCAACCGGTGGCGACCACCGGCGCGACCAGGATCGCGTCGACACCCTGCGCGATGAAACCGCGAATGGCCTTGATCTGGTTCTCCTGCTTCTGCTGCGCGTCGGCGAATTTGAGGTCGATGCCCAGAGCTTCGGCCTGCTGCTTGGTCACCGACGTCTCCGCAGCACGCCAGCCCGATTCAGAACCGATCTGGCTGAAGCCTATGGTCAGCCCCTGCAGGTTTTCCTGCGCCATGCTGACGGAAGTCAAAGCGGTAGCGAGGCTCGCCGCGATGGCGAGCTTGGAAATAATGGTCACGATGTCCTCCCAATGTGGCCGTCGCGGCGTGTTCACCTGCGACGATGAGGGGACGCTACATAAAGTACTATTATATGTAAAGTAGGAATGGAGCGGCGCTGAATTGACCGTTTGGTGGCCATGTCCGCGCTGCTGGGCCACTGTGCAGCGCAAGTTTCTATTGGCCGCACCCAACCTTGGCTTCGTCGTCCTCCGCTTCAGGAAGCACGATCTCAATTCGCGTGCCTTGCCCAGGGCGGGACCAGGCACGGGCCTCGCCGCCGTGAGCACGCGCTATGGCACGAACGACGGCAAGCCCCAGGCCAGAGCCACCGCCGGCGCGCGAGCGTGAATCGTCGCCGCGCCAGAAGCGTTCGAACACGCGATGCTCCTGCCCGCGTGGCAGCCCGGAGCCGAAATCCGTGCAACTCAGCACCGCCTGCGCGTTCATCGCACTGGTTTCAATGACGACGATGCCCCGGCCGCCGTAACGGCGCGCATTGTCGAGAACCGCCAAAAGGGCCTGGCGCACGCGTGCCGCATCGATCCGGACCATGACAGGCGCCAGCTTGCACTCGATCTGAAATCCCGCATCGATAAGGTCCGGGGCGATCATGTCGACGACCCTGGCGGCCTCGACGGCAAGGTCGGTGCGCACGAGATGCAGATCGAGGTGGCCGGCGGAAAACAGCCCCAGCGTTCGCAGGTCGTCGACCAGGCGCGAGAGGTCTTCCACCTGACTGGTCAAGCTACGATAGAGTTCCGGACTGGGCTCAAACACGCCGTCCGCCAAACCCTGCAGCCGGCCACGCAGCACGGTCAGTGGCGTCCGAAGCTCATGGGCTATGGCCGAATTGGAATACTGCAATTCTGCCTCGGACCGTTCTAGCTGGTCGGCCATCAGGTTGAAGTCGGCAATGAGCGTGTCGGTTTCTCCGAAGCCCTTGCCATGCCAAACAGCCCTGGCGCCCAGATCGCCCGAGGAGACGGCGCGGGCCGCCACGGCGACAGCCTCAAGCGGTCGGCTGAGGCGCTGTGCCAACCGCCATCCGGCTAGGCACGCGATCAACAAGCCGATGGCGAGCAGCACAGCCAAGACGAGATAGTCCAGCGTGCCCAAACCGTCCATGTCGATGGCCCAGGGCCATAGTCGCCAGACGATCTCGTAGATGGCGTATGACCCGCCCATCGTGACGATGAAGGACCCGACCAGGACCAGCCCCATGATGACGATGACCTGACGGTTCAGCCCAGCAGCCTTACCCATTGCCGAGCCCCAACCGATATCCGATGCCCCTCACTCCCGTCAGCAGTTCAGGCGCGCCAGCCGCCGCCAGCTTGCGACGCAAATTGCTCATGTGACTGTCCACGGTTCGATCGAGCGCATCGCCCTCGGGCAGACAGGCATCCACGAGTTCACTGCGTTCGAAGGCGCGGCGCGGCGAGCGGGCCATATGCTCCAGTAGCCGAAACTCGGTGCGCGTAAGTTGCAACATGACGGTGCCGTCCGGGAGGGACAGATAGGCCTGATACGCCGAGGGATCCACGACCAGCGTCCCCACGCGAAGAACCGGTTCCTGTGTCTGGCCCATGGTGCGGCGCAGCACAGCCTTGGCGCGCGCCACGACTTCCAGCGGGTTGAAGGGTTTGACCACATAGTCATCGGCACCGAGCCGCAGGGCATGGAGCTTGTCCAGGTCCTCGCCCAGGGCGGTGATCATGATCACCGGCGTATCGCCGCGCTGGCGTATCCAGTTCAGGATTTCGAACCCATCGGCGCCAGGCAGCTTCACGTCGAGGATCACCAAATCCGGTTTCACCCGCTGGAAATGCGCCAACCCAATGCTGCCGTCGCCTGCACTGATCGTGCGGAACCCTTCCTTGGACAGATAGGCCTGGAGGATTTCGGCGATCTCCATCTCGTCCTCGACTATGAGGACCAGGGCATTCTGCATGCTTGTCCCTCCAATCCATGCGTTTGCGGCATGACATAGCATCTCCGCTCACTGCGTAAATGGCTCGCGCCGGGTCTGCACGAAACCTGCACAAACTCTGGATGAAGCGTCGACAAAGCTACGGCAAGAAGCGCCCATTATCTTGGGAGCGCCATATGTCCGGCAAACCGACACCACTACCGGCCGTCAGCGAGCACGGCGGGCGCGAACCATCCGCCAAACCGGACTGGGCCCTGACAACGCGGGAAAGGCGCCGGGCCGTACTCAAGGCCGCCGGCCTGGAGTCTCGTCCGCGAAAATGGCTCTGGTTCCTTATCATCGCCGCCGGAGCACTAGCGGTCGGCGCTGTTGTGCTCACGGGTGACGAACCGCTGCTGGAAGCGGCGGGAGTGACTGTTTCCACCGACCAGACGGCGCCGACCACGATGCTGATACATCCGCTCGATGTGACGACCATCGTACCCAAGACCTTGCAGGAGACGCTGCGCGTCAGCGGCCCGCTGTCTCCGCGCCGGCAGGTGCAGCTCACCGCGGGCGTGGCCGGCACCCTGAAGGTTGTGAATGTGCGGCTCGGCGATCGCGTGCGGCAGGGCGATGTTCTGGTGCAGATCGATATCGAGACGTTGCGGGCCCAGCTCGAACAGCAGCGCGGCACGCTCGCCGCCAATCGGGCGCAGTTGGCCTTGGCCGAGAGCCAGCTCGATCGTTCCACCCGTCTGGCAGAGCGCGGGATCGCAACGGCGGCTACCCTGGAGACCGACCGTCGCAATCTCGAAGTCCAGCGCGCGAACCTGGCCGCGCAAGAAGCCTCCGTGGCGGCGGCGGAGATTGCGGTGCGCAACGCCACAGTCGTTGCGCCATTCGACGGTATCGTGGCTTCGCGCGACGTGGAGCCCGGCCAGATCGTTGCCAACGGCGCCAACCTGATCCAGATCGTAGATCTGGCTACCATGTCCATGGCAGCCGTCGTTCCGGTCAGCAGCAGCAGGCTGGTGGCGTCCGGCCAAACCGTAACCTTCACCATCGATGGAATGTCGGCAAATAGTCGATTTTCGGGACATGTCGAGGGCGTGAGCCCGACGACATCAGCCGGAACCCGCAATACGCCCATCTCTATCGTCGTCGAGAATCCCGAAGGCGATTTGCGCGGCGGCATGTTCGCCACCGGCCAGATCGTATTGGAGTCGGCCGAGGCGGCGCTGGCGGTGCCCACCGCAGCGATCCGCGAGGACCAGGCAGGCGCTTTCGTCCTCAAGATTGTCGAGGGGCGGCTGGAGCGGCAGGCCGTAGCCCCGGGACGCACCTGGCAGGCGAACAGCATGGTCCAGGTGCTCGACGGCCTCCGCGCCGGTGACCGGATCGTTTCGGCACCCCTCAAGGACCTCGCTCCCGGCGCCCCGGTCAGCGTGGCGGAGATATAGGCATGTTTCTCACCCGCATCAGCGTCAACCATCCGGTCTTTGCCACCATGCTCATGGTGGCGTTGGTCGTTTTCGGCATTTACTCCTTCCAGCGCCTGCCCATCGAGCAGATGCCCAATACCGATATTCCGATCGTCGCCGTGGTCGTCAGCTATCCGGGTACGTCGCCGCAGGCCGTCGAGACCGACATCGTCAAGCCCATCGAAGATGCGATGTCGACCATCAGTGGTCTCGATAAGATCCAGTCGACGGCCCAACCGGGCTCGGCCATGGTCCTCATCCAATTCAAGTTGCAGGTGAACTCCGCCACCGCCATGCAAGGTGTACGCGACCGCCTGGCCGGCATCGAGGGGAGCCTGCCCAAGGCAGCACGCAAGCCTGAAGTGTTCAGCTACGACCCTTCGTCCACACCGATCATCTCGCTGGCCGTAAGCTCGTCGAGCCGGTCATTGCAAGAGCTCACCACCATGGCGCGGGACCGCATGGTCAACCGGCTGCGAAACGTCGCCGGCGTGGGCGCTGTGACCATGGTGGGCGGCGTGCCGAGCCAAATCCAGGTCACCGTCGATCCCCAGCGCATGGAAGCCTATGCCGTCGGCATGAGCGACGTCATGAGCGCCATAGCGGCGAACAACGCCGATTTGCCGGCCGGCTCGATCAAGGAAGGCACGACGGTGCAGTCCATCCAGGTCCAGGGCAAGATCGAGAGTATCGAAGGGTTTTCCCGTATCATCGTGACCCGGCAAGGTGGGCAGCCGGTTTATCTGGCAGACGTCGCCCGCGTGTCCGAAGGCGTTTCGGAGCCTATCAGCCTGGCGTATCTCAACGGCGAGCGGGCATTGGCCATAGACGTTCTCAAGGTGCAGGGCGCCAATACGGTGCAGGTGGCGCGCGATATCCAGCAGATCGTGGCCAATCTATCGGGTGACGTTCTCCCCCAAGACGTCAGCGTGGATGTCATCGCCAATGACGCGACGCCGGTGGAGGAGTCTCTGTCGGCCGTACAGAACATGCTGTTGGAAGGCGCTATCCTCTCGGTGGTGATCGTCTTCTTGTTCCTGAACTCATGGCGCTCCACCGTCATCACCGGGCTCACCCTGCCGATCGCCCTGATCGGAACCATGGTTGCGCTCAATTTCCTGGGCTACACCCTCAACATCATGACGCTTATGGCCCTGTCGCTATCGGTGGGCATCCTCATCGACGACGCCATCGTGGTGCGCGAGAACATCACCCGACACCTCCATATGGGCAAAGGGCACCGTCGGGCGGCCTTGGAAGGCACCAAGGAGATCGGCCTGGCCGTGCTGGCAACGACGCTCTCCATCGTCGCAGTCTTCCTCCCGGTCGCCTTTATGGACGGCATGATGGGACGGTTTTTCCTGCAGTTCGGCGTCACCGTCTCCGTGGCGGTGATGCTGTCGCTGTTCGTTGCCTTCACGCTGGACCCCATGATGTCGAGCGTCTGGTACGACCCAGATGCCGAGCCCAATGCGAAGCGCGGTCCGATAGGCCGGACGGTGCAGCAGTTCGACCGGTTCTTCGAATGGGTCGCTAGCGGATACACGGCGGTTTTGCGCTGGTGCCTCAGGCACCGCGTCGCGACGCTCGTGGCCACCGTGGCGCTTTTTGCCGCCAGCTTCCTGCTCGTCCCCCGGGTCGGCGTCGAGTTCCTGCCAAGCCAGGACAATGGCACGCTCCGGGTGGAGCTGAAGACCGCGATCGGCTCGTCGCTCGACTACACCGCCGCCAAGGCCACCCAGGTGGAGGCCATGATCCGCAAATTGCCGGAAGTGGAGCGCACCTACACGACGCTCAGCGCCGGGGCGGCCGCCGCGGGCGCCAACAGTGCCAGCATCGAGGTTCGATTGGTGCCGCAGGACCATCGTACCGCATCCGCCAAGGACGTGACCGACAGCGTGCGTTCGCTGCTGGCGCAGGTGCCGGGACTTAGCGCCGTGATCAGCTCGGGCGACGGCTTTGGCGCCGGCGGCAAGCCCATTCAGATCATCGTGCAGGGACAGGATCTGGCGGTCCTGCAAGAGATCGGAGAGGACGTAGCTGTGCGCCTTGCGGCCATTGACGGCGCCGTGGACGTGGCATCCTCCCTGCGACCCGCACAACCGATAGTCGGCATCAGAATTGATCCCGAGCGCGCCAGCGCCCTTGGTGTCACGGCGCAGCAGATCAGCGCCGCCCTCGCGCCCATGCTGAATGGCGAGACCGTCACCAAGTGGACTGCGCCCGACGGCAAGACCTTCGACATGATCGTGCGGGTCGATGAAACGGCGCGCGATCGGGTCGCCTCGCTCAACAGTCTTCCGATAGCACCGGGCCCTGGCAATGCCGGGGGCCTGATTCATCTCAACCAGGTCGCCGACATCACCCGCATCGAGGGGCCAGCGGAAATTCTGCGGCAGGGGCTGGATCGGCGCGTCACCATCGACGCGAACCTCTCCAGTACCGCACCGCCGGACGTCTTCGCACAGATCTCGGCGCTGACGGCGAGCCTCGATCTTCCCGAGGGCTATCGCCTGGGAACCGGGGGTGACGCAGAAAACCTGGCGGAAACCGGCGCTTCGACCGTTTCGGCGCTGCTGCTGGCGGTGATCTTCATCTATCTGGTGCTGGCATCGCAGTTCGGCAGCTTCCTGCAGCCGCTCGCCATCATGGTTTCACTGCCGCTCTCGCTCGTGGGTGTCATCGCCGGCCTGCTGATCGGCGGCTCGACGCTCAACATGATGTCGATGATCGGTTTCATCATGCTCATGGGTCTGGTGGTGAAGAACGCAATCCTGCTGGTCGACAATGCCAACCAGCAGGTCAAGGACGGCATCAACCTGTTCGACGCCCTCGTCACCGCCGGCGCGGTTCGCTTCAGGCCGATCGTGATGACGACGCTCGCCATGATTCTTGGCATGCTGCCGCTGGCCTTGAACCTGCACCACGGCAGCAGTCAGAACGCACCGATGGCCCATGCCGTGATCGGCGGGCTGATCAGTTCGACGCTGCTAACCCTCGTCGTCGTGCCGGTCATCCTGACCTATCTCGACAGTTTCGCCCGCATCATGGCGCGCTTCATGCCGAAGCGTCCCGTCGATCACGATGCTGGCGGTGACCTTCCAGTCCACGAAGCCTGACCTCGCGATCAGCGATTTCCACTGAACGTCCATGGAAGCCGCGTCAATTCTGCACTGACGTGATGAACGCGGAGAAATGGGGGACCTCATCCGGGCCTTAGAGGGACGACGGGTCCACTACCAAGCTGTTCTTCGGCCCAGGCACGCTCAAACCCGCAACACCCTGACGGACCAGGCCCCACTACGTATCACCTCTCGATACAAAACAGCGCCATCCAGCCAAAAAGCGACAAAAAAATACCATTCCACGGACAAGCCCGTGGTAGCGTTCGTATGTCGTAAAGCACTAGCCTTCTGAGCGTGGAAGCCGGGAACAACTTGGCCCATGTCGAAACCATAGCTTCGAGGCGGTGGTCTCACGGGAGGATTGGCGTGCAACCGGATCTAGAACTCGTCCGTATCGGCGAGACAGAGTCCTTCAAGGCGTGGGAGCACGGCTATCCGTTTCACACGGTCCGCTGGCACTTCCACCCCGAGTACGAACTGCACCTGGTCTGCGCGACGTCCGGCCGATATTTCATCGGCGACTTCATCGGTCAGTTCACACCCGGCAATCTCATCCTGGTCGGGCCCAACCTGCCCCATAACTGGATCAGCGAAGTCGCGGACGAGGCCAGCGTGCCTCTGCGCAGCCGCGTGATGCAGTTTACCGAGGACTTCATTGGACGCACCATCCAATGCTTTCCGGAACTCGCGGGCACCCGTCAATTGTTCGAGCGCAGCCGCGCCGGCGTCTTGTTCAGCGCCGAGACGGCGGGCCGCGTGTCGGACTCCATGCGCAAGGTCATCCATGCGAGCGGCGCAGAGCGTGTAGCGCTGTTCCTGGGCATTGTCGCGGAACTCGAGAAGGACCGCGATGCCCAGACCCTAACCAGCCAACACTATCTGCCTGATCCATCCGGATTCATGTCGACCGGGATCAACGAGGTCCTGAGCCACATCAATGACAACCTCACCGAGGAGCTCGACGAAACCACCTTGGCGCGGCTTGCCGGCGTTACCCCATCGACGCTGTCGCGGAGCTTCAAGCGGCATACCGGCCAATCGCTGACGAAGTATGTCAACCGCCTGCGGGTGACGCTGGCCTGCCAGCTTCTGATGTCCTCCGAGTTCGGTTCGGTGACGGATGTCTGCTACGCGTCGGGCTTTAACAACGTGTCCAATTTCAACCGGCAGTTCCTGGCGCTGCGTGGCGTGACGCCCACCCAGTTCCGGCGCCTCCTGCTGGAAAACAAGAGCTTTGAGGAGGCGGCATGAAGACGCCCCCGAAGACGGCGCAGAAGGGTTGAGGCCCGCGCCGGACTGACGACCCGCCCGAAAGGCGGCACTAAAATCATCCGCGACCGCACTGACCGGCGGATCGAGACCCTGTGTCTCGATCGCAAGGGACGGTTGTTGCCAGGCGGATGGCGCGAACCCCGACAATGGCGTCGGAACAAGAATGTCTTGGAGGAGAAATGATGAACAACACCGCTATCAGAACTGCCGCCGCGCTGGCGATCTCGCTAGCCGGCGCTGTTGCCGCAAATGCCGCGACCACCGTCGCCTTCCTGATGCCCGACCAGGCATCGACCCGCTATGAGGAACACGATTGGCCGGGCTTCCAGGCCGCCATGGCCGAGCTGTGCGCCGATTGCACGCTGATCTATCAGAATGCGAATGCGGACGCCGCTCTGCAGCAGCAGCAGTTCAATTCCGTCATCGCGCAGGGCGCAACCATTGTCGTGCTCGATCCGGTCGACTCGGCGGCAGCTGCCGCTCTGGTTGAGATAGCCCACTCGCAGGACGTGAAGGTCATTGCCTATGACCGTCCCATCCCGGATCTGCCGGCGGACTACTATGTCTCGTTCGACAATGAGGGCATCGGCTACGCCATCGCCCAGTCGCTGGTCGAGCACCTCAAGGCCGAAGGCGTTGCCGCCGGTTCGGGCGTGCTCCAGGTCAACGGTTCGCCGACCGATGCGGCTGCCGGGCTGATCCGCGACGGCATCGACCGCGCTCTCGACGCTTCCGGCTACGAAACGCTGGCCGAGTTCGATACGCCCGACTGGGCCCCGCCCGCTGCCCAGGAATGGGTTGCCGGTCAGATCACCCGGTTCGGCGACCAGATCGTCGGCGTGGTGGCCGCCAATGACGGCACCGCGGGCGGCACGATAGCCGCTCTCAAGGCGGCTGGTGTCGATCCCGTTCCGCCGGTTTCCGGCAATGATGCGACGATCGCAGCCCTACAGCTGATCATCGCCGGCGACCAGTACAACACGATCTCCAAGCCGTCCGAGATCGTGGCCAAGGCCGCCGCCGAAGTTGCCGTCGCCCTGATGAACGGGGAGACGCCAGAAGCGACCCATACGCTCTACGAAACGCCGTCCCAGTTGTTCACTCCGGCCGTCGTCACTGCCGAGAACATCAAGGAACTGATCTTCGACTCCGGCATCCAGACCGCCGCCGAGATCTGCACTGGCGAGTATGCCGCCGCCTGTGGCGAACTGGGCATCCAGTAAGCGCCCATCTAGGCTCCGCCCCTTTCGACGGGCGGAGCCAATCTCTTGAGGAAGCAGCATCATGAGCGCATCGACGCAGCCGACCACAACCGAGCCCATCCTCAGACTGCGCGGCATTTCCAAGAATTTCGGCGCCGTCTCGGCCCTGGCCGATATCGAGCTCGACGTGCATCCCGGCGAGGTCGTGGCCCTGGTTGGTGACAATGGCGCGGGAAAGTCCACGCTGGTCAAAATCCTGGCCGGGGTGTTCCAGCCCAGCGCCGGAACGATCGAGTATCTCGGTTCGCCGGTCAATCTGAGCGGGCCGGGCAAGGCGCTCGAACTGGGCATAGCCACCGTCTTTCAGGACCTCGCCCTGTGCGAGAACCTCGATGTCGTCGCCAACCTGTTTCTCGGGCACGAACTGGCGCCCTGGCAGCTCGACGAGGTCAGTATGGAATTGCGGGCATGGTCGCTGTTGCGCGAGCTTGCCGCACGCATTCCGTCAGTTCGCCAACCGATCGCGTCACTGTCTGGCGGCCAGCGCCAAACCGTCGCCATCGCTCGTTCGCTGCTGCTCGAACCCAAGATCATCATGCTAGACGAGCCCACCGCGGCACTGGGCGTGGCCCAGACGGCGGAGGTGCTCAATCTTATCGAACGCGTCCGCGACCGGGGACTCGGGGTGATCATCATCAGTCACAACATGGAGGACGTGCGGGCCGTCGCCGATCGGATCGTCGTGCTGCGCCTCGGCCGGAACAATGGTGTGTTCACCGCCGAAACGTCCCACCACGAACTTGTGGCCGCCATTACCGGCGCCGCCGAAAACTCCGTAACCCGCCGTCAGCAATCGCGTGCCGAACAGGCCGCCACTCGTGAGGCCGGACTATGACCACTCCCGACCCGAACAGCTCTGCTACCCTGGACCGCGCCGATAGCCGCGTCCGTAATGACGACAGCTTTGCCGGCGCGTTCCGCGGCTTCGTCGATCGTATCCGCTCGGGCGACCTGGGCATGCTGCCGGTCATGGTGGGCCTGGTGCTCATCTCCGTGGTGTTCACGGCCCTCAATCCGGTTTTCCTGGCGCCGAACAATCTCGTCAACCTACTGTTCGACTGTGCGACCGTCGGCGTCATTTCCCTCGGCATCGTCTGCGTCCTCATGCTGGGCGAAATCGACCTTTCGGTCGGCTCCATGAGCGGGTTGGCTTCCGCCATTATCGGCGTGCTCTGGGTGAATTCAGGCATGCCGCTGGCATTGGCGATCGTCGCGGCCTTGGGCACCGGCGCGCTGGTGGGCTTCGTCTACGCAATCTTTTACACACGCCTGGGCATGCCCAGCTTCGTCGCCACGCTTGCGGGCCTATTGGCCTTGCTTGGTATGCAACTCTACCTGCTCGGCTCGACCGGCTCGATCAACCTGCCGTTCCAGTCCGATCTCGTCCGCTTCGGCCAGGTCATGATCATGCCGGATTGGATGTCCTATCCATTGGCGGTCTTGCCCGGCGCGGTTCTGGCAATCACCGGTTGGCGCACCAGTCAGCGTCGGGTCCAGGCCGGCCTGGCTCCCCTTGCGATGCGGCTGGTGATCGCCAAGGCCGTCGCCCTAACTGTCGGCCTGGGTATCGCGGTCTGGTATCTCAACCTCGGTCGCGGTCTCCCCTGGATGTTCGCCCTGTTCGTGCTGATCGCCGTCGTTCTCAATTACGGCCTGACGCGGACCAAGTGGGGCCGCTCGATGTTTGCCGTTGGCGGCAACCGCGAAGCCGCCCGCCGCGCGGGTATCAACGTCAAGCGCATCTACATGTCCGCCTTCATCCTGTGCTCGACCCTCGCCGCCGCAGGCGGCATCCTGGGGGCCTCGCGCCTGGCGTCATCCAGCCAGCAGGCCGGCACCGGCGACGTCAACCTCAACGCCATCGCTGCGGCGGTGATCGGCGGCACGAGCCTCTTCGGCGGCCGTGGCAGCGCGTGGTCGGCCGTGCTTGGGATCATCGTCATCCAGGCGATTTCCAACGGACTGACGCTGCTCAACCTCTCATCGTCGCTGCGTTACATGATTACCGGGGCGGTGCTCGCAATTGCCGTCATCGTGGACTCGTTGGCTCGTCGTAGCCGCGTCTCGCACGGTCGCGCCTGATCTCTTGGAGTATAGCAAATGACCCAGCAACTGAGCGGCAAGGTTGCCGCTGTGACTGGTGCCGCCTCTGGCATAGGCCTCGAATGTGCCCGCACCCTGCATGCGGCGGGCGCCCGGGTGGTTCTGATCGACCGTGACGCGGCCCGGCTGGACGAACTTGTGGCCGAGATCGGCGACGGCGCTTTTGCGGTGAAGGCGGATCTGTTCGACCGTACCCAGGTCGATGGCCTGAAGGACAGTATCCTCGCCGTCGCCGGCGGGCTCGATATTTTCCACGCCAATGCCGGCTCTTATGTCGGCGGGCCAGTCGTCGACGGCGATCCTGATGAATGGGAGAGGATGCTGAACCTCAACATCAACTCCACCTTCCGCGCGGTTCGATCCGTCCTACCGCATCTGGTTGCCCAGAAGTCGGGCGATGTGATCCTCACCAGCTCGATTGCCGGCCTGGTCCCGGTCGTCTGGGAGCCGATCTATACGGCCTCCAAATTCGCCGTTCAGGCGTTCGTTCATACGCTGCGTCGCCAGGTCGCCAATGATGGCGTTCGCGTCGGCGCGGTTGCACCAGGTCCGGTGGTCACCGCCCTGCTCAAGGACTGGCCGAAGGCCAAGATGGATGAGGCCCTGGCCAATGGCAGCCTCATGCAACCCAAGGAGGTGGCCGAGGCCGTGCTATTTATGGTGACACGCGCCAGAGGTGTTACGGTCCGCGACCTGGTCATCCTTCCCACAACGGTCGACCTCTGAGGGCATCCCATGACGACTGAGGCGCAGCATTTCATCGGCATCGACGTCGGCACCGGCAGCGCCCGCGCCGGCATATTCACAGCCGATGGACAGATGCTGGCCTCGGCCAAGCGGGACATCGCCATCTTCTTCGAGGACGGCGAGATCGTCGAGCAATGCAGCAACGATATCTGGCGCGCTATATGCGAGTCTGTCCGCGAGGCCCTGACCTCTAGCGGCATTTCTCCGACCGCCATCGGCGGCATCGGTGTCGATGCGACATGCTCGCTGGTCGTCATCGGCGAGGGCGGCAAGCCGTTGCCTGTCGGACCCTCCGGGGACCCAGAGCGCAACATCATCGTCTGGATGGACCACCGGGCAGTCGAGCAGGCCCGGCGCATTACGCGCCAGGGTCACGATGTGCTGCGGTATGTGGGCGGCACGATCTCACCCGAGATGGAAACGCCGAAAATCCTGTGGCTTAAGGAGAATCAGCCGGAGACGTTTCGTGCCGCCGAACACTTCTTCGACCTTGCCGACTACGTCACCTGGCGGGCCAGCGGCAGCCTGGCGCGATCCTCGTGTACGGTGACGTGCAAATGGACCTATCTCGCGCATGAGAAGCGCTGGGACCCGACCTATTTTCAGGCCATCGGTCTCGGCGAATTGGCTGATGAGGGATTTGTCCGTATCGGAACGGAGGTCGTTCCACCAGGCACCAGGATCGGCGGCCTGACGGTCGAAGCCGCTCGCGAGATGGGACTTCCGGCCGGCACGCCCGTCGGCGCAGGGCTCATCGATGCGCATGCCGGCGGGGTCGGAACGGTCGGCGCTATAGGTACGGCCGAAGAGAACATGGCCTACGTCTTTGGCACCTCTTCCTGCACCATGACGACGACGAAAAGCCCTGCCTTCGTGCCGGGAGTCTGGGGGCCATATTTCGATGCCATGATGCCGGAGCTCTGGCTCAACGAGGGCGGGCAGTCTGCTGCGGGCGCCGCCATCGACCGCCTTGTCGGTTTGCACCCCGCCAGCGGCGAGGCAAAAAAGAAAGCCTCCGAGCTGGGCCTTTCGCTGCTCGCCTACCTATCCCAGAGCGCGGTTCGCCAATCGACATCCGCTTCTCATGCGATTCGCTTGGCCGACGGCGTCCATGTCGTGCCGGAGTTCCTCGGCAACCGTGCCCCCTTCGCCAATCCCGACGCGCGCGCAGTCATCGCCGGACTGGGGATGGATCAGTCTGAAAGCAGCCTAGTCGCGCTCTATGTCGCTGGCCTGAGCGGGATCGGCTACGGGCTGCGGCAGATCATCGAAGTCCAGGCCGGGCATGGCGCGCCGGTGCGCCGGATCGTTATCAGCGGCGGCGCGGGCCAGGACGACCTGGTGCGACAGATCTTGGCGGACACATCCGGTCTGTCGGTCGTCGCCAGCGAGGCGGCGGAGCCGGTGCTACTGGGGGCGGCAATACTGGGCGCCTTGGCGGCAGGCCTCTACCCGAGCATGCCAGAAGCCATGTCGGCCATGACGCGCGCGACGACCGTCTTCGAGCCCGCCAGTCAGATCGTCGCGCTGCACGAGAGTCGATTCCGGACATTCACGCGATTGCAGCAGGCCGCCAACGCGGACGCCTGACCCCGCCTAGTTAGATAAGGTGCTCCGATATCTGCAGCGCCGCGATCGGCAAAAGCTGGGCATGTAGTGCGCGGTTTTCCACAGTCGCCCGCCCGGCCGGCGTCGAAACGCTGACCGCGGCGATCGGCCGGCGATCGGTGGCAGCAATCACCGCGCCGGTCGCAAATACATCCTGACGCCATGATGTCGTCGTGGCATAGCCGCGCGCCGCAATCTCGGCGAGCTCGCGCATGAGTTCGTCGATTGGTGGCGGCGGCGCGATGGCCACAGACTGGCTCTCGGCCTTGACCGCCTCGCGATAGATGCGCGCGACCTCGTCTTCGCCCAGGCAAGACAGTATGGCCTTGCCGGTCGCAGTTGAAAGAACAGGCGCGCGCCCGCCGAGCGGCTCGACATGGCGCACCGCATGGGGGCTTTCCAGGCGCTCGATCAGCACGATCTCGAAATCATCGAGCACCGCCAGGTGAACGGTCTCATTCGTCTCGCGCCGAAGTTTCTCCATGATGGGCAGTGCCGCCTCCCGCAGGCCAAAGTGGCTGCCGGCCTTGCGCGCTAACCGGCTGGCACGGAAGGTCAGCTCCCACTTCGTGCGCTCCCCGCCCGTGGGCCGTATCCAGGCCGCTTCATGCAGGGTCTCCAGGGCCCGCTGCACCGAGGTTTTGGGTTGCTTGAGATGGGCGGCAAGCTCGCTCACGCCCACCGGTTGCAGGTCGGCAACCGTTTCCAGAACCACTAACGCTTTTCGGACGCTGTTCATGTCTTGACTAATTCCCCCATGTCGGCGTAACTTCGTTCCGTAATTCGGCACAACGTACCAATATACGGAACGAAATACAAGTCGCTACCGCCTCACTTGCAGCAAGTGCATTAGGGGCGATTTCAAAGGAGAGGGAAATGAAATCGAGTATCCTGTCGGCGCGTCAGCTCATGGCTGGCGTCGGCCTCGTTGCGCTCGCGCTGATGGCGCAACCTGCTTTTGCCGAAGAGCCCAAGGCGGGCGGTACCTTCAAGCTGGTCGGCTCGGGCGACGTCGCCGGCTTCGATCCAGTATCGGCACGCTCGGCGTCAGTGTTTCTCCACCGCGCCCTGACCCGCACGCTGGTCGCATTCCCCACCGACGCCGATCCCAAGGTCGCGGCCCAGCCGGTGCCTGATCTGGCCGAAGCCGTGCCGTCCCCGGAGGAGGGTGGCCTGGTCTATCGGTTCACGATCCGCGAAGGCGCGATGTGGAACACCGATGAGCCCCGCCAGATCACGGCTGAGGATGCCATTCGCGGCTTCAAGCGTCTGTGCAATCCCGTGCAGCCCACCGGTACGCCCACCTATTACATCGGCATCATCAAGGGCTTTGCCGAGTTCTGCGATGGCTTTGCGCAGGTCCCGGCGGATGTCGAGTCGATCCGCAGCTATGTCGAAGGCACCCAGGTCGCCGGCCTCACCGCCGAAGACGAACGCACGCTCAAGATTACGCTCGAACGTCCGACCGCCGACTTCACCTCGATCCTGGCGCTGATTTCCTCAGCCCCGATCGCTGTCGAGATGCTCGACTACCTGCCAAACTCCCCCGAACTGCGCCGCAACTATGTCGGCTCGGGCCCCTATGTGATCGAGGACTACATCCTCAACGAACAGCTCAACCTCGTGCGCAGCACGACGTGGAATGCCGACGCCGATCCGCTGCGCAAGGCCTATGTCGACCGCATCGAAGTCGCCTTCGGCACCCCCGACGCCGGCAAGACCCAGCGCATGATCGAAGCGGGCGACATAGATGGCTATTTCGACCTGTCGATCGCCACGGCCGACCTGACCCGCATCATGGAAAACCCTGACGATCCGCAGTTGCTGCAATTCGCGGATGGCGCGGTCAATCCGATCCTGGTGCTTAATATCGCCTCGCCCAACAACAATGCTGCGCTGGCCGATATCCGCGTTCGCCAGGCGATCAATTACGCCGTCAACAAGGCCGCTATCGTCCAGGTGGGCGGTGGACCGGCCGTCAAGCAGGCCGTCGATCAAATCCTGACCGCCAATGTTATCGGCTACGAGCCCTATAGCCTCTATCCGACGCCGAACAACGAAGGCGACCCGGAAAAGGCCAAGGCGCTGCTGGCCGAGGCGGGTTTCCCCGACGGTATCGAACTCAAGTTCAGCTACGCCTCGGGCGGTCGCTACGACCTCTATTCGGCCGCCCTTGAGGCAGACCTGGCCAAAGCCGGCATCAAGCTGATCATGCAGCCGGCACCGTCGCGGACGGTCATGTCGCAAATGTACCAGAACCGCCAGGCCACCAATGCCGGAGCGTGGGACGTGGGCATGACCTCGATCCGCGCCGACTGGGTAGGCGATTCCGCCCGCACCATGATCGTGCCGATGTTCGATGGCGAGGCCTGCGAGTCCAGCACCAGCAACTGGACCTGCTACAACAATCCAGAGGTCAATACGCTGATCGATACCGCCCTGACCGCCAACGACGAGGCCGCTGCGGCCGCAGCCTGGGCGGCCGCCGACAAGGCGATCATGACCGATGCGCCCATCGTGCCGCTCATCACCGGCAAGATCTCGCTCTACGCCTCCGAGCGTATGCGCGGCACCACGGTCAACCTGCTGTTTAACAATGTCGATCCGACCCTGGTCTGGATCGCCGAGTAACTCACGGCGCGGGCGGGCCCCTCGCCCGCGCACCCCTTCCCAATTTCGGAGACTAACGTGCAATACCGCCAGATCGGAACTTCGGGGCTCAACACCTCGGTCGTATCACTGGGTTCGTACCAGACCTATTCGCGCATGGAATACCGGGACGTCGTCAACCTAGTGCGCCGCGCTGCCGATCTCGGCATCAACATGTTCGACGTCGCCCATTACCGCACCGCCCCGCACACCGAAGTGGTGCTGTCCCGCGCCCTGCGCGATGCCGGCCTCAAGCGCCAGGACATCATGATCATGGACAAGGTCTGGTGGTATGACGGCGACGACCCGACGCTGGCGCACCAGCTCAATGAATTGCTGTTCCGGCTCGATACCGACTATCTCGATGTCATCATGTGCTACGGCATGCGCCCCGGCCGCGATGATCCGGCCGAAACCGCACGCATCAATGCCGGCTTTGTCACGTCGGGCAAGGCCCGCGCCTGGGGTGGCCTGAACTGGTCGGCCAAGGACCTGCGCATCGCCTACGACACCTGCAAGGCCGAGGGCCTGCCGACGCCGCAGATCGTGCAGATCAAATACAATATTGCCCGCCGCCACATCGTCGAGGCCGAGGACTACACGGCCCTGCGGGCCGAAACCGGCATCTCGATCCATGCGTCCGATAGCCTTGAGGGCGGCATTCTGGCCGGCAATCTGGTGCGCGAGCGCGTGCTCGGTCGCGATCCCGGCAATGTGCGCGAAGAGATCATCGACCTGGTTCCGCGTCTCGCCGAAGTCGCTAAGCAGTTCGATTGCTCGATGGCACAGCTGGCGATCGCCTTCTGCATCGCCAACCCGCAGACGGCTTCACTGCTGTTTGGCGCCAGCCGCATCAGCCAGCTCGAAGACAATGTCGGCGCCGTCGCCGTTGCTGAAAAGCATGGTGCCGCCATCCGCGCTGCGCTCGCTGATTTCGGCGTTGCCGGCCATGCCTTCGACCTGCCGCCCAACCACGCCACCCCGCTCACCACGAGCTGATTGGCCTGCCGGAGCGAACCGATGTCCGATATCCCTGCCAGTGCCGGTCATCCGGCCCCCCCAGCGCTGAATACGCGGCAACGCGTGCTGCGCCAGTTGCTGCGTGACAAAGCCGCGATGGCCGCCCTGGCGGTCATCGTTCTGCTGATCCTGACGGCGGTGTTTGCGCCGGTCATCGTCATGCTGCTGGGGCACGGCCCCAACGAGCAGTTCCGCGACATCGGCCTGACCCCCGGCGGCGTTCCCTTGCCGCCGGGCTCCACCTTCCTTCTCGGCACCGACGTCGTCGGACGCGACCTGCTGGCGCGGCTCGTCGTCGGCACCCAGATCACCATCTTCGTGGCCGTCACCTGCGCCCTCACCGCCATCGCCATCGGCATCGCCGTCGGCATGCTGGCCGGCTTTCGCGGCGGGCTCATCGACACCATGCTGTCGGGCTTCGTCGACGTGGTGCTGGGACTGCCGCTGCTGATCACCGCCGTAGCGCTGGTCTCGGTCTATGGCGCCAGCTTTCCCATCATGATGGGCACCATCGTCTTCTTCACCTGGGGTCCGGTGGCCCGCGTGGTGCGCAATCTGGTCGTGGCCACCAAGGAGGGCGAATTTGTCGACGCGGCCCGCATGCTGGGCGCCAGCGACCTGCGCATCATGGTGCGCGAAATCCTGCCCAATATTGCCGGCCAGGTCATCGTCTACGGCAGCCTGCTGATCCCGCAGGTCATCGTACTTGAGGCCTCGCTGAGCTTTCTCGGCCTCGGCGTGCCGCCACCAACGGCCACGTGGGGCGGCATCATTGCCGAGAACCAGACCAACTACGCCGTAGCCTGGTGGACCATCCTGTTTCCGGCCCTGTTCCTGCTGGCCGCGACGCTGGCCTTCAACGTGCTCGGCGACGGCCTGCGTGACGCGCTCGATCCCTCCTCTGAACGCCGGACGAAGTAGACCGCCATGCTCAGATTCATTTTACGCCGCACCCTGTTCGGCTTGCTGACACTGTGGCTCATCAGTCTGGCCGTATTCGTGCTGTTCTATATGGCGACACCCGGCGATCCGGCGCTAATGTTCGCTGGTGAGTTCGCTACCGCCGACCAGATCGCCATGGTCCGCACCCGCCTCGGCCTCGATCAGCCCGTGTATATCCAATACCTGCGATACATGTGGGCACTGCTGCATTTCGATTTCGGCATGTCCTTCGTCAACCAGGAGGAAGTGCTCACCACCATCCTGCGCCGCATGCCCGCAACGATCTCGCTGGCCTTGGGTTCGGTGGCGATCTGGCTGCTGGTCGCTATTCCCGCCGGCATCTTCTCGGCCCGCCATTCCGGGCAGGCCGCCGACCGCCTGATCACCATGACGGCCCTGGCCGGCATGTCGTTCCCCACCTTCGTGGTCGGAACGCTGCTGTTCTATGTATTCTTCTTTCTGCTCACCAATGCCGGCCTGCCGCTATTCCCGTCGGGCGGCTTCGTGCCGATTACCCGCGACCCCGGCGAATGGCTGCGCCACATGCTGCTGCCCTGGGCGACGCTCGCCGTGGTCGGCGCCGGCACCTATACGCGCATTGCCCGCGGCTCGATGCTGGAAACCCTCAACCAGGACTATGTCCGCACCGCCCGTGCCAAGGGGCTGAGCGAACGCAGGGTGATGTATAAACACGCCCTGCCCCCAGCGATGACCCCGGTCATGACCCTGGTCGGCCTCGATCTCGGAGGGCTGCTAGGCGGCACCATCATCACCGAACGCATCTGGGGGCTCAACGGCGTCGGTTCGCTCGCCGTGCAGGCCGTCGAAGCTGGCGACCTGCCCGTGATCATGGGCACGGTGCTGATCGCGGCCCTGTTCGTCGTCCTCGCCAACCTCCTTGTCGATGTCCTGCAAGCCTTGCGCGACCCGCGCGTGCGTCTGGGCTGACCCATGTTTTTTGTTACGGAGTATTCCATGTCCAAGGTCTTCCCCCATTCCGGTTCCGTGGGGTCGGCATGCTGAAACGCGCATCCCTGGGCTTGATTGTCCCACCAGCCGCCGGTGCGGTTCCCCCCGACGCCGCACAGGTCTACCCGCAATTCGATTTCATCGCCGAGGGCCTTGGGCTCGCCGAGATGTCCAACGAGGGCTACGATTCCGTCGTGGACTCCGTTGGGGCGGCCGCTGAGCGGCTCGCTTCCCGGGGTGCCAGCATCGTGGCGCTCATGGGTACTTCACTGAGTTTCTATCGTGGGCCCCAGTTCAATCTGGCGCTCGAAACCGAGATCGCGACGCGGTCAAAACTGCCGTCGCTCACCATGAGCAGCGCCATGCTGGAGGCGCTGGCCCGGCTTGGAGTCAGGCGGCTGGCCGTCGCAACCGCCTATCGCAGCGACGTCAACAGCGCCTTGCGCCTGTTCCTTGAGGCTGCCGGCATCGAATTGGCTTCGCTCGAGCATCTGGGGATCGCCTCGATCGAGCAGGTGCACCAGGTTTCCGAGGCCGCAGTGACCGAGATGGGCCGGCGCGCCCTCCAGGCCGCGCCCAATGCCGAAGCGTTGCTGATCTCATGCGGCGGTCTGCCGACCCGCGCCGCGGTACGCATCCTCGAGGCCGAAACCGGCAAGCCGGTCATCTCCTCACCCCTGGCCGGACTGTGGGCCACGGTGCGACGGGCCGGTCTGGATCCGCGCGCTGCCGGAGAAGGCCGCCTGTTCGAAGCCGCTGCGAAGCTATAGGAGCCAGCATGTTCGTCTCGGTTCGTGACCTGAAGGTGCATTTCCCGGCGGAAGAAGGGCTGGTTCGGGCCGTCGATGGGCTCACATTCTCGGTCGAGCGCGGCAAGACCCTGGCCATCGTCGGGGAGTCCGGCTCGGGCAAGACCGCGGCGAGCCTGGCCATGCTTGGCCTGCATGGACCGCGCGCCCGCGTCAGCGGCGAGATCAGCATCGGTGACGCCCAGATTGTCGGGGCCGCGCCAGCCGCGCTCCGCAAATTGCGGGGCCACCGCATGGCCATGATCTTCCAGGATCCGTTGACCTCGATGCATCCTTATCACCGGGTCGGTGACCAGATCATCGAAGCCTATCGGGCCCATCATCGCGTCGGCGGCAAGGCGGCACGCGCCCGTGCCCTTGACCTGCTCGACCGGGTGGGTATGGCCGACCCGAAGCGAACCTTCGACAGCTATCCGCACGAATTGTCCGGTGGCATGCGGCAGCGGGTCATGATCGCCATGGCACTAAGCTGCGATCCGCAATTGCTGATCGCCGACGAACCAACGACCGCCCTCGACGTCACCGTCCAGGCCCAGATCCTTGATCTGCTCAAGGACCTGCAGCGCGAATTCGGCTCCGCTATCATCCTCATCACCCACGATCTCGGCGTCGTGGCCGAAATGGCCGACGACGTAGCGGTCATGTATGCGGGGCGCGCGGTCGAAACCGGCAGCGTGCGCGACGTGTTTTACCGCCCTTCGCATCCCTATACCTGGGGTCTGCTGGATTCGATGCCGCGGCTCGACCTGCATCGCGAACGCCTCACGGCCATTCCTGGCGCCCCACCCGCGCTCGCCGCATTGCCACAGGGCTGCGCCTTCCGGCAGCGGTGCGGCTTTGCGGCCCAGGTGACCGGCGACCGCTGCGCCAGTGAGGCCCCCTACGCCCATGACGTAGCGCCAAACCACGCTATTCGCTGTCACCTCTCCAAGGCTGCGCGCCAGCACGCCCGTCCCCTGCCTGCCAGCATCGAGTCTACGCCATGACCACAGCTTCCAGCTCCACGCAGCCCCCGCTGTTGACCGTCGACAATCTCAGCAAGCACTTTCCGATCGGCAAGCGCCTGTTTGGGAAGGAGCGCTCGATCCGCGCAGTGGATGGCGTCGGCTTCAGCATCGGTCGCGGCGAAACCCTGAGCCTGGTCGGCGAGTCCGGCTGCGGCAAGTCGACGACCGGCCGCATCGTCGGGCGGCTGCTGACGGCGACCAGCGGGCGTATCACTTTCGAAGGGCAGGACATTACCGGTCTGGATGGCGCAGCCTTGCGGGCTTTGCGGCGCGATATCCAGATGGTGTTTCAGGACCCCTATTCGTCGCTCAATCCGCGCCAGACCATTGGCGACATCATCGAAGCGCCCTTCGCCATTCAGAACATCGAACCGCCGGGCGGCCGGCGCAAGGCCGTGCTGGACCTCATGGCCCGGGTCGGTCTCAATCCTGAACATGTCCACCGCTACCCGCGCGAATTCTCCGGCGGCCAGCGGCAACGCATCGGCATCGCGCGAGCCCTGGCGCTCAGTCCCAAGCTGATCATCTGCGATGAGCCGGTTTCGGCACTCGATGTGTCAGTCCAGGCCCAGGTCATCAACCTCCTGCAGGATTTGCAGCGCGACCTCGGCCTGTCCTATCTGTTCATCGCCCATGATCTTTCGGTCGTTCGGCATATCTCGCGTCGTGTGGCGGTGATGTATCTGGGTCGGATCGTGGAAATCGGCGACGCCGAAACAGTCTATGCGAACCCGCGCCATCCCTATACCCAGGCGCTGATGGCATCAGCGCCACTGCCCGACCCGGATCGGGCGGCTGCGCGCCCGCGGGTCGCACTAAAGGGCGAGTTGCCCAGCCCGATGAATCCGCCACGCGGCTGCGCCTTCCATACGCGCTGCCCCATCGCTCAGGATCGCTGCCGCAGCGAAGCGCCGCTGCTCCTCCCGAGCGGTGGCGGCGCCTCGACCGCCTGTCACTTTGCGATAAGTCCGGCCATCGCCTAACGAGTGGAAGGCCCGCCCTGGCTGAACTCAGGGGGGGTCTTCCGGGCCCTCATAGGATCGACCCAGCGCAATCACGGCCTTCAGTCGATCGAGATCGCCGATTTCATTGGCCATGAGCAGCACTAGCCGGGCATTGAGCGCGTGGCTATGCGCCTCGCTCAGCCCCTCATGGGCCGACATCAACAAGCTGTAGAATTCATCCCGGCTCGCGCCCAGATTGTCATTGGTGATGTTTGCGTCGCTCATGCCGCCTCCACGCGATCCGGTGCGCCCAAGGCGCGATGCCGAGCGGCGCTCACCAGGTCGGCCGTTGGCTCAGCAAACACTGCCGCGACATGTCCATCCGGCCGGAACAGGTAGGCCAGGCCGACGCCGTAGCGCGCTTGGGCGTAGCCGCCCACGCTGGCCCGGCAGGGATAGTCCCCCTGCTGATCGATACCAAGGCGTCTGACGCCGGCCACATCCGGCAAGGCCACGGGACCAAACCCGACCAAGACGAAATCGCCCTGCACCAGCTCGACCAACCACCCGCCATCCACCAGCGGCAGGTCGAGCGCGACCGAGCCCGGTCGCAGCGGCGCCTCGCCCGGGGTCTGCAGGCCATGGCCTTCCAGCAAGCAGGGCAGCGACAGCCGGCCCGAATTGATCAACTTCTGCGCAAACGGCTGGTCATGCGCCAGTCGCAAGGTTTCACTGCGAAACAGCGCCTCGATTGGCGATTTGGGCGTCATGAAATTGGTGGCGCGGGCCGAATTCAGAATGTTCTCGGAGGAGCCATGACCGCGCTCCGCATCGTAGCTCTCGATCAGGCTGGCATCGGCCGAGCCCTCAAGCACCGCAGCCAGCTTCCAGCCCAGATTGTCAGCGTCCTGCACGCCGCCGTTGCCGCCACGCGCCCCGAATGGCGAGACCACATGCGCGCTGTCGCCACAGAAAATCACCCGTCCGTGCACGAAACGAGCCAGTTTGGCGCAGCGGAACTTGTAGACGCTGACCCAATCAAGCCGGAACGGCTTGTCGCCGACAATGGCTTGGATGCGCGGGATCACCCGCTCAGGGGTGGCTTCCAGCTTGGCGTCGACACCAGCGCTCAATTGCAGGTCGATGCGATAGATCGAATTTGGCTGCTGGTGCAGCAGCGCCGATTTGCCGGCATGGAAAGTAGGATCGAACCAGAACCAGCGTTCGGCGCGCCCTGACTCGCCAAACGGGCTTTGGTCCATCTCGATATCGGCGATCAGGAACTGCTCTTCAAAGCTCTGCCCCTCGAACTCAAGCCCCATACGCCGCCGGGTCGGTGAATTGGCGCCGTCGCAGGCCACGAGATAGTCCGCCGCCAGCCGATAGGCTCCGTCGGGCGTCGTTACTTCGATGGTGACGCCGGATGCGGTCTCCTCATGCCCAACGACCGTGTTGAGAAACCGCAGGTCGATGAGATCGGCGAACTCCCGGCAGCGTTCAACCAAGTGTTGCTCGACCAGATACTGCTGCAGATTGATGAAGGCCGGATATTTGTGTCCCTGCTCGGGCAACAGGTCGAAGGAATAGACCTCGTCGGCACCGTGAAACAGCCGTCCCACGGTCCAGGTCACGCCTTGGTCCAGCATACGCTCGCCAACGCCAAGCCTGTCGAAGATTTCGAGCGTCCGCTTGGCCCAGCAGATGGCGCGCGAGCCGACCGAAACGACATTGTTGTCATCGAGCACGGCGCATTTGATGCCGCGCTGCGCCAGATCGAGCGCCAGCGTAAGGCCAACCGGACCAGCGCCGACAATGGCAACCGGTGTCTCGCTCCTGCCGCCGTCAAGCTCAGGCGGCCGGACATAATCAAACGGCACATGTTCGTAGGCTGGCATGGTCCCCCCTGGCCGCTCTAGTTCTGCAGGGCATCCCACATGGCGAGATCGCGCTCGGCGGTCCAGATACGCGGCGTGTCGATGCCGCGCGCTTCGTCATAGGCCCGCGCCACGTTGAACGGCAGGCAGTGCTCGTAGATGGCGAAGTGGGCGAACTTCGGGTCGCAGACGGCGCGAACCGCGTCCCAGGCGTCCTTGAGCGTTCCACCCTTGGCCGCCACGCGGGCCGCAGGCTGATACGTCGAGCGGACGAAGTCGCGTGTAGCCTCGATCGCCTTGTTGACCATGGTCGGACCGATCAGCGCATCGCCACGCCCCGGCGCGATGGCATCGACCTCGAAAGCCTTGATGGCATCGAGCGTCTGGCCCCAATCGCCGAAATGGCCGTCGCCGCAATAGCAGGCCGAGTGATATTCGACGATGTCACCCGTGAACATGACATTCTGGTCCGGCACCTGGATGACGATGTCACCGGCCGTATGAGCGCGGCCCAGATGCATGAGTTCGATCCGGCGCTTGCCCAGATAGACGGTCATCGATTTGGAGAAGGTCGTGGTCGGCCAGGTCAGGCCCGGAATGCTCTCGTGACCCTCGAACAGACGTGGGAAGCGCTGGAACTCGCTGTCCCAATCCTCCTGGCCGCGTTCTTCCACCATGGCCCTAGCGCTGTCCGACATCAGCACCTGAGTGGCGCCGAAGGCGGAAGCGCCAAGAACCCGCACGGCGTGATAGTGCGTCAGGACGACGTGGCTGATCGGCTTGTCGGTGACTTCCCGAACCTTTTCGATCACCCTGTTGGCCAGGCGCGGCGTGGCCTGGGCCTCCACGACCATCACGCTGTCGTCGCCGATAATGACACCCGAATTGGGATCCCCCTCGGCGGTAAAAGCCCACACGCCCGCCCCGATCTCGGTGAACGAAACGCTCTTCTCACGCGTATCGCCCTGCGACGCGAATGCCTTGGCCATGGGGTAAAGCTCCTATTGGGGTCGTAACGGCAGCGGGACGGAAGGCAGTGCCCCCAAGCCCTTGATCGGGATATTAGTTGAAAATGTAACTAACAAGCCCGGAGTCGGCCGGTCGAGCTGGCTTGGACGCGACGAACGAAAAGGCTCGGCCCTGCGGGGCCGAGCCTGGTTTGCTCCGACTGTGTTGGCGCCTGCTACTCGGCGTCGATGAAAGCAATCGCGGCTTCCCCGGGCCTTGTGTCGGCGAAGATGTTGTAGTGGGTGGCGTTGGGAATGATGGCCAGGCGGTTGGCATTCATGCCCGACCCATCCCATAGCGCGTCCTGCAGGCCACCGCCCAGCAGCTCGAAAAAGCTGGCGACGTGGCTAGTGCGCACGGCGTCCCAGTCGGCGAACATGAGCAGGGTCGGCGCCTTGATCTGCTTGATCTCGGCAGACCAGTCGAAGTCATGCATCATCATCGCGTTGACCTGCCCGATCAGGATCGGGAAGTTGTTCACGTCGGGCGCTACGGCTGCATAGGACTCATAAAGCGGCGTGCCTTTCATGCCCTCGGCCATATCGGGCGTCATCGAGCGCATGCCCTGCTGGTTGTAATCGTGCCAGCCAGCCCACGCGTATGGCGCGGAAACGACGATCAGCTTGTCCACGACATCAGGATGCTGAATCGCCACACGCAAGGCAGTGCCTGCGCCGAGCGAATAGCCCATGAGATCTGCCTTTTCGAAACCGAGATACTGGATGGCGCCGGCAACGTCGTCGGCCATGGCCTCGTAGCTCATCGGGCGGTCGAAGGGCAACGTATGACCATGTCCCTGCAGGTCGATGGCGATAACCTGATGCCCCTCGGCCAGCAGCGCGACGTTCGGACCGAACATGTCGATTGTGGCCAGTCCACCATGCAGCAGGACGACCGGATCGCCCTCGCCATAGACGGCATAGTAGACTTCGACGCCATTGACCGGGGCGTAGCCGGATTTGGATGGGGCGGGCAACATGGCGACTCCTGGGGCGGCGGTTTGGTCGGATGGTTGGGCGAGTGCAGGCAACGCCATGAGCGGTGCCAGCGCGGCAGTCAGTGACAGGAAGGTGCGTCGCAGCATTGGTAATCTCCTCTTGCTGCCTTGACGACGAGCGGGTGGGAGAGAATTCGACACAGCTGCCCAAAATACCTGACCGGCGCGAGAAAGCGGCCAATCCCCTCTTCGTGATAGAAAGGGAACGGGCCGCTTCCGGGTGCGTCACTTCAGCGGCAGGAACAGCTCCACCACCACTTCGTGAGCCGGCACTTCCGGGATGGAGGCGAGCCGGCGCTGGCAATAGATCGGGAAGTCCCGCGCTTCCTCGCCGCTGGCTGGTAGCCAGTCCCGATAGAGGTAGAGCGCGGCAGGCTCTAGGTTGTTGCTGTTGCCGGGGTAGCGCAGCACGGCGCAGCGACCGCCGGGAATGACGCCGGCTTTCATCGGGGCATCACTCGCCGCGACGGGCTGATCGGTCCCGACGCAGAGGTCCATGCTGTAATCGGCCGCGATTGCAGGCTCCCGTTCCGAACGGAAGACCATGAAGGTCGGGTTTGTCTCGGCCGAGAGGCCCGCCGCCCTGCCCCAGGCCCTGAAGCGCTGGATGGTGTCGCCGAGCGTGGCCCGGTCGCCGCGATGCTCAATGATCGCCACCGGCGTCGGAGGCACGTCGCGGATTGCTACGTCAGTATGGTCGAAGATGATCTGCATGAGCTTGTTCCTTGCATTGTCCAAAGGCCCGAGGGCCACAAGCCACGGCTCCCAATCGGGAGATTTGCGGAACGAGGACGGCGATTGCCCGAACCGTTGCCGAAAGGCGCGGGCAAAGGCATCAGGTGCATCGTAGCCGGCATCCATCGCTATATCCGTGACACTTTGGGTGTCTGCGGAAGCCAGCTGGTTCGACGCCTGTTTCATGCGGGCCAGCTGGATATAGCGATATACCGATAGCCCGAAGGTCGCCGCAAACTGCCTATGGAAGTGAAACTTCGAGAAGGCAGCAACACGGCTGACCGTTTCCAGATCCAGGCCATCGTCAAGATGGTGGTCGATGTGATCCAGAACCCGCTGCATGCGGGCTTTGTAGTTTTGAAGTGCCGCCGTCATTCGTCTCGTTCTCCGTGACGGGCTGATCTAGCCGTCCAGGGTCACCGCATGCTCGACCGATCTTGCGGTTTAGCATGGACGCATCGGGCACGCGTATCGAGACGCAGAAACACCGAAGGGCGCTGATGCGCCCTTCGGATCCTGTCCAAGCGGCCCTGGGAGGCAGGGCCTGGCGTTGCCTGGTGGGAGGATTGCTACGAAACTGGACCGTTTCCGACACCCGGCGCGCCGGGCAGCGTTTCCGGATGAAGCTCATAGTCCTGTTGCTTGTCAGCAGGCACGAACAGGCGCTCGCGCATCATGTTGTCGACGTCCCAGTTGAACATGAAGATCGGCACGCCAGCCGGCACGTTGGCGAAGCGCTTGTTGATGATCTCGGCGCCGGGATATTGCGTCAGCCCGATGCCGTAGACATTTTCCGTGTAGAGCCGCTGATAGGCCTTCATAAGGGCAATGCGCTCGCCGGCGTCCTGGGAACTGATGAACCCGTTGACGACGTCCACCATTTCCTGCTCCCAGGGCAGCAGGTCGAGCGTACCATCAGAGCCTGCCTTGTGCGCCACAGCCGTGCGCGGGCCGGTCGGCGCCAGCGATGCGGTATTCTGCACCACCGCGATCAATTCCGACCCATTGCGGACCACGGTCCAGTCGAACTGCCCAGACGTCTGGGTCGCATCAAACTGGCTCGACGGCTTGTAGGTCGGGATCACGCGCAGGCTCAAGTGGCTAAGCTGGGCAACGACACCCTCGGCAAGCGATCTGTCGGTCTGATAATCCGCACTGGCCAGAACGGTAATTTCGACGTCCTGCCCGCCAACGTCGGCCGTATCGGCCGGGAAGTTGAGGACTCCATTGCCGTCCGTATCGACCAGGCCGATACCGGCCAATAGCGCCTTTGCTCCCTCCGGATTGTAGGGGTAGTAAACCGTCGACTCCTTGTCGTAGTAGGTCGTGCCTGCATAGAGGCCGCCCGGATAGATAGCGGTGAAAGGTCCACGTACAAGGCTGTCGCCAAGTGCCTGGCGATCGAGCGCGGAGCTGATGGCAATACGGAAATCGGCATTGCGATTGAGTTCGCGGATCGCCTGACCGCGGGCATCAGGCTCGCCCCAGCCATTGGCAGACAGGTTGGGATAGAGCGTATAGCCGATAGTACGGGCGCCGAAGGCCAGCCGTGCCGGCGCATCGGGTTCGGCCGCAGCGCGTAACGATTCAACGAAGTTCTCGGGCTGCTCCAGGGCGGAGTTGTCACCGCTGCCGGCGATCGCCTGCACGTCACGATCGGCCCAGGTGGACAGCCGGTAGTGCAGTTCATTGAGGTAAGGCAGTTGATTGCCCTGCTCGTCGACCTTCCAGAAATAGGGGTTGCGACGCATTACCACGATGTCTTCGGAGCGGTATTCCACCGGCACCCACGCACCCATGGTGGGGATGTTCAGGTATTCAGGCGGGAAGGCGTTCTTATATTCGTCATAGGTGTTGTCGGCGTTGTATTTCGGATGTTCCGGCTTGAGGATATGCGCCGGGCCCGGGCAGAACGTGCCGTAAGACATGGCATAGAGATACTGCTTGGGGAACGCTTCCTTGAACGTCCACAACAGCGTGTATTCGTCCAGCGCTTCCAGCGTCGTGCCCTCGCCGAAGGTTTCGGGCGTGGCGCCGTTGAGCGGGCTCACATTGGGATCAAGGACGTTGTCCTCCCAATAGAACATGGCGTCTTCGGACGTGAAGAGTACTCCGTCGGACCATTTGGCGCCCTTGATGAGATGCATCGTCAGTTGGTGGCCATCCTCCGACCACTCCCAGCTCTGCGCCAGGTTCGGCAGCGGCTCCAGCTCATCGGCCTTGACCTGGAATAGCGGGCCAGTGCGCGTCAGGCACTCAGACAGGCCGATGTCGATGCCGCCCCAGCCCTGGCTCTGCCCGGCGCTGTAGTTCCAGCCCTCCGGACGGCCGCCGATAACGTGGCGCATCACGTCGCCATAAACGCCGACGCCGTCCGGCATGTTGGCGGTCTTGTAGACCAGCGGTTGCTCGGGCAGGCGCTCGGCCACTGGCGGCAGTTTGCCGGATGCGACGAAGTTCTCGGTGATCCAATCAGGTTCGCGGTACTCGGCCAGCGCCTTGAACTCGAACATATCCTTGACGCCGACAAAGTTCGGCACGCTCTGCGCCTCGAATACCGGCGGGTCCGGTGGCGTGGTCGGGGTGATTGTCTCAGCCTGTGCCGCTATGGCTGAAACACTGAGCAACAGCCCGCCAATGGCGAGCCGGTTGTACTTCGAGATCATGGATCCTCCTTGATGGCGCGCTTGTTTGGATTCGAGACTACGGCCGCGCCACGGCAGAAATCTCTTGGTTTGGGCGGCAGTGCCGGAACCGAGCCGCGTGGCGTCCTGTGACGGCTACCTCCTATCGGCGCGCCAAGGGCAGCCCAAGTGCTGCACTGCAGCACTTGACATTTCAATCACCGCTATGAGTCATTGATTGACCGCAACACTAGGCGATTGGTCGCCACGCTAAAATGGACAAATCACCAATCTGGACTTTTCGATCATGACTGACCGATCGATGGCGGTTTACCGCACTGCAACCAGCAGCCCGACGCGGGCCATGCAGGTTTCGGCATTCGGCCTGCATACCATCCGCTCCCAGATCGTCGATCGCATCCTGCAATGCTACGCCGTGGTCCTGGTTGAGTCCGGGCACGGCACGTTGGTCACGGCGGTGTCGGGGCGGCACGAGGTCGTCGGCCCTGCCCTCTTCTTCCTCGTACCCGGCGTGCTCCACTCCTATGGGCCGGCACCGGGCACGGCCTGGGGTGAACGCTGGGCGCTCTTCGATGGCACGCTGGCACAGGAATTCGAAGCGGCGGAGCTAATCAAACGCGGCGCACCGCTTATGCAGGTCGATGACGTCACCGAAATGGGCCGGCTGTTCAGCACGCTGCATTCGGAAATGCTCGAGCATGGCCACTTGAGCCGCTTTGCTTCGGCAGCCACGCTGCACCGCCTCATCGTCCGCGCCGCCATCCAGCAGAGAGCCGGTGCCGCGGACAGGGCCGGCCCATCCCTCGGCGCCGCCAAGGCGATCAGGGCCCTCAAGGAGCGAGCGCTGGAAGACCTTGATCTCACGGCCCTCGCGGCCGAGTTCGACGTGTCGGCCGCCACACTCAGGCGGCATTGCTCGGAAACCTATGGCGTGCCGCCAAAGGTCCTGCAGACGCGGCTACGCCTTGATCGGGCCAAGGAACTGCTGGCCGTCACCGAGGAAACGGTGGAGGCCATTGCGCTGGCGATCGGGTTCGAAGATTCGTTCTACTTTTCGCGGGTTTTTCTCAAGCACGAGGGCTGCTCGCCCAGCGCCTTTCGCAAGTTGAACCGCCGTAGCTAGCCCTCAACAGCTGCTCCCCCTGAAGTCCCGCGCAAAACCGCTTTGCAATTCAGCCATTTGTTAGGGTTCCCCGCGTAGCCTTGAGCCTCGCATCCGGTATCGCAAATGGCTCACTCAAGCACGCACCCAGCACCCCTGTCGCGTCAGGTTACATATCTGGCCTTCCTGCTTGCAGCGGTGGTCATCGTCGTCCTGGGAAGTTTCGGCTGGTGGGCGGCGTCCCGCATTGACGACCGAGCCATTGCGCGCGAAAGCCGCTCCGTGCAGACCGGGCTTGCCGATCTTGCCAAGCGGATGCCCGTCGAGCAGGACACTTCTGCCATCTGGGACGACTCGGTCGTCAATCTGCGCGCCAATAATGACGCCTGGCTCGCTGAGAACCTGGTCGAGTGGATGAGCGAATATTTCGGCCACAGCCGGATTTACATCCTTGACCCTCAGGACCAACTCGTTCGCGCGGTTGCCGATGGCGAACGCGTCGGAGGCTCGGTCTACGAAGCAGACAAGGCCGCCATTGCGCCACTCGTGCAGTCGCTGCGGCGGCAGATGGCGGATGCGTCCGCTGGGCTGGATGACTCGACTGCGGCGATCACCGGCCTCGGCACCCAGGATCTCATTGTCCTCGGTAATGGGCAGCCGGCTCTTGTCAGCGTCAGGCCGGTTATTCCGGGCAGCGACGCAGTGCAACAGGCGCCGGGAACCGAATTTCTGCACATCTCCGCACGCTTTCTCGACCAATCGGTCGCCGACGAGATCGCGAGAAAATACGAGGTGCCGGGGCTGGCGTTCGAGCGCTCCGCGCAGACCACCGACGAGCGCATCGCCTCGCCGGTGCTCGATACGGAGGGACGCATCGTCGGCTTCTTCACCTGGATACCCGACGAGCCGGCCTTTGCGCTCATCAAGGAAACCGCGCCGGCGGTAATCGGCGGCGTCATCCTGGCGGCGCTGGCCATCGCCATGTTGCTGCGCCGCCTGCGCCGCACCTCCACCATGCTCGAACACAGCAAAGCCGAAGCCTCGTTCCTGGCCTTTCACGACCCGATGACCGGGATTCCCAACCGCTCCTTGTTCGAGGACCGGCTGGATCAGGCACTGGCCAATATGCGCCGGAACGGGTCCAGGATTGCGCTGCATTACCTGGACCTAGATCGGTTCAAGCATGTCAACGATACGCTCGGCCACCCGGCCGGCGACGAACTGATCCGCCAGGCCGCCAAGCGGCTGCTCGACCAGGTCGACGAGGTCGACACCGTGGCGCGGCTCGGCGGCGACGAGTTCGCGGTCATCCAGTTCGTGGCGATCGATACGGCTGCGGCGCTGGCCCTGAGCCAGAAGATCGTCGACGCGTTCAAGCTGCCGTTTGACATCCATGGCCACGAAGTGCGGGTCGGCGCCACTATCGGCGTCGTCGTCACTACGGACGGCGAAGCGCGGGCAGAAGACCTTATGCGTCAGGCCGACATCGCCCTCTACGACGCCAAGGAGCATGGCGGCGGGCGGCATCAGCTCTTTGCCGGCGAACTGGGTGACGCCGTCCGCGAGCGTCGCAGCCTGGAGCTGGATTTGCGCGCAGCGCTGGAGGAAGACCGGGACCTCGAGCTTGTCTATCAGCCGATCTACCATACCCGCTCGGGCAATATCGCGGGCGCGGAGGCGCTGGTACGCTGGCGTCACCCCGTGCGCGGATACATGTCGCCTGCCACCTTCATTGGTCTCGCCGAAGAGCGCGGCCTGATCGACCAGCTCGGCATGTGGGTCATGCGCAAGGCCTGCCTTTTTGCTGCGGCAAACGACATTCCCTGGGTCGCGGTCAATGTTTCGCCGGTGCAGTTCCGCGACGAGTGGTTCGCCAACCGCGTCTTCGACGTCTTGTCCGAAACGGGCCTGCCGGCCAAGCGGCTGGAGATCGAGATCACCGAGGGTCTGCTGCTGCAGAACTCACCCATGATCCAGGCCACGCTGATGCAATTGCGTAGCCGTGGCATCCGCGTCGCCCTCGACGATTTCGGCACCGGCTATTCGTCGATCAGCTACCTGCGCAGCCATGGCGTCGACAAGCTCAAGATCGACCAGTCCTTCACCGCCCAACTGGGGCTGGACCTCGAGATCGACAGCATCGTGCGGTCGATCATCGACCTCGGCCGCGCCATGCATATGGCGGTCACCGCCGAGGGCGTCGAGACCGAGGAGCAACGTCAGCTGCTCAAGGCCATGGGCTGCAACCAGCTACAGGGCTTCCTGCTGTCCCGGCCGCTGACGCCGGAGCGGATCACCGAAATCCTCGATGCCGGCAATGCAGCCACCGTACACAGCCAAGCTGCTGGCTAGACACAAAAAAAGGCCGGCGCGAGGCCGGCCTTTCCAATTCGATGCGGTACACGCTTTAGCGCTTGGCGATAACGCTCCAGAGACCTGTAACGGTCAGCGCCGCCAGAGCCATCTTGAGAATGTCCCAGACGATGAAGGGCTGGATGGCCTTGGCGAAGGCCGAGCCGACAACGTTGGCCTGGTCGATCCAGCCGGCTTGGCCGGCAAGTGCCATCAGCCAGACGAAGCCCAGCACCAGCAGCACGGCATCGGCAACGACCATGGCCGCGAACAGGGCCAGCGGCTTGCCCGAAGCGCCGCGATCGGCGGCGAAGCCGATGATGGCAGCCATGGCGAGGAAGCCGAGCAGGAAACCGCCGGTCGGGCCCATCAGATAGGGAATACCTGCCGTCGCGCCGGCGAAGACCGGCAGGCCGAGCGCGCCTTCGATGAGGTAGAGCGCCACGGTCGCGACGCCGATGCGCAGGCCAAAGGCAGCCGACAAGGCCGCGATGGCGAAGCCCTGCAGGGTCACCGGAACCGGCCATACCGGCACGTTGATCTTGGCGCAGATGGTGATGAGCAGCGTGCCGAGAACGACCGTCGCGATGGTCGATGCCAGCTTGGCAGCGTCGCCCTTGGGCTGGTAGAGGCCGAGGAGCGTGTTGGGCGTGGTCAAAGTCAGCGCCATTTCATACCTTCCATGCTTGGCGAACCGGCATCCCCTCCCGGGACACTGCTGCAGTTCGTATCGCCACTTCTTAGTCCGCCCATCCGGTGAGTGCAATGGCCGCGCCCCTCGTCTTCGATACGCAATTCGACCCACAGACGGGGCTCGCCGTGCCGGCCGCGGCGGGCTTGGTGCGTGTCACCGCGCCCAATGCCAGCGCCTATACCTTCACCGGCACCAACAGCTTTGTTATTGGCCACGAACGACTTGCGCTCGTCGATCCGGGGCCGGACGACGACGCGCACCTGGCCGCTCTCGACCGCGCCATCGGTGGCCGACCGGTCGACGCCATCCTTCTCACGCACACCCATCGCGACCACAGCGCGCTGGCGGCGCGGATGGCCCGGCGCCTTAATGCCCCGCTTTGGTTCGGCGGCCCGCATCGGCTGTCGCGTCCGCTCCGCCGATTCGAGCGCAACCCGATCCGCAATTCCTGCGACTGGGACCTGGTGCCCGACCGGACGCTGGTCGATGGCGAAACCATCGCCGCCGGCGACGCGGCGCTTTCGGTTCACACCACCCCCGGCCATTGCGCCAACCACCTGGCTTTCAGCATGGGCGACATCCTGCTCAGCGGCGACCATGTCATGGGCTGGAATTCGACGCTGGTCTCGGTGCCCGACGGATCGATGGCCGACTATTTCGCCTCGCTCGACAAGGTCATCGCGCTGCCCCAGCGGCTCTATCTGCCCGCCCATGGCGGGGCGATCGGCGATGGACCGGCATATGCCAGGGCGCTGCGGGCCCATCGCGAGATGCGCACCGAGCAGGTCGTCGCCGCCGTCCGCAATGGCGCCCGCACCGTCGCCCACATCGTCGATGCGATCTATCCGACCCAACCGCTACCGGTGAAACTGGCGGCGCGGATGACCATCACCGCCCATGTGGAATATCTTGAAGACCGGGGCCAACTGCAGGTTGCGCGGAAGCTCTTTGGCACCCGCATCACAGCTTAGACTATTCAGCCGGCGCCTCGACGTCCGTCGCCGACTCAGGCTCGGCTTCCACCGGCCGGTTGGCATTGGGATTGTCGCGCAGCAAGGTCGTCACGGCGTCGTCCAGCGCTGACAGAAAAGCCTCTATGCGCTGGCCATTGCTGCCGAAGTCATGGAGCGCATTGAGCGAGGCCGAACGCATGTCGACCGCCGAATTGGCCAGGTCGCCGGTCACGCGGATCACGACCTCCTCGCGCCAGCCAGGCAAGGTGACGATCTGGGCATTGATCTGCCCAACCGCTGCCCCCGTCGCCGGGTCGCGCTCAAGCTTTATGTCCCAACCGTTCTCATCGACCAGCCGATGCGCCAGCACGAAGGTTTGGGCCAGCCCCAGCGGATAGGTGCGTGTTTCCACATTGGGAAACACCAGTGCCATTTCCGACCGGCTCAACAGCTTTGGGGGCGGCATGGCAGCGGTGCCTGGCTCGAATACAAGCGGCATCGGCCCGCGATCCGTGGTGGCAATATCGGTGACTGCTGGATAGCGCAGTGCCAAAGCGCCATACCAAGCATAGGGCAGCAGGCAGATCAGCCCGAAAGCAAGCCCCCACAGCGCCTTGCCCCAGCCGCGGTCGCCGGTCTGCCAGAGCCGCGCTAGCGCTACCATCGAGACCAGAACGGCCAGCAGCGCCATCGCGCCCGCCACGGCGGCGGCCACCAGGAACAGGTCGCTGGTCATCAGCCGTAGGCGATGCAGCAGGACCGAGATGACGACGAGCGGCACCGCGACGCTGCCGAGGCGGCGCGCCCAGATGGCCCATTTCGATGTCCGGATCAGTATGCGCACTGCACCTCGCCCCAGCGTGCGTTGAGATTCACGTCAGGCCGCCATCACGTGAGTATCGACACACCCTCTGTGCAGAACATATCTCCAAGGTATTGCCCGAATTTGAAGATTTCGCCGAACCCGGTCATTTGCTCTTGGTCTTACCGGTTTCCGGCGCTGCTGGCGTCGTTACGCCGACGCACATCGTCTTGATGGCGAACCACTCATCGGCGGTAAAGGGCGGCTCGAGGCCGGTTGGGCGCTGCTGGCTCAGGATTTCGAGCGCTGCCTTGCGGTCGTCGGTCAGCGGATGCGTGCTGAGCAGCGCCAGTGCTCGGGCGAAATCGTCATCCGCGCCGACGCGGTTGATCAGATCGGCCAGGCCCGATGGACGAAAATCGAGCCGCTGGGCCACCTGGGCGGCATAGACGTCGGCCTGCCGCTCCGCCTCACGGGAAAAACGGGCGTCGATCATGGTCGAACCCAGACCCGCCGCTACCGAAATGCCGGTCATGTCGCCAAGAATGAAGCCGATCAGCGCACCGGTTCCGGCTGACGAGATCAACTGCTCCATGCCGTGGCGATAGGCCACGTGCCCCACTTCATGGGCCAGCACACCGGCGAATTCGTCTTGTGTCTGCGCCTGGTCGAGCAGCGCCGAGAAGAAATAGACCCGCCCGCCCGGCAGCGCGAAGGCATTGGGGACGTCGGACTTGACCACCTTGATATCGAGCGTGAACGGCGAATTGGAGCCCGCCAGTGCAGCATCGCCGAACCGGGCGAGGGCACGATTGGCAACGCTGTCCGGATCGGTGTCGCAGACTTGCAGGCCGCCGCTTTCGCCGAAGCTGGCCTCCATCTGCTCGGCGACAGTGCCGCCCAGGCTTTGCTCCCAAGCGGCCGGTACCAGACCGACGATGCGCCCGGCAAGCAACGGCACGCCATAGAGGTAGGCGCCGATGACGCCTGCCAGTGCTACCGTCGCCGTCACCGCGATGCGCACTTGGCGGCCGCGCTCCTGGCGCTGTTTGTGATGCAGCACCGGCAAGGTCGCCATAATGCGTGCTATGTCTTCCCGTCCGCGTACCACGACACGCGCACCGCCGGGCTGTCCGACGGCGCCAAGCAGCAATTCGCCCTTGCGGCCATGAATCGTGTGGAGATCATTGGAGGGCCAGCGCGCCAGTTCGGTGCCAGCCTGCGCACGGACGACCAGCGTGCCACTGTCGCCGCCGCGATGCTCATAGTCGAGCCCGACGGCATGCACAGCGGCGGTCAAGCCATCGTAGAAGCGTGCGGGTATCGCCATCAGTAGGCACCCACGTTAAGTGCGTCGGCCAGTCCTTCGCCGGCCAGCCGCTTGTCTTCGCCGCGAGCACGCACATCGCGCAGGCTGTCTATGCCCGTGATAGCGGCGCCCTTGGCCACCAGCTTCCAATAGCCCAACCCGAGGAACAGTTCGCTCATCAGGCTGAAGCCGCCCAGCACCAGCAGGTAGCCAAAGATGATCGCTGCCAGCGTGACGAAGCTACCGCGCATGTGGCTCATGAATATTTCCGGATCGAAGCCGCCGCCGGCAAAAGCGTCCGCCGCAAGCGCGCCGATAACGACGAAGCCGCCGATCCCCAGCACGATGAATGTTCCCAGCAGCGCAAAGCCGAACAGTACGTACTGCCCCAGCAAGGCGCCGGCTGAGACATGCACGGTCAGCCGGGCCTGCCCGAGCGAGACCGATGACAGCATCCGGCTCAGTTCGCGCGAATGGTAGCGGAGTATCATGCAGCCGATCAGGGCGGCGGCTATCAGCAGCGGCACAAAGCCGGCTGGCCGCATCTGGCCACCACCCAGTGCCGCGCCCCACAGCACCAGCCCGATCAGGGTGATGACCGCGACGGTCCCGTAGCTGAGATAGAAGGGACCCACCAGTTGCTTCCAGCTTCCCGCGAACGCGAATTGGCGATCGCCATACCAGCTATGGCGGTAGCGATAGCTCCAGAGGTTGGCGGCCATGAACGGATAGGCCAGGCCCGCCGTCAGCAGCACCAGCAGCGACCAGCCGAACCGCCGCCAGGCATAGCCCCAGGCGCTACCGGCCTGATCGAAGCGAATGCCGCGCCACAGCGTCCGGGACAGTCTGAAATCGCGGGCCCGATAGACGGCATAGCCGGACAGGAACCAAAGCAGGACGCCGACCCCGCCATAGCCGATCACCGCCGCAGTCGAGGATTGCGTCGAGAGGTAGAAGAACAGCCCATAGAGCGGCACGAAAATGGCCAGCGCCATGAGAAAGCCGATGAGGAGCTGGATGGCATTGCCGGTGTATTCCAGCGCGTCGCCATCGATCTCGGTATGGGACCAGTAGAAGCGCCGCTTCCACGTCGTCAGCCAGAAGCGGTACAACCCGATCGTGGGGACCAGCAGCAGGTAGCCACGCAGCAGCATGCCGCCCAGCTCTCCCCGGGTCCCGGTGAACACTACCGGCACCGGCCGCTCCTGTCCGCCATCCCAAACCATGCCACAATCCCCAAGCCTGTTGGGGTTTTAGGCGAGCCGCCTGGCATTGGGAAGCGGAGTGCGGGTCAATTTTGACCAGATCTGCCATACCCACCACGCGCCAACCTCGGGCTCGACCCGAGGGCACTTCACTTGTGGGGCGCTCAGCAAGTGCAAAGCCCTCGGGTCGAGCCCGAGGTTGGCGCGTCCGGCTGGTGTGGCGTTACGGATACAGCCTTGTGCTCACCCAACCATCCCCGCTCCGCTCGAACCGTACGCGGTCGTGCAGGCGGTACTGGCCGTCCCTCCAGAATTCCATGCTGGTGGGCACGATGCGGAAGCCCGACCAATGCTGGGGTCGCACCACCGCGTCCTCACCGATCTCGGCCGTCAAATCGGCCACCCGTGTCAGCAATTGCTGCCGGCTGGCCAATGGCCGTGACTGTTCCGACGCCGAAGATGCAATCTGGCTGCCGCGGGCACGGCTGGCGAAATAGGCGTCGGCCTCTTCCGGTGTCACGACTTCGACCGGTCCGCGGACCCGGACCTGCCGCCGCAACGACTTCCAGTGCATCACCATTGCCGCCTTCGGGTGGGCGTCGAGCTGGCCGCCCTTCATGCTTTCGAAATTGGTGAAGAAACAGAACCCGCGCGCATCCCGGGCGTTGAGCAACACCATGCGCACATCGGGCAAGCCATCGTCGTCGACAGTCGCCAGGGCCATGGCATGCGGGTCGTTGGGCTCGGCCTCCTTGGCAAGAGCGAACCATTCCTCGAATACGGCGAATGGATCGAGGTCGGCGCGATCGCCGTCATCGAAGAGGCGTTCCGTCAGAGTTTGCAGCATGGAAATCTCATCCCTTCGTCGCGACCCTGCGACCGAAATCTGGACATTGCCGGGGGTGGTCGCCATATAGGACATGAAATTTGGGCGAAGCAACGCCCCGACTCATTTGAATGGACCAAATGCGCGATCCTTACACCGTGCTTGGGGTGCCACGTTCCGCGAGCGAAAAGGACATCAAGTCCGCCTATCGCAAGCTCGCCAAGAAGTATCACCCCGACCAGAATCCTGACGACCCTACAGCGCACGGCAAGTTTGCCGAGGCGACCAATGCCTATGACCTGCTGAACGATACCGACAAGCGCGGTCAGTTCGATCGCGGCGAAATCGACGCTGATGGCAATCCCAAATTCGCCGGCTTCAATCCCGGCGGCTTTGGCGGCGCGCAGCGCGGCGGGCGGACGGCACAGGGCGGATTTTCGGCCGAGGACATCCTCAAGGAATTCATGAGCGGCTTTGGCGGCCAGCAGCGCGGCGGTGCGCGCGGCACAGCCGGCGGTCCGCAATGGGACCCATTTGCCGGCACCGCCGCAGGTGGCCAGGGCCGGTCCATGAAGGGCGACGATATCGTGGTCAACGCCACCGTGTCGCTCGAGGACGCCCACAAGGCGGCCTCCGTCCCCGTGCGCATGCCGTCAGGCAAGGTGTTGTCGGTCAAGCTTCCTGAAAAGGTCGAGGAAGGTCAGCAGATCCGCCTCAAGGGTCAGGGCTCCCCCGGCCTCGGCGAACCCGGCGATGCGCTCGTCACCGTGCGTTTCGAAAAGTCCAAGCAGTTCCGCCGTGACGGCGCCGATCTGCGCACCGACGTCGCGATCACGCTCTACGAGGCCGTGCTCGGTGCTAAGGTTCGCGTCCCTACGCTCGACGGCTCGGTCGAGCTCAACCTGCCCCCCGGCATCGACACCGCCAAGGCCCTCCGCCTCAAGGGCAAAGGGCTTTATGGCGATGGGGATTTGTACGCGAATTTGAGGGTTGTCCTACCGCCCGGCGGCGATCCCGATCTCGAAGCGCTGGCGCGGTTCATGCGGGACCAGAAGCCCTACAAGGTGCGGGACTAGCCTCCTTCACCTCTCCCTCTGGGGGAGAGGTGAAGAGGTGGTCTCCCCTATTCCCGCGGTGCCGCCGCCCGTTGCAACCGGTCGTTGATCGCCTCGCCCAGCCCCGTATCCGGCACCGGCGCCACCGCGATCACCCCTGCCCCGACAGCGTCGAGCTCATGCAGCATCGAAAACAGGTTGCGCGCCGCCTCATGCAGGTCGCCCGTCTCCGACAGATTTCGCATCATCCCGCCAAATTCGGGGGCAGTCCCAAACGCCAGATAAGCCTCGCCCTCGCGCGGTTCGGCATTGAGCCGCATCAGCGCGTTGGGCGCGTAGTGGCTCGCCAGCATGCCGGGCGCGGCAATCGCGGCATCCTTCTCGGCCACTTCCACCGGCACCCCGAACCGCCGCTCGATCTCCTCGCGCGCGATCGCTCCGGCGCGCAACTGCACTAGCCGGTCACCCTCGACGCGGATAATGGTCGACTCGACCCCAGCCCGGCATGGCCCGCCGTCCAGCACCGGCACGCGCCCGGCAAAGCCCAAGCGCACCTGATAGGCCGTCGTTGGCGATAGCCGTCCCGACGGGTTGGCCGACGGTGCCGCCAGCGGCCGGCCCACCGCCGCGATCAGCTCCAGCGCCAGCTTGTGGTCCGGAATGCGGATCGCCACGCTATCGAGCCCTGCCATAGCCACGTCCGCCAGCCCATTGCCTGGCCGTGCCGGCAGCACCAGCGTTAGCGGACCCGGCCATAGTGCCGCCACCCGACGCGCCAGTGGCGAAAACACCGCCAATGTCTCGGCCATGGCGAGATCGGCGCAGTGGATGATCAGCGGATTGAAGCGCGGCCGCCCCTTGGTTTCGTAGATGGCGAGGACGGCATCGGCGTCAGTCGCATCAGCGCCCAGGCCATAGACGGTCTCGGTGGGAAACGCGCACAGTTTGCCGTCGCGCAGCAGGGCAGCGGCGTCAGCCACATTTTTCGGTTCAGGAAGCGTTAAGTCAGCGTTCATCGTCATGGCCGTTGTTTGACAACGAGACCCTGGCGCGTCAAGACGAAGCGACCAATGTACAGGAGACGTGACCCGCGTGACCACGCTGCTCGTCAGCCAGCCGAACTTCGCCGATCACGTCACGCCCCAGGGTCACCCCGAGCGCGCCGACCGCATCCGCGCGGTCGAGGACGCGCTGTCGCGCTCGCGTTTCGACAAACTCCTGCGCCGCAATGCCCCCAGCGGCGACCTGATGCTTGCCGAATTGGTCCATAATTCCAGATACATGGCCAAACTCCGTGACGCTCGTCCTGCCGAAGGCATGGGCCAGCTCGATGGAGACACCTTCATCTCCGCCGACTCTCTGTCGGCGGTATCGACCGGCCTTGGTGGCGCTCTGGCGGCACTCGATGCGGTGCTGCTGGGCGAAGTCGACAACGCCTTCTGCGCCATCCGCCCGCCCGGGCACCATGCCGAAATCGCCAGCCCCATGGGCTTCTGCCTCATCAACACCGTCGCCATTGTCGCCCGCGAAGCCCAACGCAAATATGGCGCCGAGCGCGTCGCCATCGTCGATTTCGACGTGCATCATGGCAATGGCACCCAGGACATTTTCCAAACGGACTCAACGGTGTTCTACGCCTCGAGCCACCAGATGCCGCTCTATCCCGGCACCGGCAAGGCCAGCGAGACCGGCGTCGGCAACGTCGCCAATACCCCGCTCGCCCCCAATACCGGCGGCGAGAGCATGCGCGACGCCTATGCCAGCCGCATCATTCCGGCGCTGGTCGATTTTTCGCCCGACCTGATCCTGATCTCGGCCGGTTTCGATGCCCATGAGCGCGACCCGCTGGCCCAGCTCAATTGGCAATCGGCCGACTATGGCTGGCTCACGGGAAAGTTGATGGATGCTGCTGAGCGCACCTGCGGCAATCGCATTGTATCGCTGCTCGAAGGTGGCTATGACCTCAAGGGCTTGGCGGGCGGTGTTTCGCACCATGTCGCCATGCTGATGGATGGCGCCACCGGGCGCCTCGAAGACTAGGAAAGACCGCCATGGCCGACAATGACGATGTCAAAACCCTGAGCTTCGAAGCCGCTTTGCAGCAGCTCGAGGAAATCGTCGGCAAGCTCGAATCGGGCCGGGCACCGCTGGCCGAATCCATCGCCATCTACGAGCGCGGCGAAGCCCTCAAGGCCCATTGCGAGACGCTGTTGCGCACCGCCGAGGCCCGCATTGAAAAGATCACGCTGTCGCGCGACGGCCGGGCGACCGGCACGGAACCGCTCGACGCGTGAGCGACACACGACCTCGTGGCAGGAAACCCGCCGTGACCACCCCAAAATCCCTCCGCAACTTCCGCATCGTGCTCTGGGCCCTCGTGGTCATCGTTGCCGTCGGCGCGACCGGCCTTTATGTGTTCCGGCCGCCTGCCAGGCCCTTGGGCGTCACCGGCCAACCCTTTGCGTTGGCTTCGACCCAAGGCGGCACCTTCACGCAGGACAGTCTCAAGGGCACGCCAAGCCTCGTCTTCTTCGGCTACACTTTTTGCCCAGACGTTTGCCCCACAACCATGGCCGAAGCTACGGCCTGGCGGGCCCAACTCGGCCTGACGCCCGAGCAGCTTCGCATCATCTTCGTCACCGTAGATCCCGCCCGCGACACGCTGGAAGCGGTCAAGGGCTATGTGGAAGGCTTTGACCCCTCAATCATCGGCCTCGTTGGTGACGAGGCGCAGACCGAGGCAGCCAAGGCCGCCTTCGGCGTCGTCGGTCAGCGGGCAGAGGGTTTTGCGGAAGACGATCCCTACTACCTCGTCGATCACACGGCGCTGACCTTCCTTATCGACGGTGATGGCACATTCGAGGGCACCATTGCGTACGAAGAAGCCAAGGACACAGCTGTCGCCAAGGTGAAGCGCCTGGTCGAAGGATGAGCGGGCGCATCCGCCTCGATCTGGCGCTGGAGCAGCGCGGGCTGGTGCCATCAAGGGCCCGGGCGCGCGACGCCATCCTGCGCGGCACGGTGACCATTAACGGCGTCACCGCGCATAAGCAGAACCAGATGGTCAGCCGTGACGACAAGCTGGCGCTCAGCGATCCCGCCGCAAACTACGTCTCCCGCGCCGCCCTCAAGCTGGTTGCCGGCCTCGATGCAGGTCAGATCGACCCCGCCGACAAGATTTGTGTCGATATCGGCTCCTCCACCGGCGGCTTTACCCAAGTGTTGATGGAACGCGGCGCCCGCCGCATCTACGCGGTCGATGTCGGCCACGACCAGTTGCATGACAGGCTCAAGGGCAGCGACCGTGTCGTCAGCATGGAAGGGGTCAACGCGCGAGACCTCGACGCCGAGATGATCCCCGAGCCGATCGATTTGCTCGTCTCGGACGTGAGTTTCGTTTCCGTCACCAAGGTACTGGCAGCCCCGCTCGCCCTATGCACGCCGAAGGCCGACGCGGTGATCCTGTTCAAACCGCAGTTCGAAGTGGGGCGCCAGAACGTCGGCAAGGGTGGCATCGTGACCAGCGAAGAAGCCATCGAGACGGCCCGCGCCGAGGTGATCGCCTTCATGCAGGCTCAAGGATTCGAGCACCGTCACTCCGTGACATCACCCATCGCCGGCGGCGACGGGAACGTGGAGACGGTGCTGGTGTTTGGTAGAACCTAGCGGTCGGCATGCGGGAGAGGACAGCAATTCTGCGTCCAGCAGAATTGCTGTGAGGGGTGCTGCGCACGCCCATGCCAGAAGCGCAGAAGGACCCCTCATCCGCCCTTCGGGCACCTTCTCCGCAAGGGGAGAACGGAAGAGGCGGTTAATTCCGCTCGAAGCCCACCGCACCCTCGCGGCCGGTTTGCCCACGATGCCTTAGCGCATGGTCGGCCAGCACCAGGGCCATCATTGCCTCGCCGACCGGCACGGCGCGAATACCGACGCATGGGTCATGCCGGCCCTTGGTCACGATGTCGGTGTCTTCGTTCGCCGTCGTCACCGTCTGGCGCGGGGTGATGATCGAGGAGGTCGGCTTGACTGCAAAGCGGCAGACGATCGGATCGCCGTTGGAAATCCCACCCAGAATGCCGCCGGCATGGTTGGAAAGGAAGTACGGCTTGTCGGCACCGGACCGCATCTGGTCGGCATTTTCGATGCCGGTCAGGCTGGCCGCCTCGAAACCAGCGCCGATCTCCACCGCCTTGACCGCATTGATGCTCATCATCGCCGAGGCCAGGTCGGCACTGAGCTTGCCATAGATCGGCGCACCCCAGCCGGCCGGCACATTCTCGGCCACGACCTCGATGACTGCACCAACCGAGTTGCCGTCCTTGCGAATGCCGTCGAGATAGTCCGCCCAAAGCGCGGCGGCCGTGGCATCGGCGCAGAAGAACGGGTTCTGGTCGACCTGGTCCCAGTCGAAATTGCCGTAGTCGATCTTGTGCGGTCCCACCTGCACGAGGCTGGCGCGGATGCTCACGCCCGCCAGCACCTGTCGTGCAATCGCACCGGCGGCCACGCGCGCCGCCGTCTCGCGTGCCGAGGTCCGGCCGCCGCCGCGATAGTCGCGGATGCCGTATTTCTGGTCATAAGTGTAATCGGCGTGGCCCGGCCGGTACTTGTCGCGGATTTCCGCATAGTCCTTGGAGCGCTGGTCAGTATTCTCGATCAGCAGCGAGATCGGCGTGCCGGTGGTGCGCGGTCCATCGGTGCGCTCGTCCTCGAACACGCCAGAGAGGATTTTCACCTCGTCTGCCTCGCGCCGCTGCGTGGTATACTTCGACTGCCCTGGCTTGCGACGGTCGAGATCGCGCTGGATGATTTCGGGCGTCAGCACCAGGCCGGGCGGGCAGCCATCCACCACCACGCCAAGCGCTGGCCCGTGGCTTTCGCCCCAGGTGGTGAAGCGAAACAAAGTTCCAAATGTATTGAACGACATGGCGCAGCCCCGTGGTTGCGGGCTTTCTAGGCAGAGGGCACGACTAGGTCAATCAGCGCTACGCGCGCAGCAGCTCCATCTGCCCCGGCGTGAAGTGCATGATTGCGTCCTGCGGCGGTGCCCAGTTGATCACTTCAACGATCGGCGCGTGCTCGATCAACACACGCAGTGTGCGGGCGATACCGCCGTGGGCCACAACCACCGACGGTCCCTTGAGCACACTGGCGAATTCAGCCAGCCGCGCCTCGACGTCGCGATAGTTCTCGCCATTCTCGGGGCGGAACTCCCAATAGCTCTCGTCACGCGAGCCCGGTGCGATCGCCATATTGGCCGGCAATTGCTCGAACAACTCGCCTTCCAGCACACCGAAGGAAATCTCCATCAGCCGCACGTCGTATTTCACCTCGGGCAGGTGAATATCGAACCCGGCCCGCACCCGGTCCATAGTCTCGCGGGTGCGGCCCAGCGGAGAGGCGTGCCACTCGAATGCGTTGGGGTCGAGCCCGCGCGCCGCAAACAACGCGGCAAGCGTCTTGCCATTCTGATTGGCCTGGCCACGCCCCTTGTCGTTGAGCGGAATATCCTTGCGCCCCTGATAGCGGCGCTCGGCGTTCCATGGGGTCTCTCCATGGCGAACGAAGTAGATTTCCGGCCAGACCAAGGCTGTCATTGGTTCATTCCGCGCCGCCCCCGACGCGTCCTATCGAAAGAGTGCTATCCGCCTCGGCATCAGCCTAGTGGATTTTTCCGGTCACGCCAGCCGCAAGATCGGAAGGCAGATATGCCATTCGCAAATCGCCACGCCATCGATGCTGGAGTCCTCGACCCGGTTGTGGCACATGGCAGGCGGCCGGGGCAAGTTCACCCGGCAGCGGGTCGTCAATACGGATTGTCGCATGTCCCTTTCCGCCACCCAGATCATCTCAGAGCTCACCGCCCTACTCGGCGCCAGCGCCGTCATTGGCGAGCCGGAGCGGATGGGCAACTATCTCAACGAGCCGCGAAAGCGCTTCCACACCGGCGCCGCCGCGATCGCCCTGCCCGCTTCGGTCACGGAGGTGCAGGCGATTCTGCGCTGGGCCAATGAGAACGGCGTCGGCATCATCCCCCAAGGCGGCAATACCGGCCTCGTCGGAGCCCAGGTGCCGTGGCGCGGCGATGAGGTCATCGTGAGCCTGAGCAAGCTCGACCGCATCCGCGCCATCGACACCGCGGCCGGCACCATGACGGCCGAAGCCGGCGTCATTCTCGAAAACGCTCACAAGGCGGCGGAAGACAAGGGCAATATCTTCCCGCTCTGGCTGGCCTCGCAGGGCTCCGCGCGCATCGGCGGCCTGCTGTCGTCCAATGCCGGCGGGGTCAACGTGCTCGCCTATGGCAATGCCCGCGAGCTCACCATGGGCGTAGAGGCCGTGCTGGCCGATGGCCGGCTCTACCAAGGCCTCAACTCGCTCAAGAAAGACAATACCGGCTACGACCTCAAGGACCTGCTCGTCGGCGCCGAGGGCACGCTGGGCATCATCACCGCCGCGACGCTCAAGATCTTCCCCAAGCCGGAGGATTACGAGACGGCGCTGGTCAACATTGCCGGTCCCGAGGTGGCATTGCCACTGTTCGAACTGCTGCGCGAACGCATCGGCGGCCGGCTCAATGCCTTCGAGATCGTGCCCGCTCTCGGCCTCGATATGCAGCTGCGTCACGGCATGCTCGACCGCGACCCTACCGCAGGCCCTTCCCCCTGGTATGCGCTGATCGAAGTCTCGCGCATGCGCGGCGGCCTGCCGGGCACGCTCATGGCCGCCATCGAGGCCGCCTTCGAGTCCGGCCTCATCGACAATGCTGTCCTGGCCGAATCCCTGGCCGATCGCACCCGCATGTGGGCCTTTCGCGAGCAGATGAGCGAGGTACAGTCCCGGGAGGGCGCTTCGATCAAGCACGACGTCTCCGTGCCGATCGCCGCCGTGCCACAACTGATCGCCGAGGGCATCGCCGCCGCCGAACGCCTGGTTCCGGGCATCCGCGCCGTGCCCTTCGGCCACATGGGCGACGGCAATATCCACTTCAATTTCAGCCAGCCCGCAGGTGCCGATGGCAAGGCCTTCATGGCCCAGTCCGACGAGAAGGTGCACGAAGCGATCTATGAGATCGTGCTGCGCCTCGGCGGCTCGGTCTCGGCAGAGCACGGCATCGGCCAGTTGAAGACGGAACTGCTCCGGAAGGTGAAGGACCCCGTCGCCATCGATATGATGCGGGCGATCAAAACCGCCCTCGACCCAAAGGGCATCCTCAATCCGGGCAAGATGCTGGGCTAGTGTCCGAGGGGTGGCTCAGCCACAATTTGGTGCCGCCTTGCGCCTGCGCAGCAATGGCCCCATCTATCGGCGCATGCTGCTGGACATCACTTTTCTCGACGACGCCACAAGGCCGCCGGTGCAAAAGCTCGAAGGGTTGACCGACGAGCAGCGCGCGCCCGGCCTGCATCTGCGCATGATTCACGATCACCTGCGCACAAACATGGTCACTCTGGGTAAGCTCATCGAGCGGGCCAATCAGGGTGCGGTGACGCGCGACCAGATCGCCACCGAGACGGCCGATCTGGCGATGGTGGCCAATTACCGGCGCTTCGGCAATCTCTGCGGCCAGCACTGCGGCATCGTCAACACGCACCATTCGATCGAGGACTACGCCATCTTCCCGGCACTGGCGCAGCAGGGGGAGGCGTTCAAGGCCATCGCCGACCGGCTGCGCGCCGAGCATGTCGTCGTCCACGAATTGTTGGAACGGCTGGTGGCTGCGCTCAATGCGCTGGCTGCGGAACCCACGGCAGCCCGGTTCGAAGACGCCAAGACCGTCTATCGCGCACTCGAACGCGTACTGCTCTCCCATCTCGGCTACGAGGAAGAGGCGATGGGGGATGCGTTGGGGTATTTCGGTTTGGGTGGCTAGGGACAGCCTCCTAACCACGGATCCGTCACCCTCGGGCTTGACCCGAGGGTGACGATCTATGGAGTGCGACGCGCTCAGAACAAATCCATCTGCCGTCCACCGCCCGCGACCTTTTTCGGCCGCGGTTGCGGCTTCACCACTTCCGCTGGTTCGACCAATCCCGGATCATCATCCCGGGCCGAGTTGACCCGCGTCGACACCGGATGGAACTTCAGCGCCCCATCGGCCAGCGGCAGAGCAAGCTGATAGGCTTCACGCGCCCTGACACCACGCACATTGAGCCAGTCATCGATGGCGTCGCCCTCCAGAATCGCCGGCATGCGATCGTGGATTTCCGAAAGCTGCGGATTTGCCGCCACGGTGATGGTGGCGACGCTGTCGATTTCCTCGCCGTCCGGACCCATCCAGCTTGCATAGAGCCCGGCCAGCGCCATCGGCCGGTCGTCGCTCATGGTGATGTAGTAGGGCTGCTTGGATTTATCCGGATTGGTGTGCCACTCGTAGTAGCCGCTGGCCGGAATGATGCAGCGGCCATGCTTGAGCGCGTCACGGAAAGCCGGCTTGTCCGCCATGGTCTCCACCCGCGCGTTGACCAGCAGCGGGAATTCGCGCGGGTCCTTCACCCAGCCGGGCACCAATCCCCAACGCGCGAAATGCGCCTCGCGCCGGCCATGCGCCTCCCAGATGGCGGCAATCGGCTGCGTCGGCGCAATATTGTAGCGCGGCACCAGAGCGATCGTGTTGAAGAGCTTGAACAGCTCCTCCATCATTTCGGGTGGCAGCGTCGACGCATAGCGTCCGCACATGGGTCGTCCTTTCCGTGTCCAAACCCATTTTACCACCGGGTCAGATCAGCGAAAGCGGGAACCTCTGTTATCACCGTCGCAACTGGGCTTCCCGCCTGCGCGGGAATGACTGAGAGTGTTCCGACGAATCGCAAATGGACCCGACGTGACCGAGAACCCCAATGCCGCCAGTGTTGCCATTGTCCGCGAGGGCAAGGTGCTGCTCATCAAGCGAGCCTATGCGCCCTATCAGCACCTGTGGACCCTGCCCGGCGGGCGCCTCGATCCGGGCGAGACCATCGAGCAATGCGCCATCCGGGAGATTGCCGAGGAAGTCGGTCTCACCATCCGCAATCCGCGCCCGGTGATGGTGCAATCGCTGGGTCGCGATGGCACGTTCCAGCTTGCCGTCTTCGTCACGCGCGATTTCTCAGGGCAGATACGGGCGTCCGATGAAGTGGCCGATCACAAATGGATGGACCCTGCCGCGTTGGTGGCGCTGCGCACGACCAGCCGTCTCGATGATGTGCTTGCGAGGGCCTTCGCAGTTCTGGCGCAAAGCTGATAGACCAAACGTCATGTTGAGCCAGTTCCCACCCCTATCGTCATTGCCGGGCCTGTCCCGGCAACCCATGCTGCCGCGCATGATGGATCACCGGGACAAGCCCGGTGATGACGCAGGTTGAGGGACCGCACTATGCCCCGCGTTCAATCCCGCCTCCGCGTGCTCACGATCCTTCTCGTGCTCGCGCTCAGCGCCGGCCCGGCTTGGGCCATCGATCCGCCCTATCAGCGCCAGATGGAGCGGCTGGCCGAGATCATGGGCAGCCTCTATTTCCTGCAGCCCCTGTGCCAGGCGGGAACGACGGACTGGCGCGCCCAGATGGCCGATCTGATCGCGCTCGACGAGCCCGACGAGGATCGCCGCCAGCGCCTAGCCGGCGCGTTCAACGGCGGCTACACCGCCTTTGCGCGCTTTCACCGCGCCTGTACGCCGGCGGCCAGGGAAGCGCTGACGCGCCTGCTGGTCGAAGCGGAGCGCACCGCTCGGGATATCCATACGCGTTTTGCCGAATAGCGCAGGCAGCGCAAAAATGCTGCCTTCCGTACAATCGCGCACGACCCGTTAACCTTCGGGTTACTTCTTGCGCGCCCGCCACATTTACCCGTGCTAACCCCCATTGCATGACTTCGAGCAAAACCATGTTTGCGCCCGCCTCCGGGCACGCCGTTTTCGACCGGGAACAAGGCGAGCGGCAGCTCGCGCTTGAATATCTGGCCGACGCCTGGAATTGCGCAGAGGATGATGGCGTGCAGAGCGCGGCCCTCGCCCATGCCTCGCTGTTCGCGGCGTTAGCCACCTTCGTCAAGATGCATGGCGACGAAGCGACGGCCGATCTCATCAGTATGTTGCCCGATCGCATTCGCTCGGGCGAATACAACCTCGATCGAATCTTGCAGTAGCGATCCGGGCCTCTTCTTTCGATTATTTCCTCGCGGGCGTACTGTTTTCCAGATGGCGAGCAACCAGTGCTGCCCCCAAGGCAATAACCGCTGAGCCGAGCATCACAACCAGCAGGCCAGAGCGGGCATTTTCTTCTGTGAGAGCGGCACCCGCGACCGCTGCCACAATGGAGGCGCCTGCGACGGTGATCGCGCCGGCGAGGCCGGCGGCGGTTCCCGTATGTGTCGGGCGAACCGAAATTGCTGCGGCATTGGCGCTCGGCTGTGTCAGGCCGTTCGACACTCCAACGAACAGGCAAGGCCCGAACAATGCCAGCACGTGGGTCATGCCTGCAAAGTAAAGGATTATGCCGAACAATAGACCCGCGCAGGCCACGATCCTTCCGGCAATCAATATGGTGTTGGCCGGGAGCATGCCGGCGAGTCGGCCTGCCAGAAAACTGCCGAACATGAAGCCGCCAGTGATCGAACCCATCCAAAGCCCAAGGGCCGCTGGCGAGAGATCGAAAGCAGAAGCGGCAAGCGGCGCGCCTGATAGGAAGGCATAAAAAGCGCCGACCGAAAACGCCATGCACAGGCAATAGGCGAGGAAGCGTTTCGATCCCAACAATTCGGGATAGGCCTTATACTGCTCTACCATCGTCCTGGATGGCGAAGTGTTCGTCTCGCGCAGATCGGTCCAACACAGCGCGAAAACTGCCATACCCAAAAGCGCCAGAACGTAGAAGCTGGCCCTCCAGCCAAAAACCTGATCAAGCAGCCCACCTGCCGTGGGGCCGAGCATGGGCGCAATAGCCCACGCCATCGCCAGATAGCCGAACCTGCCCGCAGCCTGATCACTGTTGGTCCTGTCGCGGATCACTGCAAGTGCCACGCCGTAGGTTGGGGCGATCACAGCCTGCACCATCCGGCAGGCGAGGAAGGTCCAGGCATCTGGCGCCATGGCGCACCCGACCGTCGCCGCGATAAATATCGCCAGCGCCCCGAGAATGACCGGCCGGCGACCAAAACGGTCCGAAAGTGGGCCCAGAACCAGTTGAAGACATGCTGACACAATTGCATAGGCCGCCAACGAAAGCCCGATCAGCCCATAATCGACGCCAAATTCGGTAGCCATTCGGGGAAGAGATGGAAGGAAAAAGTTGATCGGCAGGATGGCAAGTGCCGACAGAAGAACCAACGTGGGGAGGCGAGGAGAAGCGGATGAACCTGGCATGATCAAAGCCGATTGCTTGTGCGGGAAGCGGGGCAATAAAAAAGCCCCGTGAGGGGCTGATTTGTCCGCGCATGGGTGCTTTCGCCTGGCAGCTATGCTGCCGTGCCCATGCGCGCGCCTACTACGACCATGCCGTTTTCGATCATCACGCGCTAATTGTTACGGCGGGGACGAATGTCCGTCAACTTGACGCAGGGGATTGAGGCAAGAAGGATGGGAGGTGTTTTCGTCGCTCGACCTGCCCCATTTCGTAGCGCTGTACAAGATTCCAGCTGATTCAGTTCAACACCAGGAGAACTACAATGCCTTTGACGCGCATCTCACTTAGGAAAGGCAAATCACCGGAATACTGTCAGACCTTGATGGAGCAAATCTATCTCGCACTGCGTGAGACTTTCGACGTTCCAGATGAGGACAGGTTCGTCACTATTTCTGAACACGGCAGTGAACATTTCGATTTCAGCGCCAACTACCTGGGCATCCAGCGAACGGACGATCTCGTCATCATTCAGATTACCGCCAACAACACGCGGACCGTGGAAAAAAAGCGGGCGCTATACGCCAAAATTGTCGAACGTTTGGTTGCTTCGCTGGGCATGCGGCCCCAGGACGTCCTAATTTCCATCGTCGAAGTCGCCAAAGAAAACTGGTCTTTTGGAAACGGCGAGGCGCAATACGCTCCAGCGGTTTAGCCAAGCGGACATTTGCCGAGAAATGTCCGCCTTGGCGACCGTTGGCCTAAGCCAATGCAGCCAGGGAACGCCTATTTGGGCAATGCCTCCAGAAACCGCATCGGCTGGCCGGTCGAAGCCGTCACCAGTTCGCCCTGCCACATTACCGTCTTGCCGCGCACGATGGTGCCGACTGGCCAGCCAGTGACCGTCACGCCGTCGTAGGGCGTCCACCCGGCCCGCGACTTGACCCAGTCATTGGTGATGGTCTCGCGACGCTTCAGATCGACAATGGTGAAATCGGCGTCGTAGCCGACCGCGATCCGGCCCTTGTTGGCAATGCCGAACAGACGGTTGGGGCCGGCGCTGGTCATGTCGACAAAGCGCGCCAGGCTCAGCTTGCCGGCGTTCACATGGTCCAGCATGGTTGGCACCAGCGTCTGCACTCCGGTCATGCCCGAATGCGATGCCGGATAGGGATGGTCCTTTTCCTCGCGCGTATGCGGCGCGTGGTCCGAGCCCAGGATATCGGCGACGCCATTGGCGACGCCGCCCCAGATGGCCTCGCGATGCTTGGCGTCGCGGACCGGCGGGTTCATCTGCGCATAGGTGCCGAGGCGGGTATAGGCGGTCTCGTCCAGCGTCAGGTGGTGCGGCGTCACCTCGACGCTGGCCACATCCTTGTGGTCGGCGAGATAGGCAATTTCTTCGCCAGTGGAAATATGCAGCACGTGGATACGCTTGCCGGTCTTGCGGGCCAGCCCCACCAGCCGCTTGGTGCAGTTGAGCGCCACTTCGGGCGAGCGCCAGATCGGATGGCTCGATGGATCGCCCGGCACCCGCAGGTGCTTGCGCTCCTCGAGCATGAATTCATCTTCGGAGTGGAACGCCGCGCGCCGCGAAATAGCGCGCAGGATGGCCTCGACGCCGTCGTCGTCGGCCACCAGCAGCGAACCGGTTGACGAGCCCATGAACACCTTGATGCCGGCACAGCCCGGCAGCTTTTCCAGCACGGGCAACTCGCCGACATTCTCGTGCGTGCCGCCGATATAGAAGGCGAAGTCGCAATGCATGCGGTTGGTGGCGCGGGCGATCTTGTCGTCAAAGGTTTCACGCGTCGTGGTCAGCGGATTGGTGTTCGGCATCTCGAAGACGCCGGTCACGCCACCCATCACCGCCGACAGCGACCCCGATTCGAGATCTTCCTTATGCGTCAGCCCTGGCTCGCGGAAATGCACCTGCGTGTCGATGACACCGGGCAGGATGTGCAAGCCCTTGCAATCGACGATCTCGGCGGCATTGTCGCCGACGGCGCCAATCGCCACGATCCGGCCGCCCTGCACCGCGATATCGGCCAGCCCTTCGCCGTCCTGATTGACCAGAGTGGCGTTCTTGAAAATCGTGTCGTACTGCGCCATGTCTTGGTCCCGCCCGTGCAATGCCTTAGCCGGGTTTACCGGACGCTCTGTCCGAGAGGCAAGTGACCATGACCATCCATCTGCGCGCCGACCGTGCCGTGTTCCGCTTTTCGGGCCCCGAGGCACACAAGCTGCTCAATGATGTGGTGACCGGTCCGATGCCCAGTGCCGATGGTCCCTCGGCGTGGTGGGCACTGCTCTCGCCGCAGGGCAAGATTATTGCCGAGGGCACTGCCGGCTGGGCCGAGGATGCGCTCTGGCTCGACGTGCATCAGTCGGTGGCAGACGACTTCTTCAAGCGCATGAAAATGTATCGCCTGCGCGCGCAGGTGGTGATCGATGATCTGCGCGAAACCCATCGCGTCGGTTACAGCGCTGGCGGGCCGGCAGGCGGCATCGCCCACCTCGACCAGCGTGGCTCGGTCAAACTCGGCTATCGGATTGTCGCCCCCGTCGCCGAAACCACCGACTGGGTGGCCGATGACGCCCCCTATCGGCGCGCGCGCGCCAAGGCGGGTATTCTTGAGCTAGGCCCCGACTTCCCAACCCTCGACGCTTTCGCCCACGATATCGGCCTCGATATTCTCGACGGCGTCGACTTCGTCAAAGGCTGCTATGTCGGCCAGGAAGTCGTCAGCCGCATGAAGCATCGCGGCACCGCTCGCCGCCGCCCGGTCATCGTCTCGGGCATCGACGCCGCCGCCGGCAGCGCAGTGACCACCGGCACGCGAGAAGCGGGTACAATTGGTGAGGTCCTCGACGGAACGGCCGTGGCCATCCTGAGGCTTGATCGGGTCACCGATCCAGCTGCCGCTACCGTCGATGGCAAACCGGTCAGCCTGGCCCTGCCCGTCTGGGCCACTTATGCCTTTGGCGAGGCCTCGCCAGAGGAATGACGTCGCGCCGGGCATGACTTTCGTCGTGCCGAGTTCAGCGAATCGACCCCAACTGCTACGCTCAGCGCTAACAGTCTGCTAACCAATTGGGGCACCATGGCACGGTCAAGTTCACGCGCCTGGCAACGTATGTTGTCGGGTCGGCGGCTCGATATTCTTGATCCATCGCCGATGGATGTCGAGCTCTCCGACATCGCACACGGCTTGGCCCGCGTGGCGCGCTGGAACGGCCAAACCATTGGCGACTATCCGTTTTCCGTCGCGCAGCATTCCGTGCTCGTGCTCGAGCTGTACCGTGCGGCCACTCCGGATTGCAGCCCGGCGGCACAGCTTCAGGCCCTGCTCCACGACGCGCCCGAATACGTCATGGGCGACATCATCTCGCCGTTCAAGGCGGCCATGGGCGGCAACTATAAGGACGTTGAAAATCGTTTATTGTCAGCGATTTACCTGCGTTTCTCGCTGCCCGCAACCATGCCCGCTGCCCTCGCCAAGCAGGTCAAGAAGGCCGACCGCGAAGCCGCCTTCTTCGAAGCGGTCCACCTCGCGGGCTTCGAAGACAGCGAGGCACGCAAGTTCTTTGGCGAACCGGTTACGCCGGCCTTTGACGTCGATGCCTTCGACCGCCTGATCCGGCCCTGGCCGACCCGCGAAGCGCATGACCGCTTCATCGACGCCTTCGAAGCGATTACGCCCTAAAGCCGGGGATATTAACCCTAACAAAGGATGAACTTTGCCCGCGTCGGGCGACTATGGTTTCTGATCCGTTAATGTGGCGCTGAGAGTCGCACCAAATCGGGACGGAAACCATGAACCTGCCGGATCGCCATCTACTGCTCGGTATGACCCTGGGTGCCCTATGCGCCACCGCGCTGGCGTTCACCGGCCCGGGCATGGTTATAGATACCTTCGCCGACGAGTTCCTCAACGAGGTTGTGGCGCCGGGCTTCGACGCCTCCAAGCTGGTGTTCTTTGAGGATCGGCCCTACGAGGTCACCCACGAAGCCTGGGTGTCGGAGGAGCCAACGTCGAGCGCTGTGGTGAAGAAGATCGAGGCCGGCAAGGTTTCATACGTGACCATCGCCACGACCGCGACGGGCACCTATTCGACCGATGCCCTGTTCTCGGATCATGTCCAGTATCCGGGCATCAGCGTCGAGGAATTGCCCGTCTATCCACGTAACCGCTTCTCCTATTGGAGCGGCGGACACTGGAACAGCTTCACCAGCAGCGTCGGCAATTCCTTCTTCAGCTACCGCTCCGGCAATACCCGCGTCACCACGTGGGGCAATATGACCTGTGTGTCGGGCAAGGGCTTTTCGGTCTGCTAGCTAGCCGAACAGCCAGCCGCGCTTGAACTTGTAGAAGACGTGCAGCCCGATCTGGGTGACCTTGGTCATGCGCGGCGCCCAGGCGGGACGGACGTAAGTGGCGTGGTAGTGTGTCGCATCGCCGACTTCGGTCAGGTAGAGCTCGCCCGCCGTATAGCGCTGGGCAATGTCTTCGGCCTGGGCCCAGGATTCGCGATCGTTGATCGTCTCGGGAATGCCGTCGCAGGCAAACGAGAACTGGCAGGAATTGCGGCGGCTCTGGTTCTGGAACACCACGCCGCAGATGGTATCGGGGTAGCGATAGTCCTTGACGCGGTTGAGCACGACCTGTGCAACGGCCACTTGCCCGCGATAGCTCTCGCCGCGCGCTTCAAAATAGATGGCTGTAGCCAGGCACCAGAGTTCCTTGTCCGATGCAGCGACGGCCTGCCCGGTGGCAAAGCCGCCCGTAACCGGCGCATTGGCGCGTGCATAGGCCAGTTGCTCCGATGCGACGACCGGCATGGGCGAGGAGGATTGCGGGGCTATGCCTGCAATGGCGTCAAGGGCTGCGGCTGTCGCGGGGTTGATCGACGCCACCGACATGCGCGGGCCGATCTCTACATCGCCGGTCGCGGGTAGCGCGATATCGGCCAGGCGCGATTGACCAAGATCGGTCGGGTCGGCGGGACCGCTGCGGAGCGAGGCAAGGCGGACACGCACCTCCTCGAAGCTGCGCGACAGGGCGAGCACATCAACCTGTGGGCGAACGCGGTCGCCCTTCTCGGCGCGGTTGGGACCGGTGAAGCTTGCGGTATCGAACAGATGATCGACCGAGCCGGTGATCACAGGATCGACGCCGGTGTAGGACAGGCTGGCAGTCACCAGGTCGACATCGGGCGGCAACATTTCGGCGAGGTCAGAGCTGGGGCCGAATGCCCCATTGGTCAATCCAGCGTAACCCAGGGCACAAAAAATCCCAACGACCAGCAGCCTGGTGAAGGGATGTCCGCGACGAACCGCTCTAGCCGGGCGCGAACGCACCACCGGCCGGTGTGGATGGACCATAAACGCTACTCAACACTACGCAACAAAACTACTGATCGGCGAAAGTGACGCTAAAATGCCGATAATCAGAATGATGTCTTATTAGGGTTAGCAGCGGGTAAACGGCGTTCTGGGCGTAGCCATGGACCAATGGTGACCAGAGCCGGGCAGAAGTGTGAATGGCGGATTTGTCGCAGGCTAGCCCGCGCAGGCGGCCCGCACCGGGGCAATGGCGGGCACGAAAGCGTCGACGCGGAAGCGGACCGACAGGGAGCGCGAGCTGACTGGCGTCACTCGTACGGTGAGGTTGGTCGCCCCTTCCAGCCCCTGCAGGAACGCCTCGGCGCCATCGGATGCGCCCATGACGATGGCAGTGTTGGTGCCATTCACCGGCAAGGTACGGCTGCGAGCGGCTTGGAGATCATATTGCAGGGTTATGCCCGCATCATTGCCAAGCGCCGACATGGTGTTGCCAGCGAATGCGAAGGCGATGGAGAGTTGGCCGCTTTCGCACGCGACAGTCATCGTCGCCGGCGCACGCCCGCTAGGCCGAGCCGGTATCAGCTGCTCGGACTCGAGCGCCGCAACGGTCGCAGCTACCGAAGGGACGCCCCCCGTACGGAAGACTGCGTCATAGCAGGTCAGGCGCTCGGCATCGCCGCTGATCGCCGCGCAGTCGGATCCGGCGGATTGGGCCAGAACGGGTGACGCGGGTGCAGCGAGCATCGGCAGCAGCGCCAAAACTGGCCATAATTTCATATCGGTTTCGTCCCATCCCTTTGCGCCAGCGGGGCCGGCTTCGTCCCCCTGCATATAGGGATCGTTACCCCCTATTTAAGCAGAAGCCTGCGCCAGCGTCAGCCGGGCGACCGGTACACGATACGGGGAGCAAGAGACATAGTCGACGCCGAGCCCGGCAAAGAATTTGAGCGACGCCGGATCGCCGGCGTGCTCGCCGCAAATGCCGATCTTGAGCTGCGGGTTCGCCGCTTTGCCGCGCTCGATGGCAATGGCGATCATCTCGCCAACCCCCTTCTCGTCGATGGTGACGAAGGGATCACGCTCATAGACACCCTTACGCTGATAGGCGGTGAGGAAGGTCGGCGCGTCGTCGCGCGATATGCCGAACGTGGTCTGGGTCAGGTCATTGGTGCCGAACGAGAAGAAGTCCACCATCTGGGCAATGTCGCCCGCTCGCAGGCAGGCTCGCGGTAGCTCGATCATGGTTCCGAACGAGAAGCGGGCCCTGTCGGTGCGCAGCAGGCCGGAATTGGCGGCGATGGTGGTGACGCGCTCGCGCACCCAGGCCACCTCACTGGCGGTGGACACGAAGGGTACCATGACCTCCACCGCCACCGGTTCATTCTGCGTTTCGCTGGCAGCGCGCACGCCGGCCATGATGGCCTGCATCTGCATCTGCAGGATTTCCGGATAGGTGATCGCCAGTCGCACGCCGCGATGCCCAAGCATCGGGTTGATCTCGGCGATGCGCTCCAGTCGCAGGCGCAGCGCCCGCACGGCGAGCCCCAGCGAAGCGGCGGTTTCCTCGATATCTTCGTCGGTACGCGGCAGGAATTCGTGCAGCGGCGGATCGAAAAGGCGCACATTCACCGGCAGGCCCTTCATCGCCGAAAACAGCGCCGAATAGTCCCCCGTCTGGAAATCCACCAGGCCATTGATGGCGCGGCTACGATCGTCTTCGTCTTCACTGAGGATCATTCGGCGCAGGGCCACCATGCGCTCTGGCGAGAAGAACATATGCTCGGAGCGCGCGAGACCAATGCCCTCAGCCCCGAAGCTGAGCGCCGTCATAGCCGACTCCACCGTCTCGGCATTGGTGCGAACGGCAATGGTCCGGCTGGCATCGGACCAGCCGAGCAGCTTACCGATGGCGCCGCCGATATGGGGCTGGGCAAGCGGCAAGGTTCCCGCATAGACCGAACCATCGCTGCCATCGATGGTCAGCCGGTCGCCTGAGCGGTACTCACGGTCGCCGATGCGGCACAGCATCTCGCCGGCATCCACCGACAGCGTCCTCACCCCCGCGACACAGGGCTTGCCGGTGATGCGGGCAATCACGCCGGCGTGGCTCGACATGCCGCCACGGGCGGTGAGGATGCCGGTTGCGGCCTTCATGCCTTCGATGTCGGCCGGCCCGGTCTCGTTGACCACCAGAATGCAGTGCTTGCCGCGCGCCCGCAGCCGCGCCGCATCTTCGGCGTTGAACACGATTGTCCCGCTCGCCGCTCCCGGCGAAACGCCGAGACCAGTCGCGATTGGTGGTGCGCCATCCACGGATTTGAGGCGCGGGTGAAGCAATTGCGCCAGCCGCGTAGGGTCGACGCGGCTCACCGCGTTCTGGGCCGACCAGACCTTGCGATTGACGCGGTCCACGGCCGCCTCGAGGTCGGCCGCGGCCGTTACCTGTGATGGCCGGGCGGACAAAAACTGAACATGCCCGCGCTTGATGGCCACGGTACAGCACATATGCCGGCCGGCCTTGGCGTCCATTAGGGCCACCAGCGCATCGATCGATTCCGGCAGCCGCGGCAGCGGCGCGCCATCCACTGGCGCCGGGCCCAGCAGGCCGGTAGTGGCATTGCGGGTCAGGAATTGCTCGATCTCGCCGTCGGCGACAGCCTGGACCAAAACGATCTGCTTGCCGCGATCATCGTCCTGGCGGCCGGTCCAGCCATGGCCGAAACCATAGCTGTCGAACGCGTTCTTGATGGCCTTGGCAAGGGGACGGGCTGGGTCGACCGAGTCTTCGGGATTGGCCGGCGCGGCGATGCCCAGCTTGGCGGGCATCAACCCCGCATTGTGGGTCGCGGCGGACGTTCGGACGGCCAGCAGCGGTGGCTGGGCATCCTTGCCCACCAGCTTGAACAGGCAGGCAACCCAATGGGTGCGCAACTTGACGTCCTTGCGCGTCCGCTCGGCCTGCAATGCTTCCCAAGCCGCCCGGGTCAGAACGATGGTGGGAACCGTCGGAAAGCCGGCTTCGCCGACTCGGAAAATCCAACGCGCCTTGCCGCTCAGCAGCTTGAGCTGGCTGGCCGACAGGTTCGCCTTCCCCATGGCCGGGGCGATCGCGAACATTTCCTGCGCCAAACTCACCGTTAAGTCCTTGCCACATTTAGGCATGCATAATGCCTGTGCGTCCATGCGACCGCAACAAGACTTGACTTGCCGCAGCGCCGAAAGCATCTGACTGATATGGAAAAGCGGCCACAACTAGACATTCTGCTGTGCGCCCCGCGCGGTTTCTGCGCCGGGGTCGATCGGGCCATTCAGATCGTCGAACTCGCGCTCGAGAAATACGGCGCGCCGGTCTATGTGCGGCATGCCATCGTGCACAATAAATATGTGGTGGACGGCTTGCGCGACAAAGGCGCGGTTTTCGTCGAGGAACTGAGCGAAATCCCCGACACCGATGCGCCTGTGGTGTTTTCCGCGCATGGCGTGCCCAAATCGGTGCCGGCCGACGCCAAGAGCCGCAACATGTTCTTCCTCGACGCAACCTGCCCGCTGGTGAGCAAGGTGCATGTCGAGGCGCAGCGGCATTTCGCCGAAGGCCACGAGATCGTGCTGATCGGTCACCGGGGGCATCCCGAGGTGGTCGGTACCATGGGGCAACTGCCGCCGGGCTCGATCAGCTTGATCGAGACCGTGGCCGACGCGATGGTGTTCGAGCCGCGCGACCCGCAAACCCTCGCCTTCGTCACCCAGACGACGCTGTCGGTCGACGACACCAAGGAAATCGTGGCGGCGCTGAAGCAGCGTTTCCCCGCCATCAACGGCCCGCACAAAGAAGACATCTGCTACGCCACGACCAACCGGCAGGAGGCCATCAAGGCTGTGGCGCCGGAGGTGGATGCGATGATCGTTGTCGGCTCCCCCAACTCATCGAATTCCCTGCGCCTGGTCGAAGTCGCCGAGCGAGCCGGTTGCAAGGTTTCCATGCTGGTCGACCGCGCCACCGACATCGACTGGTCGCGATTCGAGGGCATCCGCACCCTTGGTGTTTCCGCCGGAGCATCGGCGCCCGAGAAGCTGGTCGACGAGGTGATCGAGGCCTTTGCCCAGCGCTATGACATCAAGGTCGAGGCGCGGGTGACCGCTAAGGAGAACATCGCCTTCAACATTCCGCGCGAGCTTCGGACCATCGAAGCGGCCGTGGTGCGATGAGTCAAAGCGTCATCCTCGAAACCGATCGGCTGGTGCTGTCCACCTGGACCGATGCGGCCGTCGATGAAGTGCTGGCCATGCACAGCGACCCCGAAGTGGCGCGCTATCTAGACGTACAGGGTCGGATCTACGATCGGGCCAAGGCCGCCGAGCGGGTGGCCGGCTGGCGTCAGGAATATGCCGATAGCGGACTGGGCAAGCATCGCCTCACCCGACGGTCGGATGGTGCCTTCGTCGGTCGAGCTGGGTTCTCTCAGTTCATCAGCGGCGATCCCGAGATCGGCTACACGTTGGCGCGCGCGCATTGGGGCCAGGGCTATGCCAGCGAAATCGCCGCCGCTTTGTCGGACTGGCTGTTTGCAACGCGCGCCGACGAGAGCTTCATCGGTTTCGCCCATCGCGAAAATACCGCCTCGCGCCGTGTGCTGGAGAAGATCGGCATGCAGCCGACGCATGAGGGCACGATCGCCGAGATGCCGCACCAATTCTACATCAAACAGCGCTCCGCATGACCGACACCGTCATCATCCACACCGACGGCGCCTGTTCCGGCAATCCCGGTCCGGGCGGCTGGGGCGCCATCCTCGAATATGGCGGCCACACCAAGGAGTTGAAGGGCGGCGAAGCGCTGACCACCAACAACAAGATGGAGCTGACGGCCGCCATCGAGGCGCTCAATGCCCTCAAGCGTCCGTGCACGGTCGAGATTCATACCGATAGCCAATACGTCAAGAATGGTGTGCAGAGCTGGATGCATGGCTGGAAGAAGAACGGTTGGAAGACCGCCGACAAGAAGCCGGTCAAGAATCTCGAACTCTGGCAGGCGCTGGACGAGGCGACCAAGCGGCACCAGATCACCTGGAAATGGGTCAAGGGACATGCGGGGCACGAGCTCAATGAGCGCGCCGATCAATTGGCCAACGAGGGCATGGCCCCGTTCAAGCCCAAGCGCCGCGACGACCGGCTGATGCCACCGGTTTGAGTGCCAATATCGGCCGTCCGCACTAGACGCTCTACAATCACCAGCGCTTCCCGCGGACTTGATCCGCGGGTCACTCGCAACGCCGCACAAGCGGGCGGTGACCCGCGGATCAAGTCCGCGGGAAGCGTCGATGGCTGGGGCTGATTAAGCTAAGCTCGCTGCGGCAGCAGGCCTTTGATCGCCTTCCAGACCGGCGCGACCACATAACCGGCCACCGGGATCAATAGTGCACCCAGCGCTAGTCCGATGATGAAATCGACCAGCGCGGTAGCGAACCAGCCGGCGAAGGCCGCCATAAAGGGAAATGCCTGCTCAGCCCAATGGGCGGCCGCTTCGATGATGTGCTCGGGGCCATCAATGCCGAATTCGTAGAGGCCGTGGGCGACGATGCTGCCACCGACCCAGGTCATCGCCGCCGTTCCGACCAGGCTCAGCACCTGCATGAACCCCGGCATGGCCTTGACGATGCCGCGCCCGAAGGCGCGCCCGGCGCCGGTGCGGGCATGGGTTGCGGTCCACAGGCCGAAGTCGTCGGCTTTGACGATCAACGCGACGCCGCCATAAACCGCCACCGTGATGCCGACGGCAACCACAGCGAGGATCAGTGCCCGGGTCCAGATATCGGGCGCCTCGATCGCTGCGAGGGCGATGGTCATGATTTCGGCGGAGAGGATGAAATCGGTGCGGATGGCGCCCGATACCTTCTGTTCCTCGAGCGTCTGCGGGCTGATTGCGACCGGCTCCAGCGATGCCTCATGCGTTTCTGCATCATGCGGCGCCAGCGCGTGGAACACTTTCTCGGCGCCCTCGTAACAGAGATAGGCGCCGCCGATCATCAGCAAAGGGGTGATGGCCCAAGGCAGGAACAGGCTCAGCAGCAGCGCTGCGGGCAGCAGGAAGATAATCTTGTTCTTTATAGAGCCCCAAGCGATGCGGCCGACGATCGGCAATTCGCGGTCGGCGGAAAAACCGTCGACATAACGGGGGGTTACGGCAGCGTCGTCGATGACGGCGCCCGCCGCCTTGACGCCAGCCTTGGCGGCCTGCCCCGCAATATCGTCGAGCGACGCCGCCGCGACCTTCACCAGACCTGCGACGTCATCGAGCAGTGCGAGCAGACCGACGCTCATGGCTTTGGCTCCCTAGCCGGCAATCTTGGAGAAATCGGCGACCAGATGCATGGTGTCGCGCAAGCGAGACAGCAAATTCAATCGGTTAGCGCGCACGTCGGGGTCGGCATCGTTGACCAGAACGGCGGTGAAAAACGCATCGACCGGGGCCCGCAGGGTGGCCAATTCGGCCATGGCGCCCTTGAAATCGTCCTTGGCGACGTGATTGGAAACGGCAGCATGGACAGCGTCGACGGCAAAAGCCAGCGCGGTTTCCTCCGGCAGCTTCAGTGCATCTTGCTGCAAGCTTGCTGCATACGTTCTGCCATCCTTCTTCTCTTCTGCTGCCAGAATGTTGGTCGCGCGTTTGTAACCTGCCAGCAAATTCTGACCGTCCGCTGAGGAGAGCAGAGTCGAAAGAGCGTCGGCACGCTGAGTGATCTGCAACATGTCGTTGCTGTCGGCCGAGATAACCGCGTCGACAAGGTCATGGCGAGCGCCGGCGTCACGCAGCGACACCTTGAGACGGTCGTGGAAGAAAGCGAGCAGGTCGGCATCGACCTCGAGCGGAAAGCGCAGGCCGTTTTCGGTGATGATGCGGATCACGCCCAGTGCTGCACGGCGCAGCGCGAACGGATCTCGCGAGCCGGTGGGCTTTTCGTCGATGGCCCAGAAGCCGGTGAGCAGGTCGAGCTTGTCGGCCAGGGCCACTGCGATGGATACCGGCTCGGTTGGCACCTTGTCGGTGGGGCCGAGCGGCTTGTAATGCATCTCGACAGCGGTTGCGATGTCGGCAGGCTCGCCCTGCGCCGCCGCATAATAGCGGCCCATCAGCCCCTGCAATTCGGGAAACTCGCCAACCATACCGGTTGTGAGGTCGGCCTTGGCCAGCATCGCCGCGCGCTTGGCGCGCTCGGGATCGGCGCCGACCAGCGCCGCGATCTCGCCGGCCAGTTTGACCAGGCGCTCGACCCGGGCGAACTGGCTGCCCAGCTTGGCGTGGAACACAGTGTCTTCCAGCTTGGGCAGGCCATGCTCGAGCGGCAGGGCCAGATCGCCCTGGTAGAAGAACATCGCGTCGCTGAGGCGGGCGCGGATGACGCGCTCATTGCCCGCGGTGATCACCGCGCCGCCGTCGGTCGCGACGTTGTTGGACGTGATGATGAAATTGGGCGCCAGCTTGCCCGCGGCATCACGCAGGCAGAAACACTTCTGGTTGGCGCGGATGGTGGCGATGATCACTTCCTCGGGGAGCTTGAGGAAATCGGGGTCGAACGACCCCATCATCACCACGGGCCATTCGACGAGGCCGGCAACCTCTTCCAGCAGACCTTCATCGGCGATCACCGTCAGGCCCTGTGCAAAGGCGAGCTGCTCGGCGTCGGCGCGAATGATATCCTTGCGGCGGTCGAGATCGAGCACCACCTTGGCGCGCTCAAGCGCCGTCACATAGTCGTCGAAGCGCCGCACCTTGATGGCGTCGGGAGCGAGGAACCGGTGGCCGAACGTGGTTTGCCCGGCGGCCAGTTCGTTGGAAACGAACGGCACCACAACCGGCTCTTCGTTCTCGGCGCCGAAGGTCGCGGTGATGGCGCGCAGCGGCCGCACCCAGTTGAAGTTGCCACTACCCCAGCGCATCGACTTCGCCCAAGGGAACTCGGTCAGGATCTTGGGCAGGATGCCCGACAGCAGTTCGACTGCCTCGGCGCCCGGCTTGTTGATATGGGCTACGTAGAAATCGCCCTTTTTGGGGTCGCTCTCCACCTTGGCCTGCTCGATCGAGCTGAGGCCCGCCGAACGCAGGAAACCATCGATCGCCGGCTGCGGCGCACCGACCTTGGGGCCCTTCTTTTCCTCGCGCGTGTCCGGCGAGCGCGCGGGCAGGCCGGTCACGGTCAGCGCCAGGCGGCGCGGGGTCACGAAAGCCTTGGCGCCCTCATAGACCAGGCCCGCATCGACCAGGGCGTTGGTCACGGCTTTCTTGAGATCATCGGCGGCACGACGCTGGAAGCGGGCCGGGATTTCCTCGGAGAACAGTTCGAGCAGCAATTCGGGCATGGGACAAACCAAGTTTCAGGCGCCGATTGCCTAGCAATGGTACAGCCTAAAGTCCATGGGGCGCGCAATGTCGGCGCCCGGGGCCTGCCGCCTACCAGCCGCCGCCGCCTCCGCCGCCACCGCCACCGCCGGACGAGCCGCCACCACCGCCGCCCCCGCTGGAAAACCCCGACGAGGACGATTGCACCGGCTGCGCCGCAACCATTGCTGCGGTCATGCTGGCGGCGGCTGCGCTCACCGCGCTCGTCACGTTCGAGGCCGACTGCGAGAACGAGCCGGTGGAGCCATGGTACCAGCTCGGACTATAGCCGGAGCTGGCGTCGCTCACGGCATTGCGGGCCAGTTCGGCGTCGAAGTGATCGCTCCAGGGCTTCTCCACCCCCAGTGCGATGGCATAGGGCAGGATGCGCTCGAAACGCGAGACGGTCATTGGCGGCTCGCTTTCCATGTTGAGCCGCTCCTTCTCGGCGGTCTCGATATAGAGTTTGAAGCCGTCGATTTGGTCCATCACCTTGCGCCCCTGCACAGTCGGCGCGCGCATCACCACGGCGAAAACAATTGTTATCACGACGATGCTGATCGCCGAGATCGACGCGACATTGATCGCCGCCGACGTAAACGTATCGATCGCCAGGCCGAAAAAGTTGATGGCCATGATGAATATCCAGAGGATGATGATCGCTCGGAAAATCAGCTGGCCGGCGAGCATCTTTCTGGCGAGCCCGCCAACGCTAGCGAGCATGATGCCGGCGAAGACCGAGGCCACGAGCCAGCCGGGGTCAAGCAGCGACGAAAACACCATGGCGCCAAGCAGCGCTACGGCCAGAAGGAAGCCGAACACGGAATAGCCGGTATTGTTCCTGAACCAGAGCGCGCGATTCTCGGTTTCGATGGCGGCCGTGAACTCGCCTCGCCGCTTGGCCCATTCAGGGCCATTGGTTTTGTCGATGACCGTGGTCGGTCGGGTGCTCAAGTAGTCGAAGACGATCTTCTCGCCCGCAGGCAGGGCCTCCTCCGGCTGCTTCCCGGTCATCTTGAGCCGCAGCGAGCCGGCGGCATTGTCGATCGTCACCAGCCCTTTGACGCCAAGGTCGAAGATGGCCGAAGTCAGCGCCGTCCAGCCCGATTTCTCAAACCCCCATTTGTGCACATAGTGCACCAGCGGCGGTGAGAAACCCTTGGGCGGGTGGAAGAGCGGAATGATCACGCCCTTCTCGGGGTCGCGACCGACCCGGAACCAGGCCAGCGCGTTGTAGGCGATCGCCAGCAGGGCCGCCAGGACCGGGAGGATCACCTCGCGCAGGTCCGACAGTCGTTCGGTGAAGGCGGCAAAGCCGGTGGGAAATGCGATAATGCCTTTGTTGAAGGCCACCGCGATCGTCATCCCCTCCCCCGCGCCCAAGGCCCGGCTGGAGCGGAACGTGGCGGTGGTGTCGCTGGTCCGCTTGGTCGCAACGGCTTGCTCGGTCGAACCGACAACGCCGGTATAGCCGGCAAGCTGGGTGATGACCGCTCCGTCCGGCAGGCGCACCGTCGCCCGGGCATTGAGGATGGGGAAGATCCAGTAATTGCCGGTGGCATTCCAGTAAATCTCGTCGTGGTCGGCGAACGATCGCGCCACGCGGTCCATGGTGTAGGTGATAACGTAGCGATGCGGGCCGCGGTCGACATAGCGCTCGGGATCGCCGATCCAGATGCGCTGGAAATCGCCCATGCGCTCGACGCGATAAGTCTCGGCCTGGCCATCGCGCTGCACGTTAGTGACCTCGAGGCGCGGCCTGACCTTTCCACCATCGCTCGAGAGCAGGATGACCGGAATGTCGCGATAGATGCCGCGGCGGATTTCGTTGCCCTCGGCAGTGACCTCGATCGTCTCGGTGACGGTGGCCGAGCCATCGACGGCAATGACGATGTCACTGGTGTAGCCGCGGATTTCCTCGCGCGCCGCCGCCGGCAGGGCGAGCAGCAATCCCAGCAGCGCGGCAACGAACAGACGAACGAGGCGCATTGCCGTCAGTTGAACTTGACGTTCGGCACGGCGCGGTCGGCTTCGTTCTCGAGCTCGAAATACTCGGCCTTCTGGAAGCCGAACGGGCCGGCGATGAAATTGGAAGGCACCGACTCGACCATCACGTTGAGATTGCGGACGGCGCCATTGTAGTAGCGCCGCGCCATCTGGATTTCGTCTTCGACAGTCTGCAACGCCGCCTGAAATTCGAGGAAGGTCGTGTTGGCCTTGAGGTCGGGATAGGCCTCGGCGGTCGCGATCAGCCGGCCCAGGGCCGACGAGAGCTGGCCTTCGGCCTTGGCGCGTTCCTCGGGCGAGCCGGAAGCAGCGCTGGTCGCAGCGGCTCGGGCATTGGTCACTGCCTCGAGCGTTTCGCGCTCGTGGCTCATATAGCCCTTTACCGTCTCCATCAGATTGGGGATGAGGTCGGTGCGGCGCTTGAGCTGCACGTCGATGCCGGACCACCCCTCCTCGACCATCTGCCGGTTTTTCACCAGGCCGTTGTAGATGGCGACGGCATAGATGGCGGCAACGACGACAAGGCCAAGGATAATCCAGCCGATCATGTGCAAGCTCCCAAGGGGACCGATTTGTGGCGACATTGGCACTGCGGCCCGCCTGGCGCAATGCCGGTGGCTTGACTTAGCCATATCCCGCACTAGCTTATGGCGATGAGCAGCGTTCCCACATACTGGTTGGAAAATCCCCTCGCGGGATCGCAGCCCTAAGCATGCTCGCCGCGCTGGCGCCTGCTTAGGGTAGGCTCGCCGCGTTCAACGCGCGAACTGGCGCATCAATCCCATTCACATTTATCGGCCCGACCGGCGCGCATGTCTGCGCGACGACGGTCATATCGGAAAGTACTTCATCATGGCTGAGACCATTGCATACGACCTCAATCCCGAAATCATCCTGAGCCAGGCCGATCATCGCCTGCTCAACATCCTGGCCATGGCCGGGCTGGACCATACCCCCGACCAATCGGACAAACTGCTCTACGAACTGGAGCGCGCCCGTGTGCTCGACGACAGCGAAGTGCCCAGCGACATCGTGCGCATGGGTTCTTCCGTGCGCTATCGAACCGATGCCGGCGTGGAGCAGCAGGTAAAGCTGGTCTATCCGGCTGATGCCGATATCGCCGAGGGCCGCATTTCGGTGATGACGCCGGTCGGAACGGCCCTGATCGGGCTGCGCGCCGGCCAGTCCATCACCTGGCGCAGCCGCGACAACCGGCGGCACATGCTAACCGTGCTGTCGGTGGCGGCGGACTAGTCGTCCGCGCCGCCGCCGGAGGTTTGCAGCCAGGCCTCGCCGCAGCTCTTGGCGAGGTCGCGGATGCGCAGGATGTAGCTCTGCCGCTCGGTGACCGAGATGACACCGCGCGCATCGAGCAGGTTGAAGTTGTGGCTGGCCTTCACAACCTGCTCATAGGCCGGGATGGCCATGGTCTGGCGGTTGCCTTCTGCGCCCTTGGCAAGGATGGCGCGGCATTCGCGCTCGGCATCGGCGAAGTGGCGGAACAGGATTTCGGTGTCGGCGACCTCGAAATTGTACTTGGACTGCTCCTGCTCGTTCTGCAGGAACACGTCGCCATAGCTAACCCGGTCCTCGCCGGTCCCGCCGTTGAAGTTGAGGTCATAGACGTTCTCGACGCCCTGCACATACATGGCGAGGCGCTCGAGACCGTAGGTGATTTCCCCCGGCACTGGCGCGCATTCGAAACCCGCCACCTGCTGGAAATAGGTGAACTGGCTGACTTCCATGCCGTCGCACCAGCATTCCCAGCCCAGCCCCCAGGCGCCCAGCGTCGGGCTTTCCCAGTCGTCCTCGACAAAGCGGATGTCGTGCAGGCTGGCGTCGAGGCCGATCTCGGCCAGCGACTTGAGGTAGAGTTCCTGAATGTTCTCCGGTGACGGCTTCAGGATCACCTGGAACTGGTAATAGTGCTGCAGGCGGTTGGGGTTCTCGCCGTAGCGGCCATCCTTGGGGCGGCGGCTGGGCTGCACATAAGCAGCCTTCCACGGCTTGGGCCCAAGCGCCCGCAGGGTCGTGGCAGTATGGAACGTACCGGCGCCCATCTGCATGTCGTATGGCTGCAGGATCACGCAACCCTGCTCCGCCCAGAAGTGCTGGAGGGTCAGGATCAGGCCCTGGAACGAGTTCCGGGGGTCCATATACGATGGGCGATTGGTCATCTTGCAGTCCCTGCTAATCGGGACAAACCTCTAGTTTGACGGCCGAGGGCGGTCAACGGCGTTTGTCGTCGTCGCCCGGACGGAAGGTGCCGTCCTTGTCGCGCTTGAGGTCGATGACGCCGGGTTGCTGGCGTTCGCGCAGGTCGCGCTCGCGGCGAAGACGGCGGGCTTCGTCGTCCTCGGCCTTGAACTGCTTGGTCCAATCACGCCAAATCTTGCGTATTCCCAAATAGATAGCGATGCCGATGATGGCGAAGATCAGGACGCGCAGCAGGATTGCGGTCATCGGTCAGAGCCCCAGCCGCGCCCAGACGGCGCGGTCTTCAATGGTGGCGGCGATATCTGAGGTGAGGCCCGTGGTGGAGAAGCCGAAGCGCGGCAGGGTGAACCAGCCGCGCTTGGCTTCGATGATTTTGAGTTCAATATCAGGGCCATAGCGCGTGTGAAGCACTTCGTGGAGGTCGCCGATCGTGTCGACCAGGCCGAGTTCGACGCCGCGCAGGCCGGTCCACCACTCGCCGGTGAACAGCACGTCGTCGGCAGCCTGGAGCTTGGCGCCCCGCCGCGTTTTCACCACATCGATGAACACGTTATGAATGTCCAATTCGAACTGCTTGATGCGCTCCACGTCCGTCTGCTTTTCGGGCAGGAAGGGGTCGAGCGTCGACTTGTTAGTGCCGGCGGTGTGCACGCGCCGTTCGATGCCCAATTTCGCCAGCGTACCGACAAAGCCGAAGCCGGCCATGATTACGCCGATCGAGCCGACGATCGAGGATGGATCGACGATGATTTCGTCACCGGCCACGGCGATGAAGTATCCGCCTGATGCCGCTGCGTCCTCGACGAAGACCAGCACGGGCTTGCCGTGCTCGTTGGCAAGGTCGCGGATGCGCTTGGAGATCAGCCGGCTCTGTACGGGTGAGCCCCCGGGCGAGTTGACGATGATCGCCACCGCCGGCGCCGACTTGATGGCAAAGGCGCGCTTGAGGAGCGGCGCGACACTAGCGATGTTGAGCCGGCCCGGGCGCTGCTCGGCGGCGATGACGCCATGCAGGCGCACAACCGGGATCACCGTCCTGCCACGGCCGGTGATGCGTTGCAGCCAATTGCGCCGCGACGGAGTCGGTTCGGGCATAGCTCGTCCTCTTGTCAATCGCGGGCAGATTTAGGATGCGCTGGCGCCGATTACCAGTCGAGGCGCGCAGACCCACGAAAGATTGCATCGAATTCGGCTGCGAAGGGCCGCCCCTCGGCCTCATGAAGCGCGCGGCTTGCCAGCAGCGTCAGCGGGGCCCGCGAGCCCTTGATGCCACGAATGACGAAGCGCGTCGCCGCTGCATCGGGCCGCGGCGTCAGCGGCAGAACGGTGATAGCGCCGAAGCGTTGGCTGAAAGCGGCCAGCAGGGGCGAGAGGCTTTCGCTGGGGTAAATGAAAATGATCTCCCCTGCCCCGGCGGCGCAGCCGGCAGCGGTCTTGACCCAACGGTCGAGCGCGGCCGCATCCATGTGACGGGAGCCGGCGCGGCCGGCATTGCCGGCCAGCGTGCCGGCGCCGTCGTCGAAGAAGGGCGGATTGGCGATCACCGTCTCGAAGGCATTTTCGGCGAGGCCGGCGGCGCGACGGTCGCTGCCCGTGCCCGCCACATCGGCATGGGCGAAACCGGTGCGGTCGGCGAAGCCGTTGGTCGCGGCATTCTCGCGGGCCAAGGTCAGCATTTCGGCATTCTGGTCGGCCAGGACCGCCTTGAGGCCGGGACGATCAGCGAGCGCGACCAGCGCTGCCGTGCCGACGCCGCAACCCAGATCGAGCAGGGTTTTGCGGCCCTCGCCGACGGCGGCACCCAGCAGCACGCTATCCATTCCAGCGCGAAAACCGTAGCGGGGCTGCGACAGAGTGAGCCGCCCACCCAAAAAGGCATCGCGCGTGACAGTTTGGTGTTTTACAAAGGCATTTGGCTGGTCTAGGGACATCGCACCCGAAAAGGCCGGTTTTACGCGACCTTACATGTGTGACCATGGCGGGCTCAACCAGATTTGCCGCGGCAAACGGGGACGATAGACGGTGTCGGTTCTGACGCAGATGAAAGAGGCGCCCATCGCCAGCCCGATCGACCGGCTGCTGGCGGCAACCTCGGCCGACATGGCCAAGGTCAACACGCTGATTCTGTCGCGCGCCGATTCTCACGTCGAAATGGTCCCCGAGCTGGCGCGCTATCTCATCGAGAGCGGCGGCAAGCGCCTGCGCCCGATGCTGACGGTCGCCGCCGCCATGCTGTTCGGCAAGGGCACCGGCACCGCGATCAATTTCGCGGCGGCCGTCGAATTCATGCACAACGCCACCCTGCTCCACGACGACGTGGTCGATGAGAGCGACATGCGGCGCGGCAAGCCCGCGGCGCGCATGGTTTGGGGCAACAAGGCCTCGATCCTGGTGGGCGACTTCCTGCTCGGCCAGGCCTTCATGATGATGGTCGAGACCGGCGACATCGCCTCGCTCGGCGTGCTGTCGGCGGCATCGGCGGTCATGGCCGAGGGTGAAGTGTTCCAGCTCGCCAAGACGGGCGACCTGACCACGACGCCCGAAGACTATGCCGAGGTGATCCGCGCCAAGACCGCCGTGCTGTTCCAGGCCGCCTGCGAAGTAGGCGCCATGGCCGGCGGTTCGGACGAGGCGGGGCGCCAGGCCCTGGCCCGCTATGGGCTTGAGCTGGGCAATGCCTTCCAGCTCGTCGACGATGTGCTCGACTATGGCGGGCAATCGGGCACGCTGGGCAAGAATACCGGCGACGATCTGCGCGAAGGCAAGATGACGCTGCCTGTTATCCTTGCCCTCAACGAGGGCAGCGAGGCTGAGCGCGCCACCATCACAGCCGCGCTTGGCGACATGGACACGACGGCCGAACAGGTCGCCGAAATCGTGGCTATCATGGAACGCCACAAGACGCTGGCGCGGACACTGGACCAGGCGCATGCCCATGCCCGCGCAGCGCAGCAGGCGCTGGATGTGCTGCCGGCATCGGAGATGCGGACGCTGCTGAGCGATGTGGTCGAGTTCAGCGTGCTGCGGGCGTACTAGGGCGGACGCGTGCTGCAGCGCGCCCCGTCTCCTCGCCGTGCTCGAAATCCCTCCAATCTCAATCGTCACCCTCGGGCTTGACCCGAGGGCTCTTCACTTGATGAGCGCCCAGCAAAGGACAGAACCCTCGGGTCAAGCCCGAGGGTGACGGCCGGTAGATGTGGGCGGGCGGCGTACCCGACCTGCTAGGGCGGTGTGCGCCTAAGGCACGATCAGCGGTGCTGCCGCCACCCAATGATCCGGGTGGGCGGCCCGCATGACTTGCGCGGCCTGGTGGGCCTGGCCGCTGGAGCCGAAGAGACCGAATACCGTGGCCCCCGATCCCGACATGCGCGCCAGCATGCAGCCCTGCGTTTCGGCCAACTGCTCGACGATATCGCCGATAACCGGAACCAGCTTCACAGCAGGCGGCTGGAGGTCGTTGCGGGTTTCGGCGAGCCAGATGCCGAGTTGCGCCGGGCGGGTCAGTGGCGAGGGCAGTTCGGGCAACGGGTAATTGTCATGCGCGCGCAGCCGGCGGAAGACATCCGCTGTGGGCAGCGGAATCATGGGATTGACCAGCACGACGTGGCAGTCGGGAAAGTCAGGCAGCGGCGCCAACACCTCGCCGACGCCGCGCGCCACCAACGGGCTCGATACAAGGCAGGCCGGCACATCGGCGCCCAGGCCCGCAGCCATGTCGGAGAGATCGGAGACCGCGATCGGCTGGTTGGACAGCCCTGCCATCAGCCGAAGCGCGGCCGCGGCGTCGGCGGAGCCGCCGCCAATGCCGGCGGCGACGGGCAGGTTCTTGGTGAGACGCATGGCGAGCCCGGTCGCGACCGCATCGGGCCAGCGCGCCCGGAAAGCGGCGACGGCCCGTAGCACCAGGTTGGATTCGCCATTACCCAGACCCTTTGCGAAAGGGCCCACGATGGTCAGCGAATCGGCCGCTGATGGCACCGCTTCAATCTCGTCGGCCACGTCGGCGAAGACGACGAGGCTTTCGAGATCATGATAGCCATCCTCCCGGCGCCGCGTGACATGCAGCGCCAGGTTGATCTTGGCCGGCGCTAGCTGAACAAGCGGCTCGACCATGAAGCGTTATTGGGTCGCGTTCTCGTCGGTCAATCCGTCGGCAAGCTTGGGTGCGACGCGCTCCTTGACGTTTCCAACCTCGTCTACCGAGGCGGCCACATTCCACTGGAAGCGGGCTTCGAGCGTGCGGCCGGCCTTCCAATAGGCGTCGCCCAGGTGGTCGTTGATTTCGGCATCGTTGGGACGCAGCAGCACGGCCTGTTCGAGCGTCTTTACCGCCTCATCGATGCGACCGAGCTTGTAGAAGGCCCAACCGAGCGAATCGACCACATAGCCGTCCTGCGGCTGGGCGGCTACGGCCTTTTCAATCATTTCGAGCGCCGGCTCCAGATGCATGTCCTGGTCGATCCAGCTGTAGCCGAGATAGTTGAGCACAGCCGGCTGATCGGGATTGAGTTCCAATGCCTTGAGGAAATCGGCCTCGGCCTTGGGCCACTCCTTGGCGCGCTCATAGGCGATGCCGCGCACGTAATAGAAGCGCCAATCGGACGGGCTTTCGCCGCCGGTCAAAGCCAGCGCTTTGGTATAGGCCTCGGCCGCCTCGGGGTATTGCTCGTCGTAGCGCAGCATGTCGCCGAGCACCGAAACGGCATCGAGATCGTCAGGCTGGGTGGCGACGATATTGCCCAGGCGGCGCAACGCCTCCGGCCGATCGCCGAGTGCATCCAGATTCTGGGCAACGCGGACGATCGCGGTCGGCTTCATCGCCGAGGTCATGGGCACGGCGTCATAAATCCGATTGGCGGCGTCGTGCTGGGCGGCCGTATCGAGCAACTGGCCGAGGGCCAGAGAAATCACATCGGCCGACGGATCGAGGTAGAGCCCCATGCGCAGGAAGACCAGCGAGAGGTCGAGGCTGCCATCGCGCGCCAGGGCAACGCCGATGCCATGGAACATTTCGGCCGCGCCAACCTGAACGTTGGAGGCAAAAATGCCCGGGCGCTGGCCGGCATTGACCTGGTTCTTGACGACCGTCACGATGGGATGGGTCAACCCCTGATCTTCGAACTGCGCGATCGCGGCCTTGGCCTCGTCGAACTGCCCGGCATTGGCCAAGATGCGGGCATAAACCTCGACGATGCGCGCCACGAATGGTTCGTTGTCGAAGGCCTGCCCGGCCAACTCGATGGCCTTGTCGGTCTCGCCGGCAGCTTCAGCCATGAGAGCACGGTGGAAGACGAGAAAATCCTCGAGGCCACTTTCGGCCAGCTCATCGAGCGCGGCATCGGCGTCGTGCTTGCGGTTGTCGCCCACCAGGGCCCAGGCGCGCAGGATGGTTGCGGTGATGCCGGTAAAGCTATCCTGCCCGATGGCGCCGAGCAGGTTTTCTGCCGCCCCATAGCGGCGCTCCTTGAGCGCTTCGGTCGCCACAACCAGTTCGGCCAGCTCGTTATTGGAGTCGAGATCGAGCAGGTGCTTGGCAGTCGAGGCCGCCTGGCCGATCTGGCCATCGGCGGCAAAGGCGATGAAGGCGCGCTCGACGAGAACCGGATTGTCCCACTCGGCCTGGGCGGCCTGGTAGAAGTAGCGCGCGGCTTCGTCAGTCTTGAGGTCCTGCAGGGCCTGCTGGCCAGCCATATAGGCCCCGGTGACGCTGGTGCTGAACATGGGCAGCAGGTCGAAGGCGGCGCCCGGATCGGACTGCGCGGTCTGGACCGACTGGGCCGTCAGCGCTGCCGTGGTGGCGGCGGCTGACAGCAGCAGAGCCACAAAAGCCGGGCGCGCGAAGCGGTTCACAAGCGATGTCACGAGGTTTGGTACTCCCTTGGCCAGTGCAGGCCGTTCTGGCGGCGAAGATTGTCCGTTTTGGGACTGCGCCGCAAGGCCGCGCCACATAGCGTGATTAGCGGGCGCGTCGATACTCAATTTGTGCCGCTGGCTACATTCCCACGTAATTGGGCCCACTGCCGCCTTCGGGAGACACCCAGGTGATGTTCTGGGCCGGGTCCTTGATATCGCAGGTCTTGCAGTGGACGCAGTTGGCGGCGTGGATGCGGAACACCGGCGCCCCGCCCTCCTCGGCCATTTCGTAAACCCCTGCCGGGCAGTAAAGCGGCGCGGGCTCGCCATATTTGGGCAGGTTATCGCGCACCGGCACGGCCGGATCGGCAAGCCTCAGGTGGACCGGCTGGTCCTCGTCATGTGCCAGATTGGCGAGATAGACCGAGGAGGCGCGGTCGAAGGTCAGCTTGCCGTCGGGCCGGTCATAGCTGCGTGGCGGCAACACGCCCATGGGTTTGAGGCCCTGATAGTCCGGCTTGCTGTGATGGAGGGTTCCGAGCAGCGAGCGGCCGAGAATCGCCGAGGTCCAGAGCTCGATGCCGCCGGCCAGGGCGCCCAGTACGGTGCCGAAGCGGGTCCAGAGCGGCTTGACGTTGCGCACGCCCTGCAGCTCAGCGGAAATGCCGGTGGCCATGATGCGGGTGCCGAAATCCTTGATCAGATCGTGCTGTCGGCCCTTGCCGATGGCGTCGGCCACCGCGTCGGCAGCGCCGATACCGGAGAGGATGGCGTTGTGGATGGCCTTGAGGCGCGGCGCGTTCATGAAGCCGGCGGCGCAACCGATGAGGCCACCGCCGGGGAAGGCCAACGTGGGGATGGACTGCCAGCCGCCAGCGGTGACGGCGCGGGCGCCGTAGCTGATGCGGGTCGCGCCTTCGAGCAGGGGCGCGACGGACTTGTGGGTCTTGAAGCGCTGGAATTCGTCGAAGGGCGAAAGGGTGGGGTCCTGGTAGTCCAAATAGGTCACGAGGCCGACATAGAGCTTGCGGTCCTCGGCGTGGTAGACGAAGCCGCCGCCAGCCGTCGCATTGTCGAGGGGAAAGCCGAGATAGTGGTCGACGCGCCCGGGCCGGTGGCGCTCGGCGGGGATTTCCCACACTTCCTTGATGCCGAGGCCGTATTTCTGCGGCTCGCGGGCCAGGCCATGCGCGCCGATGATGGACTTGGCCAGCGACCCGCGCGCCCCCTCGGCGATGAGGGTGTATTTGGCTTCGAGCGCAATGCCCTCGGCAAAGCCGGGCTTGGGATTGCCGTCATGATCGCGGCCGAGGTCGCCGGTGATGATGCCGCGCACGGGGCCCTTGTCGGAGCCCAGCACATCGACGGCCGCGGTCATCGGGAAGATGTCGACGCCCAGCTCCGTCGCTTGCTCGCCCAACCAGCGGACGAGATTGCCCAGGCTGACGATGACGCCGTTCGGGGTCTTGAGCTGGGGCGGCATCAGCAGGTGGGGGAGCGCGAAATCGGCCTTGGCGGTGAGCAGGTGATAGGTATCGGTGGTCACGTCGGGCCCGACAGGCGCGCCCTTGAGGCGCCAATCGGGGATGAGTGCGTCGAGGCCGCGCGGGTCCATGACGGCCCCCGAAAGGATATGCCCGCCCACCTCGGCGGCCTTTTCGACCACGGTCACGGCAATTTCGGGATGGCGCTGCTTGAGGCGAATGGCGGCCGCCAGTCCGGATGGACCAGCCCCGACGATCACGACGTCGGTCGAAAGGGTTTCGCGCGAGCCGGCCTCTGCCATATAGGAATGCCTCGTTCGTCCGGATGCGCGGCTGGCCGCGCCAAACGGGCTGTGACATAACAGAGAACATGGCTCAAGATCGACCGCTAAATCACGACGAAATGCTCGCCGTGCTCGACTGGTATCGAGCCGCGGGCGTTGACGTTGCCGTGGGCGAGGAGCCGGTCGACCGGTTTGCGCAGCGCCCACCCGCTCGGGTCGCGCCGCCGCAGGCGGTTGCCAGCGCGCCGGCGGAGCGGCCGATTGAGGCTTTGCCGATAGGCGGCGATCCCCAGGAGGCGCGGGGCCTGGCGACGTCAGCGCGGACGCTGGACGAATTGCAGGCCATCCTGGGGCGCTATGATGGATGCGGGCTCAAGCTGCGTGCCACCCAATTGGTGTTTGCCGATGGCAATCCCGAGGCCGATATCATGTTGATCGGCGAAGCGCCGGGGGCCGAGGAAGACCGGCAGGGCAAGCCATTCGTCGGCAAATCGGGGCAATTGCTCGACCGCATGCTTGGCGCCATCGGGCTCGACCGCACCAAGGTCTATATCGCCAATACCGTACCGTGGCGGCCGCCGGGCAATCGTACCCCGACGCCAGAGGAAATGGCGCTCTGCCTGCCCTTCCTGCACCGGCAGGTGGAACTGGTGGCACCAAAAGTGGTGATGACGCTGGGCGGTCCGGCCATGCAGACGGTGTTCTCGACCACCAATGGCATCATCAAGATGCGCGGCAAGTGGAGCGCTGTTGCTATCGGCAACCATCAGGTCGACGCCATGCCGACGCTGCATCCGGCCTATCTGTTGCGCAACCCGGCTGCCAAGCAGCAGGCGTGGCAGGATTTGCTGAGCCTGCGGCTGAAGATCGAGGAACTGGGCATCGGCTAGTGCCCGTATGGGCAAAAACTTAGCTATGCCGCATTTCCAATGCGCTAATCGGGGAACGCCGCGTTATTGTCACCGTTGCGTGATTTGCAACGTTCTTCCACCCTCGCACAGCCGAAAGCGTCATGGCCTCCGTAATCAAGATCTACGCCCTGTTCCTGGGTTCCGCGCTGCTGATGTTTGGTGGCGGGTTGCAGGGTCTGTTGCTGTCGGTTCGTGGTGCGGAGGAAGAGTTTTCGCTGCTGTCGCTGGGCCTGATCGGCACCGGCTGGTCGGTGGGCTTCGTCGCCGGCTCCATCGCGGTGCCTGTTATCGTGCGCAAGGTCGGCCATATCAGGGCCTTCTCGGTGATGGCGGCCATCGGCACCATCACCATCCTGCTCAACCTCATGTGGATCAACGATATCAGCTGGATCCTGCTGCGCGCGCTCAGCGGCTTCTGTTTTGCCGGTGCGGCGATGATCGTCGAAAGCTGGCTCAACGAGGTGGCCGACAATAAGAGCCGCGGCACGATCTTTTCGATTTATGTGACCATCAACATGGCGGCATCGACGCTGGGACAGATCGCCATGTCGGTCACTGGTACGGCCGGCTATGTTCCCTTCGTGCTCGGCGCCATCAGCTTCATCTGCGCCATATTGCCCACGGCGCTCACCTCGAGCCCGCAGCCCCGGCCGCTGTCGTCGGCCAAGATCGATATCGGGCTGCTCTATCGGACATCGCCAGTCGCGGCGATCGCGGCCTTTTCGGTGGGCATGGCCAACGGCGCCTTCGGCACGCTGGCGCCGGTCTATGGCTATGAACAGGGGCTGGATGCCAGCGGCATAGCGCTGCTGTTCGCCATCGCGGCAATCCTGGGCGCGGTGGCGCAGATTCCGTTCGGTCGCCTCTCCGACCGGATCGATCGCCGCATCGTGCTGATCGGGCTTTCGGGCCTCGCCTCGGTGGTCGGCATCCTCACCGTGCTCATCAACCCCACTGCGGGCTGGATGATGTATGTGCTGTTCGCCCTCTACGGCTTTGCCGCCAACCCGATCTATGCGGTCGCGGTGGCGCATGCCAACGACTTCGCCAAGGATGGCGACTTTGCCAAGATCGCCGGCGGCATGCTGCTGATCCTGGGCGTGGGCCTCGCGATCGGCCCCGCTGTCGCCTCGCTCATCATGGGGGCGTGGTCGCCGGTCGGCCTGTTCATCGTCACCGCCGCCTTCCATGGCGCCCTCGCGGCTGCCGCCTTCATGCGCATGCGTATTCGCAAGAGCATCGACGCCGCCGACCGCGCCCCGTTCCAGCCCATGGGCGACAAGCAGGTGACGCCGGAAACTATTGTGCTCGACCCACGGGCTGATAGTGATAGCGCCGAAATGGGCCACGCCGAGGCGCCGGTCCCCGACGAGCTGGCAGAGTCACCCGAGGAGAGGCGCGATGTTCAAGACGGCACGGTTTGAAGACCGCGAATTCAGGCCGCTTTCCATTGCCGTCATCGCCGTTTCCGATACCAGAACGCTTGAGACCGACACCGGCGGCGCGCTGCTGAAGTCGCTGCTCGAGGCGGACGGCCATCGCTGCGCCGAGCGCGTCGTGGTGCGCGACGATATCCAGCTCATTCGCCAGGCGATGCAGGGCTTTGTCGCCAATCCCAGTGTCGACGTGGTGCTGACCACCGGCGGTACCGGATTTTCCGGCCGCGACGTGACACCCGAAGCGGTCGAGCCGCTGTTCGACAAGCGGATGGAAGGCTTCTCGGTGCTGTTCCATCAGTATTCGGCCACAACCGTGGGCACCAGTTCGCTGCAATCGCGCGCTACGGCGGGGCTGATCGGTACAACATTCGTGTTCTGCCTGCCCGGCTCGCGCGGCGCTTGCCGCGATGCCTGGGAGGGGATTCTGAGCCACCAGCTCGATTACCGGCACAAGCCCTGCAACTTCGTCGAACTCATGCCCCGGCTGGACGAGCGCTAGGCGCGAGGATTCGTTGGGGTTCGGCTTTTTTTGCGATGTCATCCCCGCGAACGCGGGAATGACACAGTGATGGTAGCTTGCTCTGAGCAAATCGTGAGCGCGCGAAGCTGGAGGCTTGGTTGCCACGACGTCGTGGTTCGACAAGCTCACCATGAGGTCTACTGAGTAATTCGATTGGTGGCCTAGAATTTGGGACCGATCTTGAGCACGCCGCTCTTGCGTGGCAGATCGTCGTCCAATCCGGCGAATGGGGTGCGTTGTTCCAGGGTGCGTGCCAAAGCGAACAGGTCCTGGAGGTCCGTCGCGACCTGTCGCCGGTTGGTTTTGCTCAGCCCTTTGTAGCTCTTGGCCTTGCTGAGATACCCCTTGTACCAGGCGCCGAAGCCGGCCTGCCAGATTGCGTCGGCCGACGAGAGACTCTCCCTGGCGTGGCGATAGAGCACGAGCAGGCGGCGCCACTTGTGTTCATCGAAGCTGAAAGGGCCGTTGGTGAAGGCCTTGCCGGCTTCATAGCCCCAATACATGAGCTGGCGCGATGCCTCGGGCGACATGTTGAGGTTGAGGCCGCCCTCGCCGTCGGCGAGGAAGATGCGGGCAATGCGCTCGCGCTGGCCGGTCAGCTCGGACAGCAACTGATCCTGCCAGTCCTTGGCTGAATTCAGGACATACCAGGCGAAGCCGGTGATGTCGCCGACGGCGGACATCTGGACGCCCATGCCCTGCGCCGCCGATTGTGGCACCGTCACGCGCCGGCTCAGGTTGCTGGCATAACCCAACAACTCCTCGATGCTGAAGGCAAAGGTCGGTCGCGTCGGCAGCACCGCGTCGAACATGTGGATGGGAAAGTTACTGCTGATGCCACCATCGGAGAACAGGGCCGTTTTTGGCATTGCCGGTGGCGACGAGGCGGCTCCCAGATTCTTCATGATCGAGGGGAGTTCGGTATCGACCATGCGCAACGGCACGGCGGTGAACAGTACGGGAAAGCTGAGGCTCATGCGCACGGCGACCAGCACCGGCAAGGCCGCCTCGCCAGGGAAGGGACGGGCCGCCGGATCATGCGGCCAGGAGCGGCCCGGACGGCGCGCCAGATATTGCATGACCGCGTCGGGCAGGATTTTGCGCCACTCCGCCGCGAGATAGCCCGCGGGAGCGCCCAGGCGCGGCAGTGTGTGGGGGCGGCGCATTGAAAGGTTGGTGGTGACGACCCGCAGGTCGACGCCCTTGGCGCTGAGGTCGCCGAAGGTCAGGGGCTTGCGATGCGCCGGGTCGCCGAAAGCGATGTCCTGCAGGGCGCGGTGAATCCAATCGGTGACGGCCAGCGGTCCTTCACCTTCGGTGAGACCGGTGCAGAGCCCGAAATTGTTGGTCGGCAGGGCCTGCAACATGGCCGTTGCCGGCTCGACGATTGTCGTCACTGCCCGCCGGAGCTGACCCACGACCACCCATGCCAGAGCCGCCAGGCCACCCAGCACCAAGCCTAGGACAGCGGCCAGAATCGTGGCGTAGGCCCCTGCCCCGAGCAGCCATGATGGGATCGCCAAAGCCAGGCCCCCTGCCGCTGCTGCAAGAGCGCAGGTAAGAGCCGAGCGCTGCAGCAGAGCGCGGACCCCAGGCTTGAGCACAGTATCGACGAAGCCGTTGATGCCGCCGGCCCGCACGACCTGCTTGGCCAACTCGGCGGCCGGTTTGAATGACGGGCTGGGCTGGAACAGCGACAGCAGGATATCGGGCAGCTCGTCGCAGTATTTCTTCAGCGTCAGGAACGCCTCGGGGCGGCCATTCTGCCGCCCATACTCGGCTGCGGCAGCGAAGGCTGCCGCGATCGCCCCGGCCGATGTGCCACCCAGAGAGCGGAAGCGATACTTGGTCGCGATTTCGAGGATGGCGTAGGGATAAATGATCCCGGACGTCACCCCGCCCTTCATAATCGCATCGCATTCAAGCGGCCCGGTGAGATCGAACTGATTGCGAGAATAGTCCGGTAGCACAGTTGACATCGGCGGGCCCTCCAATGGCGCCACGAAGTCTGGCACCGAAGGTCTTTTGCAGCAAGCGACCGCGGGCGCGCGGCATCTTGTTCGAAATTTCTACCACCATGTATAATATTCTTTACATGATGCCAAAAATGTTGGATACATTGGCCGTCAGAGCAGGAGTGCGTACATGTCGATGCGAGAGAGGACGTCGTGGATCGCCGTGATCACCACGCTGATCGTCTGGAGTTACTATTTCGCGGTGTTCTGGGGCGACGCGCTGTCCGGGCGCATCGATGGCACGGGGTTGCGCAACCTCTTCATCGTTTGCCTCATCATTTCGGTGGGCATCATGCTGGGGCTGGCGATCGCCCTGTCACTGAGGACACGCCAGTCGATGGATGCGCCACCCGATGAACTGGAACGTCAGATCGAGGGCAAAGCCGACAAAATCGGGTTCAAGCTGCTCGAACTCATCGTGCCGGTGGTGCTGATCACCGGGTTGCTCAATGTCGATACGATCCGCGCCGCCTATCCGGAAGATCCTGCGGGCAGCACGGCGATCATCTTCGCCAACGGCTTCCTGATGAGCATCGTGCTGGTGGAGCTGGTGCGCGAAGGGGTCAAGATCGTCATGTTCCGGATGACAGCGTGACATGGCGCCGCCGCCCATCACCAACACCATCCGCCGCCTGCGGTTCGATCATGGCGAGATGACCCAGCAGGAGCTGGCCGATCGCATCAGCATGACGCGGCAGACCGTGGCCGCGATCGAACAGAACAAATACTCGCCCTCGCTCGAGGCCGCCTTCCGCATCGCGGAGGTTTTCGGCGTCGAGATCGGCGAGGTCTTCCAGTGGAAGAAGCCTAGTACCGACTGACCGAGAGATATCGCGAACTGAACATCGGCCCCAGCTCAGTTGCGGGCCGCGGGCTGACGCATGCCTGCGAAATGGAGAAATCGAGATGAAAGCCATCGTACAGACAGCCTATGGCGCGCCGGACGTGCTGGTCATCAAGGATGTGCCGAGGCCAATGCCAAGGGAGAACGAGGTGCTGGTCAAGGTGCATGCGACCACGGTCACTTCAGGCGATGCACGCTTGCGGGCCTTCCGCATACCGGCAGCGTTCTGGCTGCCAGCGCGACTGGTCATGGGCATCACCCAGCCCAGGAAGAACGTACTGGGCTGCGAGTTCGCTGGCGAGGTGGTGGCGATTGGCCGGAACGTCACCCGCTTCAGGGTGGGCGACCGGGTATTCGGCCTCCACGTCTATGGCGCCTACGCCGAATACAAGACCGTGCCGGATAGCGCCGCGATCGCCACGATGCCGGCGCGGATGAGCTACGAGGAGGCGGCGGCCATCCCCTTTGGTGGGCTGACGGCGCTGTACTTCCTGCGCAGGGCCAATATCCAGCCCGGCCAGAAGGTGCTGGTCAATGGCGCGTCGGGCGCGGTGGGCAGCTTCGCCGTGCAATTGGCGAAGCACTTTGGCGCCCCGGTGACGGCGGTGTGCAGCGCCGCCAATGCGGCGCTGGTGCGAGACCTCGGCGCAAGCGAGGTGATCGACTACACGACAACCGACTTTGCCAAGACCGGCCGGCGTTACGATGTCATCTTCGACACGATGGACAATGTTTCGCCGCGACGGTTTCGGCAGGCGACCACGGTCAAGGGCATCCTGCTGGCTGTCGCCGGTGGCGGGGTAGCGTTCATCCGCGCGGCCCTCAGCGCGCTGGGTGGCGGACGCAAGGTCATTGCCGGCATGTCGGATGAAAGCCAGTCGGAGCTGGAAGTGTTGCGCGGCCTGTGGCTGGCCGGCGCGTTGCGGAGCACGGTCGACCGCTGCTTCGAGTTCGAAGATATAGGAAAGGCGCATGCGCTGGTCGATAGCGGACGCAAGCGCGGAGCCGTCATTGTGCATGTTGTGACGCCGGCAAAACTGGCTTTGCCCGCTCCGGCTTCGGCGGCCTAAGCCGCGCGGGCGCCGCGCTGGGGCGTTTCCTTATCGGCATCCATGACGACGACGCAGTTGCGGCCCATGGCCTTGGCCCGGTAGAGGCCGCGGTCGGCACGCTCGACGAGATCGCCGATATCGCGATCATTGACCGAAGCCAGGGCGGCGCCGATGGATACGGTCACGTGGATGGTGCCGTGTTCGGGGTGGTCGATTAGCTGATCGGCCACCCGGGCGCGGATGCGCTCGGCCAGAATGGCCGGCCCCTGCTTTTCGGTTTCGCGTAGCAACACGACGAATTCCTCACCGCCAAAGCGGGCGACCTTGTCGATCGTGCGGGCCTCGGCCTGCACGATCTGTCCGATGGAGCGGATCACGTCATCGCCGACGCTGCGGCCGTAGGTGTCGTTGATGCGCTTGAAGAAGTCGATGTCGATCACCAGCACGCCCAGCTTACGCTTGTGGCGCTTGAAATAGTTCATGGCATCGGTGCCGAACAGGCGGAAGGCGCGACGATTGAGAAGGCCGGTCAATGGGTCGGTCTCGGCCTGGGTTTGCAAGGCATTGATGTCCTCACCGAGGCGCTCGGTTCGTTCGACCAGGAGTTGCTTGTTGAGCGCAGCCTCCCGCGCTGCAGCTTCCTGCGCCGTTTCGGCGCTGCCGAGGCGGCGCAGCAGCGAGCGGATGGAGACGGAAAGCTGCGAGGCCTCGCGCGAGGAATGGTCCCGGGGAATAACGGCGCCACTATCGCGGCCGATACTGTCGATGCTGGCGGCCAGGCGCTGCAGCGGACGCGTCAACCGGCGGGACAATACCGTGGCTGCGGTGACGCCCAGGACCGCAAATGCAACGCCGATCAGGGCGATGACCAGTGTCAGTTGATTGGCCGGCGCCACCGCCAGATCCAGCGGCCGGCGCGCCACGACGATCCAGCCAAGACCGGGATAGTCGAGCTGCCCGGGCGTGACGACGGCGCCGAGCATGTGGCCGCCCTCGACATTGTCGCGGAAGGACAGGAAACCGGAGGAGCCGATGCGGGCGATGGTCGCGCTATCGATGGGCTGGCTGCCGAATTCGGGGCCCAGCAGGGCCTTGCCATCGCGGGCCAGGATCCAAATCTCAGTGGCGAGGCTCGGATCGAGCCCTTCAAGCACGATCTGCCTGATGTCGGCGGCCCAGGTCCAGTTCATATGGGCGCCGAGAACCCCGATGGTGGAACCGGCAGCATCGCGCACAGGGGTTGCGATATCGACGAAGCGGATGGGTTCGCCCCCGGAGCCCGGTGGCCGCAGAAGTTCGGACAGCAATTTGGCGTCGTGCACGTCCTGCACTGTCGGGCCGGCCGCACCGGCGGTGAACCAGGGCCGCTCGGCCACGGAGACGCCTTCGAGCAGGCCGCCTGTGGCGGCCTTGACGGTTCCGTCGGGCAGAGCGAAGCCGATCCAGGCATAGTCTGGAAGCGTGGACTGCAATTGCTCGAGCATATCGCGAGTCGCGGCCGGGTCGCCGAGCCATACCGGCTCGAGCGGGGCAAGCCGGGCGATGTTGCCGATCTCGCGAAAACGCTCGAACACGCTGGTATCGAGGCGTTGGGCGACGTTGGCGGCAACACCCACCATGGCGGATTCAACCCGCACCATCGCCTGCTGCCGCGCCACATAGGCGGCGGTGCCGGCGACGGTTGCAACCAGCGCAAGGCAGAGCAGGGCGGTGACCAGCGCCACCTGCTGGCCCAGCGTCATGCGGTCGCGCCGCTTCACAAGTCTTCGAAAGGTCGCCTCGAACATGGTCGTCCCATTCGTAATCCGCGAACAGGGTGCGCCAGCCATTGTGTTAACAAGGTTTACCGCAACCGGCAGAGTGGCAATGCCGTTAATCGCCGGTTCGAAGAACCCTTAAACTTGTTCAGATGAGGCCGCACGCGCCTCAAAGGAAAACGGCGCCGGAGGTGATCCGGCGCCGTTGGTTTTGTCTATTTGATCGTTTAGTGGCCGCCGTGGCTCATGCCAGGGCCACCTTCGGGCTTGCGGACGAAGAAGGCCGCAACCACTGCGAAGAGCGAGATGATCGCGCCCACGAAGAATGCCAGGCGGATACCGCCCGAGAGGGCCGCGATCTGGTCCAGGCCCTCGGTGGTGAGGTTGGCCGTCTGGATAGTCATGATGGCCACGAAGAGAGCAATACCCGCCGCACCCGCCACCTGCTGAACAGAACCCAGGGTGGCGCTGGCATGGGAGTAAAGTTCCATACGCACCGAGCCCATCGAGGCGGTGAACACGGGGGTGAACACCAGAGCCAGGCCGACGCTCATCGCGATATGACCCACAAGGATCGCCCAGACCTGGGTATCCTGACCGACCAGCGTCAACGCCCACATCACGCCAGCCACCAGCATGGTACCGGGGACGAGCAGCAGCGTTGGGCCGAGACGATCATAGAGCCGGCCGACCACCGGACCCATGAGGCCCATGATGAGGCCACCAGGCAGCATCAGCAGACCGGTCTGGAGGGTGTCGAGCTTCAGCACGTTCTGCAGATAGATCGGCAGCAGGATAACCGTGCCCAACAGAGCCATCATGGCGACCGCCATGAGGATGATCGCGGCGCGGTAGGTGCCGGACTCGAAGGTCCGCAGGTCGAGCAGAGCCTTATCCTGACGCTGGAGCACCAGCTGACGGGCGATGAAGATAGCCATGGCAACGACGCCAACCACGATCGGCACCCAAGCCGGAATCATCGGTGCTTCGCCAGCGTGCGACGCGCCTTCACCAAAGCTGGACAGGCCATAGACCAGGCCACCAAAGGCGAGGGCCGACAGGATGACTGAAAGCACGTCGAGCGGCGCGTAGCGGGGCGTCGAGACGTTGAGCATCTTGCGGTAGCCCAGTGCCAGGGCGCCGACGGCGATCGGCAGCACCAGGATGAACATGAATCGCCAGTCAAAGTGAGCCAGGATGAAGCCGCCAATGGTCGGGCCAATGGCAGGCGCCATCGACATGACAATGGAGATATTGCCCATGGTCTTGCCGCGGCCCTCAGGTGGCACCAGCGTCATCACGGTGGTCATCAGCAGCGGCATCATGATGGCCGTACCGGTGGCCTGAATCACGCGGCCGAAGACCAGCAGTTCGAGGCCGGGCGCCACGGCACAGATGGCCGTGCCGATGGTGAAGATCGACATGGCCAGCACGAAGATAGGCCGCGTGTTGATGCGCTGCAGCAGGAAGCCGGTGATCGGGATCACCACCGCCATGGTCAGCAGGAAGGCGGTGGTCAGCCACTGCGCGGCACTGGCCGTCACCCCCAGATCCTTCATCAGATGCGGGATGGCGACGCTCATGATGGTTTCGTTGAGAAACACCACGAAGGTGGAGACCAGCAGCAGGGCGATGACCAGCTTGTTGCGCGAAGCCGTATCGGCGTCGAGCGGCGGGCTGGCCGGAATGGCGTCGTAAGTGGTGTCAGTCATGGTATTCCCCTAGGACCCGGAAATTGCGTTGTCGCCAAGACGACGAGCAGCGTCGCTTGATTTCGACGACCACTCTGAAAAATTTCTGCGACAGCCTGTGTCAGCAGCGATATAGTTAGGTATGTACTTTAGTAATGACGGTGACCAAACGGGTCAATACTAAATTTTCCGCTTAACCAATGTGCGGGACATGCGCTTTGGCGGAAGGATCGGTGGTTTAGTCCCGGGAGCAACCGCGGTCTACCCACGAAAATGCAATCGGGGATTGCAAAATCAACCTTTTTGCCCTTCCGCCCGCGGCTGGGCATACCCATATGCCGTCCAGGCATTGGAGTGCAGTTCTTGTTTTGTTCTCATTGAACTGCTACATGTTCTCATGCGTTCAGTCGTCACGATTCGACTGTTGATGCGCGGCAGGAGAACAATGATGGCCCTCTACCAGGCCCCGTCTTTCGAAGCTCTGGAAAAACTCAGCCGCAGTCGCGACGCCGATCTGGCGCGGCGCGAGCTGCTGGATCCTGATCGCATTCGCGGTCGCGGAGCGCAGTCCAATCGCAGCGGCCGGTTCGA